>DAOMQQ010000001.1:0-77430 GCA_035445405.1 Hyphomicrobium sp.
GTGAGCTCGATGGAATCGGCGATCACCTCGCGCGAGACGAGCGACGACTTCATGCCCTGGTGACCCATGGCGATGCCGTCGGTGACGGTGATGGTGCAGAACTCGCGCGGCGTGCCGCCGGCATCCTTCACGCCGGCCTTGACCGACTGCGCCTGGCGCTGAAGCGCGATGTTGCAGGGCGCAGCCTCGTTCCAGCAGGACACGACGCCGACGAACGGACGGTGGATCTCTTCTTCGGTGAGACCCATGGCATAGTAATACGACCGGTGAGGCGCGCGCGACGGACCTTCCGTGACATGCCGGCTTGGCAACTTCGATTTGTCGAACGTCCTCGCGTCCATCAGTGCATTCCGTTTCTTCTTAGACACTCTCTGCGTTGCCACGCACCAACGCGCAGCACCGCTCAAGAGCGGGTCCCCCAAGTGATGTCCAATAAGGTCGCTTCCGATGAAGGACCGGCCGTTTGCCCCGCGAAAAGAAGGGTGATCGCCGGTTCCGAACCTGAAGCCCCCGCAGCTTCCCGTTCATTCCTACTTTTCGTTGCGCCTTCTTTGTGGCTCAAACGAGGCATCAGATGGGGATTTCGTTGCCGTGAGGCAACATCGGTTAAGTGCCGCGTCCATTTTACGGACGATCTCGAAGGCGTGACTTTGAGAACACAGTTAACCGCAGCCGGCTCCCGATGATGGATCTCTAGCACCCGATCCCGGCCGATCATGGGCCGTGTTGAGACTGTTCCGAGGCCCAAAAAAATGCGGAGGCCGGAGCTTTTAAGGCGGCCGCCACAATTCAGGGATCAGCCAACCTTTTGATTTGTATGACTATTGTCTCGCATTCGAAGGCGCAGGGTCCTCCGCGAGCGACATATCTCGGCCCGAAGTCGGCCCAAATCATTGGTTTATATAGAAAAAGCGACATGCCGCGCCCGGGCCGGCACGCGCGAGCCGGGAGGACCGATGAAATCTCTGCTGATCGCGGTGACGGCCGCCCTCCTCCTCGCAATGAGCTACGTCGCCTCGCCGTTCGTCGCCGCATGGTCCATTCGCGAGGCCCTGCGAACCAGCGATAGCGCCTACCTTGCCGAAAAGATCGAATGGCCGACGGTTCGCGAAACGCTGCGCAGCTCGCTCATGGCCTTCGCCACCGGCCCCGTGCCCGTCGCGAACGCCGCCGCCGAGCAACCCAGCCTCTGGCAACGCATCAAGGCCGGTATCGGGCGGCGCGCCGTCGACGGCATGGTGGATGCCTACGTCACGCCCGAGGGCCTGCCGCAACTCTTCAACGTCCGCCAGTTCTACCGGGAAAACGTCTCCGGACAGGCCGCCGCCGATGCAGCCCTCCCCTGGCACGAGCGGGCGCACCTCTTCTGGTCGCGCGTCAAGCGCGCGGAATTCCATTCGCCCACCGCGTTCGAAATCGAGATCGCGGACCGCAACAACGCCACGCGCCACTACGTGGGCCTGCTGAAACTGCGTGGGATGACCTGGAAGCTCGCCGAGCTTCGCGTGCTCAAGATCCGCGAGGCATCCCTGCCTCCAGGGAGCCGTGCCGCTTAAGGATTCGCCAGCCCGCAGGGCTCAGGCGCCAAGGGCACCCGGGCCAAGTGGCCCGCCCTCGCGTCTTGGCGAAGCCAAGCTCCGCTTGAACGCGCCAGCGCGCCTGGAGGGCGCAGGTCGGAAAGCTCGGCCAAGCCGAGCTTTCCGACCTGAACAAGCCCGTGAGCGAAAACAGCTAACCCTCGATCCGTTTCAGCGCCGCCTGAAGCCGCTGGATGCGGTCTTCGGCCTCCACAACCCGTTCGCGGTTGAGCTCAACGACGTGCACCGGCGACTTCGCGACGTTCGCTTCGTTCGCGAGCCAATTGGACGCCTTCGTGCGATCGCCCTCGGCCTTCTCGATTTCCTTGGAAAGCCGCTTGCGCTCGGCATCCATGTCGATCACGCCTTCGAGCGGTAGCGCAGCCGTCGCCTCGTCGATCACGATCAGCGCCGCCCCTTTCGGGATCGCGTCCCCGAACGAGATGCTTTCGAGGCGCGCAAGCCGGCTGATCGTCTCCTCGTGCCGCCGCGCACGCGCAACCGTCTCCTCGCTCGCGCCCGAGATGACGAGCGGGATCTTGGCGCCCGCCGGGACGTTCATTTCCGTCCGCACCGAGCGCACCTCCGAGACGAGTTCGACGATCCAGCCGATCTCGGCATCCGCATCTTCGCTCGCGAGCCCCGAGAGACGCGGCCACTCGGAGAGAGCGAGCAGAGATTGGCGCTGCTCGCCGTGCTCCACCATGTGCGCCCACAGTTCCTCCGTGATGAACGGCATGAACGGATGCAGCAGTTTCAGACACTGATCGAGCGCCCACGCGGCGCAGTTGCGCGTCTCGGCCTTCGCCTCCTCGTCCTCGCCCGCGAGGATGGGCTTGATCAGCTCCAGATACCAGTCGCAGTAGACGCCCCACACGAACTCGTAGATCGCGCTGGCCGCTTCGTTGAAGCGATAGCCTTCGAGGCCTTGCGTCACGGCGTTCGCCGCGCGCTCCGTCTCGCCCACGATCCAGCGGTTGAGCGTGTGCTTCACGCCATGCGGATCGAAATCGAACTGTCGCACGCACTCGTTCATCTCGCCGAAGCGCGCAGCATTCCAAAGTTTGGTCGCGAAGTTGCGGTAGCCCTCGACGCGCGCCGGCGCGAGCTTGATATCGCGCCCCTGCGCAGCCATGGCGGCGAGCGTGAAGCGCAGCGCATCCGCGCCGTACTTGTCGATGAGTTGGAGAGGGTCGATCACGTTCCCCTTCGACTTCGACATCTTCTGCCCTTTCTCGTCGCGCACGAGGGCATGGATGTAGACGTCGTAGAACGGCACCTCCTTCATGAAGTGCAGCCCCATCATCATCATGCGGGCGACCCAGAAGAAGATGATGTCGAAGCCCGTGACGAGCACGCTCGTCGGATAGTAGCGGCCGACCTCGGCCGTCTCGTCCGGCCACCCGAGCGTCGAGAACGGCCACAGCGCGGAGGAGAACCACGTGTCGAGCACGTCCTCGTCGCGCGTCAGCGTCAACGGAACGTTCGCGCCCGCATAATGCTTTTCGGCGAGCGCGCGCGCTTCCGCCTCGTCGTGAGCGACGAACACGTGTCCGTCGTGGCCGTACCACGCGGGGATCTGATGCCCCCACCAGAGCTGGCGCGAGATGCACCAGGGCTGGATGTTCCGCATCCACTCGAAGTAGGTCTTTTCCCAGTTCTGCGGCACGAAGCGCGTCTTGCCGGTCTCGACGGCGGCGATGGCGGGCTTGGCGAGTTCCTCGGCGTTGACGTACCACTGGTCCGTCAGCCACGGCTCGATGACGACGTTCGATCGGTCCCCGTGCGGCACCGTGTGCGTCGTCGGCTCGATCGCAGCGAGCAGACCGGCCGCCGCCAGATCCGCCACGATCTTCTCGCGCGCTTCGAACCGGTCGAGCCCGCGATAGGCCGCCGGCACGTCCTCCGTGAGCTTGCCGAACGCATCGAGCACGTTGATCTTTTCGAGATCGTGACGACGCCCCACCTCGAAGTCGTTGAAGTCGTGCGCGGGCGTGATCTTCACCGCACCCGTTCCCTTCTCGGGGTCGGAATACTCGTCGGCGACGATCGGAATCTCTCGGCCCACGAGCGGAAGCACGACCTTGGCACCCGCGGCGACGAGCCCCGCATAGCGCGCGTCCTCAGGGTGCACGGCAACGCCGCTGTCGCCCAGCATCGTCTCAGGCCGCGTCGTCGCGACGATGATGTAGCCGCGCGTCTCGAACGCGGTCGGCTTGCCGTCCTCGTCGAACGCAATCGGATGCTCGTACGTCTTCCCGTCCGCCAGCGGATAGCGGAAGTGATACATGTGCCCCGAAGGATCTTTCTTGAGCACCTTCGCGAGAGCCGCCGCATCGAACGGCGCTTCGGGGTCTCCATCGACCCACGTCAGCGCCCCCTTCTTCTCGACCTGCACGACCTCGAGATCGGAGATCGCGGTCTGGAACTTCGGGTCCCAATTGACGAGCCGCTTGTCCTTGTAGATCAACCCGTCGCGGTAAAGCTGCACGAACACTTTCAGGACGGCGCGCGAAAGCCCCTCGTCCATCGTGAACCGCTCGCGGCTCCAGTCGCACGACGCGCCGAGCCGGCGAAGCTGGTTCAAGATAGTCGAGCCGCTCTCGCCCTTCCATTGCCACACCTCGTCGAGGAACGCGGCGCGCCCCAGGCTGCGCCGGTCGGCCTTGCCCTCGGCGGCGAGCTTGCGCTCCACGACCATCTGCGTCGCGATGCCGGCATGATCCGTTCCGGGCTGCCACAGCACGTCGCGCCCGCGCATCCGCTCGAAGCGCACGAGCACGTCCTGCAGCGTGTTGTTGAGCGCGTGCCCCATGTGGAGCGAGCCCGTTACGTTGGGCGGGGGAATGACGATCGAATAGGGCTCCGCGCCGGCCCGCTGTGAACGGCTCGCCCGGAACGCCTCGGCCTTGTCCCATTGTTCGGTGATGCGCGGCTCGATCTCGGCGGGTTGATAGGTCTTGTCGAGCATGGGATTTGCGAGCCTTTACGGGAAAAGACGGGAAGCAGGCGTCCTACGAACCCGCTTGCCGCGTGTCAATCGGCGGGACCGGGCCGGCCCTGCAGGGTTCGGGAGTTGGAGAGGTGAAAAGAGCCCGGACGCGGGCGTGGTTCTCACGAGCCGGGCGGCTTGGTGCCTCCGCCCGCTCCGAGCGTGCGCTGCATCTCGGACCGCAGCGCCTTTTCCATGATGCGCGGCATGTTCTCCGCGACCCACTTCTGCAACATGGGGCGGAGCATGTCCGCGACCACGTCCTCGAGAGTGCGGCCGGGCGCGGCGCTCGCGTCGGAAGCCGATTGGACTGCGACAGGGGCTGCGGCCAGAGCCGGCGAAACAGGGGCCGGAGAAACCGGCGCAGCCGCCTGAGGGCTCGCACCCGGCGCGGCGGCACGCTCTTGCGGCGGCGAGACGCCAACATCGGCCGCATCCGTTTTGGCCGTGGAGGCGGCGAGCCCCTGCGCAAGCGCGCCGAGCGCGTTGGCCGCCGCGTCCTTGTCCACCGTTTCGGCGGCACTGGAAACGGTGCTCTGCCCGGTCGGCTTCGGCGCAGGAGCAGCGGCCGCCGGGCGCGCGGCCGGCGGAGCCGCAATCGGCGCCGCATCAGGCTTTGGTGCGACAGATGCCGTCACGGGCTCCGGCAACGTCGGGTTGGCAACGACCGAAGGCGCGGCCGGCGGGAGCGCGGGCGATCCCGCCGCGCGATCGAGCGAGGGTGCAAGCTCCGGCCCATCGAGCTGAGGCGGACGAAGCGACAGGCCGTTCATGCCCCCATGGGGGGCTGCGCCGCTGCCGGCGCGCGGCGGCGCACCGAACGCGCTTTCGGGCGTCAGGCTCCGCCCCGCGACATCGCTGGGAACGACCGAGCCGAAATCGGGAAAGCGGCTCGCGGGTTCGTTCGGAGAGACCCGATCGAGGCTCGCCCCCGCACCCGACAATGACGGTGCAGGCGACGGATTGAGCGGCGCGGGCTTGACCAGGTTGTCGCTGCGAACCGGCGGCAACACGGGCTCCGGCCGCTCGGCCGGGTAAAAACCTTCCCGTTTCGTGAGCGGGGGAAAACCGAACGCCTGGGGACGCGGCGCAGCGGCGCTGTCCGCAAAGGCGCGCCCGAACGCGGGCGGAGCGGCAAGCGGCGCCGCCGGCGCAGAAGCGGCAGTCGGAGACGGAGACGCTGGCGGCGGGGACACGGATGGCGCGGCAGCGGCAGGCGACGGCTCCGCCGCAGCAGGTGTCGCGGCGGCTTGCGGCCTCGCAGCAGCGGTCGCCCCCAACTCGGGCGACACGCGGATCTCGGGCTTCGGCGCCGCGCTTGCGACACTCGCCGCGTCCGGCTCGTCGAGAATATCGGCAAGATCCTGATCGAACGGCAGCGGCCGTTTCATCCCGTTCGCCCCCTCGGCGCTCGGCGTATCGGCGGAAGCACCTTTGTTGAACGTCCCGTTCAACCGTTCCTGCAACGACGGCGGCAGCTCGGGTGGCGGCGCGGCTTGGGTTGGCACCACGGGCGGCGGCTCGGGCAAGGGAGCGAGAGCAGCGGACCGCGACGCATCAGGCTCCTCGGAACTGTTCTGGCGGATCGACGCCAGAATCTCGTCGATGCTGAGTTCGCCCGGCTTGTCCGGTCTATTCATACCCCACCTGTCCAGCCGATTGGAGCGCGCACCGCCCCCATGCGAGAGCTTCGCAGCAGGATCGGCGCGCACCATGTCGCGTCCACGGGGAACACGTACCGCCGATCCCATTCGGCATCAACGCATCTGGCGGATTTATGCGTGCTCTCCACCACCGGGCCGTATGCTCGGCCCGGCTTGCGACGATTTCGAGGCGAACCGGCATTTTCGCCGACGCGAAACCGGGCCGCCCGGGTGCGAGATCGGGATTGCGTCAGGCCCCTGGGGCCTGACGCCTGGAACACGGGTCTCGCCGAAGAAAAGCGTGACCCGATCCCATCGAAAACGCCCGTTCTAGGGCTTTTTCAATGGCTTGACGCTTTCCGCGATCTCGATGTGGAGCGCTTTTTCGACCATGCGCGGCATATTGTCGGCCAGCCACTGGCGGAGCATCGGCCGCAGGAGGTCCGCGGTCGTATCTTCGATGGAGCCCACGCCTTCGACCGCATCGCCCGGCAACGCGGAAGCGGGCAGCGGGGGCGGCGGCATCGTCACCACCTGCGCGGTGGGCGGCGCAGCCTCCGGGATCTCCTCGACATAAGCCGCCACCGCCGGCAGCGGCGGCTCGGCCTCGAACGCGACGACGGGCGCGACCTCGATAGGCGCCGGCGGTACGATCGCAGCCGGCTCGGGGGCCGCAGGGATAGGCGCGGGCGCGACGGCAACCGGCGCGGACATCTTCATGAAATGCGTGTCTTTGAACGACGCCATGACGCGCTTCGGCTGGTCGGCGCCATCCATCGACGTGGCGGGAACGGACGGGGACGGGTCTGCGGCCGGAGCCGCGGAGGCATGCCCGTTTTTATGTCCGTTGACGTGGGCGGGCCCGTTCGCATCGTCGCCGCGATAGGCGTCCGCGCGAACCGGCTGAAGCGAGCTCAACCCCTGATAGGGCTGATGCGCGTCGGGCTTTGCTGTCTCGAGAGCCGCCCCATTGCTGTGAGCGGGCTCCTCGCCATTGCTCGCCGCGTCGACCGGCGCCGCCGTCGCGTTGCGGATGGCGTCCGTGAGCCGGCCGAGAAGCGGGGCCGGACGGTCCGGTGCCGGCAGAGAGGACGAACGGAAGATCGCGGGAAGATCGAAATCGCCGGCGTCGTCGAGGACACCGTCACCTTTGAGCACTATAGGCTGGCCGCCGCGGAAATCTCCGTAAGCCTGGGTTGCGGGCTCCTCGGCGATGATCCTGCGGATCGACGCCAGGATCTCTTCCATGCTTGGCTGGCCGTTCTTCTCTGTCATGTTCATGACGCCACTCCCTACGCACACCACGACACACGGCACCGACCCGCAAAGGCGCCGCCCCCGACTTATGAACGCCGCGAAAATAGCGACGCCAGAGCCTCGTGCGCAGCGCGCGACGAGGAGCACGTTGAGCTGACGTTCGCGAGGAGCAACAGGCGCCCCGGCAGACGCAGCATTCCCGCTCATGCAAAGTTGTGTGTGGGACTCCCACCGCAGGTGACGCTACGCACCATAGTGGGCGACGATGTGGCAAAGCCACATGACAACAAAAATCGACGAGCAGATTTTTCTGAGCTAGCGCACGGGAGCGGGAACGCTCAAGCGATTTATTTTACGCCTGCGGCCCAATCGGCTTCGCCGGCCAACTCCTCGGTCCGTCCGTCCGAGTGAGTAATCGAGGTGCCCCAAGGCTTACGGCGCACTTCTTGATAGTGGGCCTCAGCATCGTAGGCGATCGACGTAAAGCCGAGATTTATTGCGTCCAGGCGGCCCAGCGCGGACAGGACGGCATAGCTTGACACCACCACGTTCCGGCGCGTGGAGACGAGCTGCACCTGCGAGTTCAAAAGCTCAACCTCGGCGTTAAGCACGTCGAGAAGTGTCCGCTGCCCCACGCGCTCTTCCTCGCGGACGCCGGTGAGAGCGGTGGTGTTGGCCTCCACCTGCGACTGGTCGGATTCCACCTGCGCCCGCGCCGCGAGCAGCTGCGACCAAGTGGCCACCACTTCGGCTTCCGCTTCGCTCCGGGCCTGCTCGATTTCCTGAAGCCGGCTGACGTGAATGTGCTTCTGCTGACGAACGCGCGCGTAAACCTCGCCGCCCTCGTAGATCGGCACCGTCAGGCGGCCCGTCACGGCAGCCGTTTCCGATTCCCGCGTGATCGGCGAGGTGTCGAAACGATCCTGATAGAACGCCTCGAGTTGCACGGTCGGAAGCAACTCGCCCCGGATCCGATCGACGCCGAAGCGCGCGGCCTGCTCAAGGTAGAGCGCCCCGACCACGACCGGGTTCTCGTGCGTTCCGATGTCGATCGCTTCCTGAAGTGATCCCGGAATGGCGTGCTGGTAGCCGTTCGGCTCGACCAGATTGTTCGGCGCGTGCCCGATCACGCGCTCGTAAGCCGCCCGGCTCGTCTGCAGGTTCGCCTTCGCGAGATCGAGCGCCGACACGGCGCCTGCGCGGCGGGCCTGCGCTTGCGCCACGTCGGTGCGCGTCACCTCGCCGACGCCGAAGCGATCCTCGGTGGCCCGCAACTCGCGGGTCAGGACGTTGACGTTGTTCTCGCGCAGACGGACGATGGCCTGATCGCGCACGACGTCCATGAACGCCGTCACCGCTTCGAGCAGCACGACCTGCTCCACGCCACGCAGCGTTTCGCGCGCGGCCCGCACGTTCGCTTCCGATTCGTTGACCGCGTTGATCACCCGGAAGCCGCTGAAGATCGGCTGCACGAAGTCGACCCCATAGCCCTGCGGGCTGAAGTCGTTGTGCGTGCTTCCCGGGACGCCAACCGTGCGGGTGCGGTTGTGCTGCCAGTTGATATCAGCGCTGCCGGTAATGCGGGGCCGGAAACCGGACCGCGCACGCGTCACCTCTTCGTCCGTGGCCCTGAGGCGGGCGCGCTCGGCGTCGAGGCGGGGGTTGTATTGATAAGCCGAGGCAAGCGCCTCGTTCAGCGTTTCTGCACGCGCGGCATAGCCAGGGCACAGCCCGACGCCAGCCACGGCCACGAGCGCAGCAAGAGCCCCCAGCCGAAAACTCGGTTTGACTTGCACAGATGTCATTCCAAGACCTGCCTTGACGGCTCCACTCCAACAAGGCCCGTCACATATGCCGGCTGCCAAGTGGCGGACGCTCCCCCCAATTTAGAAACTGTTAACTGTTTTAGAGGAGGCATCCGATTCGAAGAAGGACAACACAAGCCGCATCGGCCACATGACGACCCTGCGTGGCCGCATTCCCACACACCGTTTGGGGCGCACGACCGGAGAGCACCGAAAGACCTCCGGCGACGCACATCACAACCAATTGAGATAAAAACAAAAAACGCGAGGCCCGCGAGGGAAGATCCGCCCGCTGCACACCTCGCGTTTAGGGATTAGGCGCACACCCGCAAGGGGTCGGCGCCGAAATTTCAGAAGACGAATGCAGGTGTACGTTCAAACCCCGGCAAAACCTCGCCATTGGCGTCGAAGACGTCCTGGGTGCCGAACACGCTTCCGTCGCGACGCCAGACCGTGGCGCGGCCGGAGCCGTGGCGCGACTGGATCGCGACCAGCCGGCCGCCGTCCTTGAGCTGATCGAGGAGTCCGGGCGGAAGCGTTTCGATGGCGCCTTCGACGACGATCGCATCGTAAGGCCCGCCCTCGGCCCAGCCGGCCGCGAGATCGCCGGTCACGACCTCGATCCGCTCTGCACCGATCGCGGAGAGCGTGTCGCGGGCGGCGGCGACGAAAGCTGCGTCAGCCTCGAGCGCGACGACGCGGCCGCAGAGCCTCGCCAGAACGGCCGACGAATAGCCCGTTGCGGCTCCGATATCGAGCACGGCGGCGGCCGGCTCGATCTGCGCCGCCTGAACGAGCTTGGCGAAGGTCCTAGGCTCCAGCATCGTCCGCGAGGGGCCGCCCGAGGGCGAGCCGAGCGCAATCGGCCCGTCCATGTAGGCAATCGCACGGGACGCTTCCGGCACGAAAACCTCGCGCGGGATGTCCGTCATGGCGCGGATGATGCGACGGTCCGTGACGTCGCTCGGCCGCACCTGCGATTCGACCATGTTCTTGCGCGGTACGGCGTAGTCCATGCTGATCCTCCAAGGCGTGCGCCAGAAATCTCACCGCGCAGATCCCTCCCGGCGCGATCGGGCCGAACATATGCGATGTTGCAGCCCGCGGCCACAGCCCGCAACGCCGCGCCGGACCTATCCCTGCGGCCAGAGCATCCAGCAGACCGCAAGCGCCACCGCGCTCCACACGAGCGCCACGAGCACGATCCCGAGCCGGCTGCGGGGCCGTTCGGCCAGTGTCTCCGCCTTGGCCCTGAACTCGGCCATCAGCGGAGGATCGATGAGGCGCGCGATCAGGAGCACGGCAAGCGGCAACAGGACGACTTCGTCGATGAGGCCCAGCACGGGAATGAAGTCCGGAATGAGGTCGATGGGCGAGAGGACGTAGGCGGCGACCAGCACTGCGAATGCCTTGACCGTCCAGGGCACGCGCGGATCGCGCGCCGCGAGGTAAAGCGCCACACCGTCGCGTTTGGCGCGCCGGGCCGCATCCTCCAGCCTCTGCCGCCACGGCTGTGCGTCCTTGTCCGGGCAGTCCCTGTCCACGATAGCCCGACCCTCCCGGTCTGGATAAACCCTGCGCTTGTCCTAGCCTTTGTCTATATGATAGATGCGTGCGGCGCCGAGACGGGAAGGTCTTACGATTTCTCCGTTCGGGCGCCCGACCGGACATGAAAGGAGCCCACCACCTCCTTTTGCCGACGTCCATCGAGAGGCCACGTGGCGGAGTGGTGACGCAGCGGACTGCAAATCCGTATACGCCGGTTCGATTCCGGCCGTGGCCTCCAAAATTTCCCAGCGCTTCCTGCATTTGCAAACCCGGACGCGACCTGCGCGCACGGGCGACAATTCTTGGGACAGCCTCCCAATGAACAGGTTTCGCTCGGCTCGCAATCCGCTAATCTTTCGCCCAACGAAGAGGTGAGAGCCACCGGCCTGCCGGCAAGGCTGCCAATCGGGGGAACGGGCCCAGATGCCATCGGAGACCGTCGCGATGATCGAGAAGGTCAAGCGCGACCCAGAATTCTATCCCGTTGTGAGACGGCGCGCACGCCTCGCCTGGGTTCTCTCGGCCATGACATTGGCCGTCTATTTCGGCTTCATCCTGCTCGTGGCCTTTGCCCCCGGCCTGCTCGGCCGTCCCATCGGAGACGGCACCATGACTATCGGCATCGTCGCAGGGGTCGGCACCATCATCCTGGCTGTGGCCCTCACTGGCTTCTACGTCCGCCGCGCCAACAGCGACTTCGACGCGAAGATCGACGGCATCGTCGCGAGGGCCGCCTCGTGAACATCCCTGCCGTCGTCATGTTCCTGATGTTCGTGGCCGTCACGCTCGTCATCACCCGTTGGGCCGCGGGCCGTGTCCGCTCCGCATCCGATTTTTACGCCGCGGGCGGCGGCATCACCGGAACGCAGAACGGACTGGCCATCGCAGGCGACTACATGTCCGCTGCGTCGTTTCTCGGTATCTCCGGGCTCGTCTTCGCATCCGGCTTCGATGGCATTCTCTATTCGGTGGGCTTTCTCGTCGGCTGGCCGATCGTGCTGTTCCTGATCGCCGAGCGCCTGCGCAATCTCGGCCGCTACACCTTCGCCGACGTCGTGGCGTATCGCCTCGAAGCAGGGCCCATCCGCACGCTTTCTGCCATCGGCACGCTGACGGTGGTCGCCTTCTACCTGATCGCGCAGATGGTCGGCGCCGGAAAGCTGATCGAGCTCCTGTTCGGCCTGCCCTATCTCTATGCGGTGATGACGGTCGGCGCCCTGATGGTGACCTACGTCGCGACCGGCGGCATGGTCGCCACGACATGGGTGCAGATCATCAAAGCCTGCCTGCTGCTCGGCGGCGCGACGTTCATGGCGTTCATGGTGCTCGCGAGCTTCGGCTTCTCGCTCAACGCCATGTTCCGCGCGGCAACCGACATTCACCCCGACGGCCTCGCCATCCTCTCGCCCGGGAAACTGGTGTCCGATCCGATCTCCGCGATCTCCCTCGGGCTCGCTCTGATGTTCGGCACCGCCGGCCTCCCCCACATTCTCATGCGCTTCTTCACCGTGAAGGACGCGAAGGCCGCGCGTAAATCCGTCTTCTACGCAACCGGCCTGATCGGATACTTCTACATCCTCACCTTCATCATCGGCTTCGGCGCCATCACGCTCCTGATGAGCGATCCCGCCTATTTCCGCGCCGGGCCGGACGGCGCGTACGATCCGCTGACCGCCATGATCGGCGGCACCAACATGGCCGCCGTCCACCTTTCGAACGCCATCGGCGGCTCGCTTTTCCTCGGCTTCATCTCCGCCGTCGCCTTCGCGACCATCCTGGCCGTCGTCGCCGGCCTGACGCTCGCCGGCGCATCCGCCATCAGTCACGATCTCTACGCCAGCATCTTCGCCAAGGGCCGCAGCTCGGAAGCCACCGAAGTGCGCATTTCACGCATCTCCGCGGTCGCGATCGGCATCGTCGCGATTTTCCTCGGCTACGTGTTCGAAAATCAGAACGTGGCGTTCATGGTCGGCTTGGCCTTCGCAATTGCTGCAAGCTGCAATTTTCCGGTGCTCCTGATGAGCATCGTCTGGGGCGGCACCACGACACGCGGCGCGGTCGTCGGCGGCTTCCTGGGCCTCGTATCCGCCGTGACGATGGTGCTTCTGAGTCCTGCCGTCTGGGTCAACACCTTCGGTTTCCCGAAAGCGCTGTTCCCCTACGACAGCCCGGCGCTGTTCTCGATGACGATCGCCTTCCTCGGCATCTACATTGTCTCCAAGCTCGACAGGAGCGCCCGCGCCGAAAGGGAGCGCGCGGCGTTCGAGGATCAGTTTGTGCGCTCGGAGACGGGCATCGGCATCGGCGCGGCGTCCTCTCACTAAACCCAAGCTGCCCGGATTAGCTCTGGCGCGGAACGCGCGCGGCAAGCACCGCCATGAGGTCGTCGCCGTCCTGGAACGTCGACGCGATCAACGGGATTTTCTCGCCGGGCTTCTGCCTGTGTGCCAGCGTCATCGCGTGGCAAAAACCTCGTCCGTACTTGTCGATGTCGATCTCGACATCCGTCACCGACCAGTCGTCCCACGCGCCTTCCACCACGCGATCCGCAACTGGCACGAAAAGCCCGCGCGCGTTCGCGACGACTTTGAATGATCCCCGTGGCGCGAGATCCCCTGCTGCCGCGAGCGCACGCTTCACCCGGCGGCGCGCATAAAAGCGGAGACCGAAAAATACGGCGCCGACGATCACGAGGCCGACAGCGACCTCGCCAAGCACCTGCCCGAGCGTCATCTCATCGCTGCGCAGCCAGACGCCCAGCGCGAACGCGGAAAGAATGGCGAGCGAGCTGAGTTTGACGGTCCGCGAAAACTCGGGATCGGTGTTCCAGTCGTGCCCGACGAGGCCGCCGCTCATCCACGTTTGCGGCAGCGTGATCCCGCGCCCGCGAGCGGCCAGAGTCGCGTAATGGCGCTGCGCCGCGGCGGCGTTCATCCGTTGGGCCGCAGGCGCCGTCAATCGGTGTGCGAGGTAGACGATCCCGGAGAGAAAGCCTGCGAACGCGAGCCAGAAGAGAGCCTGCGCCACCGTGTCCGCATTCATAGCGCTTCCCCCCGGAGCCTTCGGGCTGAGCCCGGCCACCAACGCGGACGGCTTGCAATCGCCTTCGTCAGCCTCTCTCGGTCCTGGATGGCGCCCGCCCATCTGCCGACGGACAGCTATCGTTAGGTGACGCAGGAACGGCCGCCAAGCGCCGAAAGCGGGCGGCGTTCCGCGGACGCCCTGCGCCATGAGCGCACTTTTTTCACCTACCCTCTGGCCCCCGGCGCAACCATCTGCTATGAGCCCGGCTCTCGGCGCACATGACGCCTGTTCCGCGGTAGCTCAGTGGTAGAGCATCCGACTGTTAATCGGACGGTCGTAGGTTCGAATCCTACCCGCGGAGCCATATTATTTTTCTCAACGCCTTGAAATCACTAGCTTTTCCAATAGCCCGGCAAAACAGGCGGGCTAAGGGCGGTCTAAGACTTCAACATCGTCGCTGCCCTACGCTTGAGCGCATGGACAACAGCACAACGATGTCGCCCTCCCCAAAACACCCCAATCTCATCCTCCGGCAAGGCACCTGGTATCTCTTCCGCCGCGTGCCAAAAAAGTTCGTCCACCTCGAAACGCGCAAGCACATTGCCTGGAGCACACGGATACCTGCCTGGAGCGACCCCCGAGGCACACGCGCAAAAGCGCTTGTCCGCGAACGCAACACCCTCCTCGAACAATACTGGCACGCCAAACTCTCCGGCATCGATCTTCCGCACCCCCTTGAGTGCAATCGAGGACTGCCGCACGGCGGCCCTCGGCGGGCACGTCGCGCGCTGTGAGAACGCTTTATGCGGCTTCACGTCGATTGCCTACAACAGCTGCCGCAACAGGCATTGCCCCAAGTGCCAGGCGGCGCAGTCTCGTGATTGGATGACAGCGCGGGAGGCGGACCTGCTTCCCGTTCCGTACTTCCATGTCGTGTTCACACTGCCGACGGAGCTCGGCGCTATCGCCTTCCACAACAAGGCGATTGTCTACGATCTTCTGTTCAAGGCGGCATCCGAGGCGATGCTGACGATCGCGGCCGATCCGAAGCATCTCGGCGCCAGGATAGGCACCACCGCCGTGCTGCACACCTGGGGATCCGCGATGACGCATCATCCCCACGTTCACATGATCGTGCCGGGTGGCGGCATCTCTCTCGACGGCACGCGCTGGATATCGACGAAGCCCAACTTCTTCCTGCCGGTACTGTTGTTGTCGCGCCTGTTCCGGCGCCTGATGCTGGAGAAGCTTGCCGCCGCACATGCCGCCGACAGGCTCGCGTTCTTCGGCGCCATCGTCCTGCTCGCAGATCCGGTCGCGTTCGGGAAGCTCCTCGCGACGCTACGCAGGAAGCGCTGGTTCGTCTATGCGAAGGAACCCTTCGCCGGGCCGCGGCAAGTGCTCTCGTACCTGTCGCGCTACACGCATCGGGTTGCGATCTCGAACAGTCGTCTTCTGAAGGGCGACGACCGCACCGTGACGTTCCGTGTGAAGGACTACCGCATCCACGGCCATGCTCACCATACGACGATGACGCTCGAAGCGGGCGAGTTCATCCGGCGCTTCTTGCTGCACGTGCTACCCAAGGGCTTCCATCGCATCCGCCAATACGGCCTGCTTGCGACCGGTGCCACGTGCCGAGAACGTCGAACGTGCGCGCGCGCTCCTTGGCGCAGTCGATCCAAGCAGAGATACCTGTGACGACATCGGGCTCAACAACGACGCCGATCTGCCACCGTGTGCCTGCTGCGGCGCACGCCTGCGCATCATCGAGAGGTTCCAGCGCGGGGAGGCGCCCGCGCACGCACCCTCACCGCATCAGCAGTTCGTCTTCAGGTTCGACAGCTCATGATCGGCAGTCAGCGCTCTTACCCAATACCGCTTGGAGGACGCCGGTCGCAGGCCGGCAGCGGATGCCCATTGCCTTTGACCAGCCGATGCGCCGTCGACGAGGCGTCGCCATGCCCGTCGTCGTGCCCGTGTCAGCTCAACCCTGCAGAGAAGATCGCCTGCGGCGGGTACCGAGGCGTCCGTAACGCCTCCTCGGCGATCCGCTCAAAGCTGCAATCCCCATAGAGATCGCTGAACCGCTGAGCGAGGTCCACCGCGGGTTCCTTCTCCTCAGGCTTCCCGACGCCGGCCCGCCAGGCTGCGGCGAGGTGCATGAATGGGCCGGCATCCGGACCCCTCAGAGAACGCAGACATCCCGTCAGTCAGACTGGCACACTGGCGATCTTGCCGACGCCGGGTCCGCATGATCTCAGAAGCAGACGTTTCCGCTCCAACTCAATGAGCATTGGCGTAACGCGAGCACTGGAGAAATGTAAATTCGAGTAGCGCTCGCCATTCGTATCACGCACGCTGCAATTCTACGATGTGCCACGAACGATGATTTCCAATGCAATATCTCCATTTCTGGGGCAAGGCAGGGGGTGTACAGCTCAACGAGCCGAGTTGGCATCCAGTCGCGTATCACAATCTCGATGTGGCGGCTGTTGCCGATGTGCTGCTCTGTGCGAGCCCGCGCAAGCTTCAGACCATCGCGAAGCTTCTCGCCACGACGCCGGATCGGGCCCGGCGGATTCTGGTTGCGCTGATCGCACTTCACGACATCGGAAAATTTTCCACGGCGTTCCAGGCCAAAAGCGAGGACGCTTGGCCAAAGGATGTTCTCGGCACGTATCCGGGTCGCCTGTCTGGCGGACGCCATGACGCGCTGGCTTCGCTAATTCGTAACAGACTCGGTCTCAAGGAGCTGTTTGGTCCGACCTTCGAGGCATGGAACAGCAGAGACTTCAACGATCTCTGGCACGCAATCAGCGGCCATCATGGGCGCCCGTGTGTCGAAGACGCCGAGAGGCTGTCTGAGGAGTTCACAAGCACATGCGAGGATGCCGCCCGCGCGTACTGCACCGACGTTGCGGCGCTTTTCCCGCGGGACGAAGCAATACCGCTGCCAACGCTGCCTAACCTCGCTGCCCTGACCTGGTGCGTAGCCGGCCTGACGGTTATCGCCGACTGGATCGGCTCGAACCGCACCTGGTTTCCCTATGCCGAACCGAACCTGTCCGTGGCCGAGTACTGGCGACAGGCCCGAGACCGCGCAGCAAATGCAGTTGCCCGCGCGGGTATCCCGCACATCCCGGCCGCAGCCGATCTTTCGGCCGCGCGCCTTCTGCCGGCACATGTTGCGAATAGCCTGAGCCCGCTTCAGAGAAGCTCCTGCGATCTCGCCCTGCCAGACGGGCCCATGCTTGCCATCGTCGAAGACGTGACAGGCAGCGGCAAAACAGAAGCCGCGCTGCTTCTCGCAGCCCGCTTGCTCGCGGATCGCCGCGCGGATGGGCTTTACTTCGCCTTGCCGACTATGGCCACCGCCAACGCGATGTACGACAGGCTCGGCGCGATCTACCGAAAGCTGTTCGATGAGGGCGTGCAGCCCTCGCTCGCCCTGGCACACGGGAAGCGCAAGCTTCACGAGGGGTTTTCGGCCTCGATCCTTGAGGAGCCGGCCGGACAACTGGCTGGCAAGGACGGATATGAAGACGGTGCTGCCGCGACGTGTGTAGCCTGGATCGTCGACGACCGGCGCAAGGCGTTCCTCGCCCATGTCGGCGTCGGCACCATAGATCAGGCGGTTCTCGGCGTCCTTCCATCCAAGCATCAGGCCCTGCGCCTCTGGGGTCTCAGCGACCGCGTTCTGATCATTGACGAAGCCCACGCCTACGATGCCTATGTGGGTCGTGAAATCGAAACCCTCCTTGAGTTTCATGCCGCCCTCAGCGGTTCGGCCATCGTGCTTTCAGCAACTCTGCCGAGCGCTCTACGGCAATCTCTTGCGGCCGCATTCGCGAGGGGATTGGGCGCGAAGAAGCTTTCTACCGGCGAGAACCACGCCTATCCGCTGCTGACCGTCGTATCGGCCAAAGGCGCACGCGCGTTGCCGCTACCGTCTCGCGAAGATCGCACGCGCGCGCTTCCTGTGCGGCGCATTGCGAGCGTGGAGGACGCCGTTGACCATGTTGCCGACATGGCGCAGCGCGGCGCCGCCGTCGCGTGGATCAGAAACGCCGTCGATGATGCGATTGAGGCGGCGGAGTTTCTCAAATCGAAAGGACTCGACCCGGTCCTGCTGCACGCGCGCTTCGCCATGGGCGATCGGCTTGAGATCGAGCAGCGCGTCACGGATACGCTGGGCCGGAAAGACAAGACGGGAGAGCGGGCAGGCTTCGTTATCGTCGGGACTCAGATTCTCGAGCAATCGCTCGACTATGACGTCGATGTGATGATTACGGATTTGGCACCGATTGATCTCATGATCCAGCGCGCCGGGCGGCTGTGGCGGCATGCGCGCGAAGGCCGCCCCGTCGATGCGCCGGAGTTCGTCGTGCTGTCGCCAGATCCAGACGTCGAGATCGACGAGGATTGGTATCGCACGCTCTCGCGCCGCGCCGCGGCGGTCTACGATCACCACGGGATCGTCTGGCGTAGCGCGAAGGTTTTGTTCGACACCGGCCGCATCGAAACGCCGGCCGGCGTGCGCAAGTTAATCGAGAGCGTCTACGCCTCGAAGGAGCTGGACGATATTCCGCAGGCTCTGCGCCGAAAGTCGATGGAAGCGGAGGGCAACGAAAGGGCGGCCGCGTCCATAGCGAAATCCAACTTGCTCAAGCTCGGCAAAGGTTACGCCGGAGAACCCCACGTCTGGTCAAGCGACATGATCGCGCCGACGCGCATTGGCCCGCCGACGGTCGTGTTCCGTCTCGCCAAAATCGTCGATAACCGTCTGGTTCCCTATTTCTCCAACGACGAACTGTTCCGGGCGTGGTCTCTCTCAGAAGTACGGATCGCCTGGCGCAATGCC
This sequence comes from Hyphomicrobium sp., assembly GCA_035445405.1. GTDB lineage: Bacteria > Pseudomonadota > Alphaproteobacteria > Rhizobiales > Hyphomicrobiaceae > Hyphomicrobium_C. The sequence goes on from DAOMQQ010000001.1 coordinate 18,711, forward strand.
GACGGCGTGCCGAAGGGCGACCGCGCACGAGAACGGATGATCGCGGCTGCGAAGGAGCTATGGCCCGAGTGGGAGCGCGACGCGGTTCATCTTCTCGTCCTCGATCCCGATGGGACCGGTTGGCGCGGGACCGTCTCCAAGCAGGGTGAAGGCGAGCGGAACGTGCTATACGATCATCACGTTGGCCTCAGGTATTCCACGATCGCATGAATGCAGTTCATCCGTTGGCGGTGGATTGCGGTGAAAACCTCCTCCTAAGCAGTGTTCCCCGCTGACCCCCGGACGCCTTTGTGTTCGTCTTCGCTTGGCAGTTTTTATCGCCGGAGCGAGACTTAGATGACATCCACGTACAGTCTGCTGCGAGAACGCTGGCTCCCTGTTGCCCTCGAAGACGGGCGGCGGGTGCTGGTGCGGCCGTGCGATATATCCGAACTCCATGACGGAAGCAGCATCGTCCGCATCGCGACGGGCAGACCGGACTGCGACATCAGCCTAACCGAGTTCCTGATCGGCCTGCTCGCGGTTGCTCTGGATGCCGATCGCCGCGCTTGGCCGGCGCTCTACGAAAATCCCCCCGCCGCGCCGACCTCGAAACTGCGTTCGCACCGTTCGAAGCCGCCCTCATCCTCGACGGTCTCGGCAATCGTTTCTTCCAGGACAGCGAGGAATTGCAAGGCGCCACCACGCCCGTGTCGGCGCTGTTCATGGACTCGCCCGCCGAGCACTTCGTGAAGCCAGGCCGCACCACGGTTTTCTCGCGCGTCGGCGCCGCCATTGCTCTCGCGACATTGCAGACGAGCTCTCCGTCGGGCGGCGCGGGACACAGGACGTCCTTGAGAGGTGGCGGACCACTGACCACGCTCGCTATTCCCGGCACGCTCCGCGGCCGCGAGTCCATGCTGTGGGAGCGCCTGTGGGCGAACGTGCCTGAAGATTTGAAAGTCGAGGACGGCGAGCCGCTGTCGCGCGTCTTCCCGTGGCTCGGCCCCACCCGCACGTCCGACCCGAAGAGCGGCGGCGTCGCGACAACACCGGAGGATGTCCACCCGGCTCAAGCCTTCTTCGGTATGCCGCGCCGCATCCGTCTCGCCTTCGAGCCCAACACCGCTGGCCGCGCCTGCGATCTCACCGGCCTCGTCGATGACGTGATCGTGACGGGCTACGTCACACGGCCCTGGGGCACCGACTACACCGGTTGGAGCAAGGAACATCCGCTCTCGCCCTACTACAAGCAGAAGCCGTCGGACACGGAGTATCTTCCGCTGCATCTCAAGTCAGCGCGCGTCGGCTACCGCGACTGGCTCGGCATGACGGTGGACGTCAATAGCACCGATGGCTCCGGCAGCAAGCGCAACAGCGTGCCCGCCGCGTGCGTCGCGGAATTTCGCACACGAGCCGCCGACCTTGATGCCGCCGCTCGCCGTGGCGCTCGCCTTCTCGTCGCCGGTTACGCCATGGACAACATGAAGCCGCTGGACTTCGGCGAGGCCATGCTGCCGCTCATCGTGTCAAGGGACGAAAACACGAACGAAGCCATCAAGGATCTGGCGAGAAGATGGGTCAACGCCGCCGACCTCGTCGCCAACCAGCTCGTCACCGCAGCGAGGCGCGCGCTCTTCGGCGAGAAAGGAAAGGCGGAGCGCGACAGCACCGTGCTCGAACCCGTCAAAGCCCGCTTCTGGGCCGACACCGAGCAGGACTTCTTCGCGAAGCTTCAGGCAGCGGCCGACGACTACGAGACGAAGCTCGCAGCCGACCGCGATCTCCTCGCAAGCTTGAACACGGCGGTGGGGCTCAGCTGGCTCAAATCGCTCACGCGGCACGCGCTTGCGATCTTCGACGACACGGTTCCGATCGACGACGCCAAAAGCGACAAGATCGAGGACATGATCGAGGGCCGCAAGATGCTGGTCTTCGCGCTCACCGGGTATGGGCCGGTCGGCGGCCCGTTGTTTGGAATGTTGGGTCAACCGCCGCGGGAAACCAAAAGAAAAGGGAGGAAGGCGGCATGAGCACGAAGCCCTTCGAGTGCGAAGCTGCTGCGGCCCGAACGTGGTGGAAATCGCTCCAGCCTCGCGAGGAAAAAGGCCAAATGATTCCGGGAGACCGCGCCGCGGTCGCCCGGCTGAAGCGATGCGATACGGCGCTGGCAGCCGCTGCCGAGCCCGCCGTCGCCCGGCTTCTCGCGAAATTGTTTCCGGATGCGCCTCGCGGAAAACGCATCGACATGCTGCCGCGCGTAGCAGCGCTCGCGGCTGTTCTCGCTCACGTCAAAGAAAACGGCGGAACGGGATTTGCCCAGGCGCTTGGCAAGCCTCGCGACGGCGAAGGATCGACTCCTGTCCTGTCCCCCGTCCGCTTCAAGCGATTTCAGACCACGCGTGGCGCCGACGAAACTCTCATGTCGTTTCGACGCGCGGTGCTGCTGTTGAACAGAACAGCCGACATCCGAGACCTCGCCCGCGTGCTGCTGGCCTGGGACGACGACGACGTGGGCGACCGCACGCGAACGATTTTCGCCTTCGACTACCACGGGGCCGGCATTGCCGCGCCCGAAGCCGACCCCTCCGCAGATCCGGCCCCGACATCCGACAAGGACGAATAAATCATGGCTCGTTTCATTCAGCTTCACGCGCTCACCATTTACGCTCCGTCCAACCTGAACCGTGACGACACCGGCCGGCCCAAGACCGCGAGTTTCGGCGGCGTCAATCGCTTGCGCATCTCATCGCAGGCGCTCAAGCGCGCGATCCGCACCAGTGACGCATTCAAGGCGCGCCTGAAGGCGCATCGCGGCGAGCGTACGCAGCGCCTTGGCGAAGACATCCGCGCGCATCTCCTGCAGAAAGGCGTCTCGTCCGAAAAGGCGATCGAGGTCGCGCGCGCCGTGGCCGGCGCGTTCGGCAAGATCAAGGACGCGAAAGACAAGAACCCGACTTTTATCGAGCAGCTTGCGTTCGTCTCTCCGGAGGAGCGCAAGGCGGCTCTGGATCTCGCAGACAAGGTTGCGGAAGGCGATCCGCTTCCCGATAAACCGGATGCCCTTGTCGATGTCGTGCTCGCAAAAACGGACACCGCAGCCGACATCGCCATGTTCGGGCGCATGGTCGCGTCCGCACCTGATTACAACCGCGAGGCCGCCGTGCAGGTAGCCCACGCCATCACCACGCACCGTGTCGAAGTCGAGGACGATTTTTACACCGCCGTCGACGACCTCAAGCGGCCCTCCGAGGATGCAGGCGCAGGCTTCATCGGGGAGCTCGGCTTCGGCTCCGGCGTCTTCTATCTCTATTCGTGCATCGACCGAGATTTGCTCGAAAAGAACCTCGGCGGAGACGCCAAGCTTGCGTCCGAAGCCATCGAAGCGTTCGTTGAGGGTCTCGCGACGTCGTCACCCACCGGCAAGCAGGCGAGCTTCGCGAGCCGGGCACGCGCGAGCTATCTGCGCGTTGAGAAGGGCAGCCAGCAGCCGCGCAGCCTCGCCGCTGCGTTCTTCAAGCCCGTGAAAAGCGAAGACATCCTGAAAGCCTCGATCGCACGGATCGAGGACGAAAAGACCGGCATCGTGAAGCAGATGAACGAGGCCTACGGTAACTGCTTCGACGCCAGCCGTTTCATGAAGTTCATTGCCGGAGAAGCGGACAATTCAGGCGCGCTACCTGATCTCCTCGCCTTCGCGTCGGAGGCGTGAGCGGCATGTCTCGCTACCTCCTCTTCACGCTCGCAGCCCCGATGGTGTCCTTCGGCTCGGTATCGGTCGGCGAGCGCCGCCCGACATGGGATCGCCCCTCAAAGTCCCAAGTCATCGGCCTCGTCGCAGCGGCTCTCGGCATCGAGCGCAGCAACGAGACCGAGCAAGCGAATCTTGCCACGGGTCTGGGCTTTGCCGTGCGCGTCGACGATGCCGGCCGCCTCGCATCCGATTATCACACTGCGCAAGCTGCCAAAGACGTCGAAATCCGTCGCTGGACCAAGAAGAATGGCCCCCTGCGCACCCGCGCCGATGAGCTGGCCTGCGACGATCTGAAGACCATCCTCTCGCAGCGCGAGTTCCGCACCGACACCTGCCACACCATCTGCCTTTGGCGTCGCGACAACGCCGAATGCCCAACGGTGGAGGAAATCGCAAGCGCGCTGCGCAACCCCCAATTCACACTCTTTGCCGGCCGCAAGGCGCATCCCCTGATGTTTCCGCTATTGCCGAACTCGGAAAAGCGCCGGCATCCGATCTTGGATGCGGCGAGCGTCACGGATGCCTTCGACAAATTCGACCGAGAAGTGGATCACGACATGACCGCTTTCAGGCGAGGCCTCGGCGTGAAGCCAAGCGGGCATCGGTCGATATTTGCCGATGCATCCGCCATTCCCGCAAACGAGCGGGATGCGCACGTCGCCCAGCTCGTTGAGCGCCGAGATGCTCCGGAAAACCGCGCCAAATGGCGCTTCGGACTGCGTTCGGAAGCCCTGCTGCGAAATGCACCGATAGAAGGAGACGGTTCATGACGGACCTCCTGTATCTCTCCCGCGCCCGCATCCGCGCCGCGCGCGGGGAGGCGCTTTCCGCAATCGCACCGTTGCTCGTGCCCGATGAGAAAACACAGCGGCCCGGCCACGCACACCGCATCCTGTGGCTGCTTTTCCAGGAAATCCCCGACGCCGAGCGCGACTTCCTCTGGCGCGACGACGGCAACGGAAAATACATGATCCTGTCACGACGGCCGCCTGTCGATCCGCTCGGGCTTTTCGCCCTCGACACCACGGCATTCGAGCCCACTCTTGCCGCCGGGGACCGCCTGGCTTTCGTCCTCCGGGCCAATCCCGTCGTCACAACCAAGCGTGCCGGCGTCAAGAGGGTGGGCGGAAATGGCAAGGCGCGCGGCACCCGGGTGGACATAGTAATCGATGCGCTGCATCGAGAAAACATTCCGGCCGGTTCCCGCGGGCCGCATCGCGATCGCGTGGCCGCTAAGGCTGGCGTGGCGTGGCTCGAAGCCCAGGGCGATCGGGCGGGGTTCAAGATCGTCCGCAACGAGCCCGAGCCAGTGATCGGCGGCTATACGCAGATACCCATAGAGCGGCGGCACGGGCGCCGCCCGGCCGGGTTCTCGGTGCTCGACTTCGCAGGCCAGATCGAAATCACGGAGCCTGCTGCGTTCTTGTCCAAACTGGCGAAGGGCTTCGGCGCCGCGAAAGCCTTTGGCAACGGGCTCATGCTGATCAGAAGAGCGTAGCGGATGGCCAGCGAGCCTGCGTACATCCCGCTTCGTCCTATCCCGATGAAGGATCGCTCCGGCATCATCTTCCTCGAGTACGGCGAACTCGACGTCATCGACGGCGCGTTCGTGCTCGTGGATAAGACAGGGATCCGCACGCAGATTCCAGTTGGCGGCCTCGCCTGCATCATGCTCGAGCCAGGAACGCGCGTTAGTCATGCAGCCGTTGTTCTCGCTGCACGAGTCGGGTGCCTCCTCGTGTGGGTCGGCGAAGCCGGTGTCCGCCTTTACGCCTCGGGCCAGCCGGGTGGCGCACGCGCCGACAAGCTTCTCTACCAGGCCCGCCTTGCCCTGGACGACGACGCGCGCCTGAGCGTCGTGCGCGAAATGTACCGGCGCCGTTTCGACGAGGAGGCGCCGAGCCGGCGATCGATCGAGCAGCTCCGCGGCATCGAAGGCGTACGGGTGCGCGAACTCTACAAGCTCACGGCACGCAAGTACGGTGTTGAGTGGTCGAGGCGAAACTACGACCGCAATGCCTGGAATGCGGCCGACGTTCCGAACCGTTGCCTGTCCTCAGCCACTGCCTGTCTCTACGGACTGTCCGAAGCCGCCATTCTCGCTGCCGGGTATGCGCCGGCGATCGGGTTCCTCCACCGCGGCAAGCCTCAAAGCTTCGTTTACGATATCGCCGACGTCTACAAGTTCGAGACGGTCGTTCCGGCAGCGTTCGAAACGGCGGCCAGGATCAGCAAGGGAAAAGGCGATGGCAGCGCTCCCGAACGGCAAGTTCGCATTGCTTGCCGCGATCTCTTCCGGCGAGCAGGCGTTCTCGAGAAGATCATCCCCTCTATCGAGGAGATGTTGAAAGCTGGTGGGTTCGAGCCGCCCGAGGAAGCGCCCGAGGCGGCCGCTCCGGCCATCCCTCGTGAGGAGGCATCTGGCGATGATGGTCATCGTGGTTGAGAACGCGCCACCTCGATTGCGCGGAAGGCTATCGCTGTGGCTCGCGGAGGTGCGCGCCGGCGTTTATGTGGGTGTCTACAGTCGGCGTGTACGCGAGCGCATCTGGGAAGAGACGAGGATCATGATCGAAGATGGCAACGCGGTCATTGCGTGGAGTGCGCCGACCGACAGTGGGTTCGTATTCGAGTGTATAGGCGAGAACCGTCGGGAACCCGCGGATTTTGACGGCTTGACGCTCGTGAAGTTCAAACCTGCTCTGCCGATTGCCTGATTGTTCGGGCGGCAGTTAGTAAATTTCGGTGCGCCATGCGCTCCCAAAAACAAATAAAGAACACTGGTGGCGCTCTTTGACATCGTGGAAGTCGTGCGCAATCAATAAGTTGCCGACAAGTCTGTTCCCCGCGTACGCGGGGCTGAACCGTTGAGCTGCGGCTTGAGCCGTTGTGCCGCTGCCTGTTCCCCGCGTACGCGGGGCTGAACCGACGATGCTGGACGTCCGGAGATGCTGCTCCGGCTGTTCCCCGCGTACGCGGGGCTGAACCGGGCTTCCGAGCGCATCAGTTCGTCCGGCTTGGCTGTTCCCCGCGTACGCGGGGCTGAACCGATCGGGACCGGCGTCGAGAAACTCCTCGAGCGCTGTTCCCCGCGTACGCGGGGCTGAACCGCTCGGCCGAACGGGCGTGCAGCTCGCCCGCGACTGTTCCCCGCGTACGCGGGGCTGAACCGGTTCTCATGATCCTGTCGTACCGTTTCGTGCGCTGTTCCCCGCGTACGCGGGGCTGAACCGCTAACAGCAGCTGGTGCAAAGCCGCTTAGCGGCTGTTCCCCGCGTACGCGGGGCTGAACCGCGGATTGTTTGAACACACAGCTTGCTAAAATGCTGTTCCCCGCGTACGCGGGGCTGAACCGCGTTCGGGCGCAGCGCTTTACGCAAGCGGCCTCTGTTCCCCGCGTACGCGGGGCTGAACCGATATTCTAGCTGCTGCTAAGCGTTCGGGCGTACTGTTCCCCGCGTACGCGGGGCTGAACCGTGCTCAGCTTGAAGCGGATGCGGACGCCGAAGCTGTTCCCCGCGTACGCGGGGCTGAACCGAAGCCGCAGGCCGCTTTGGCGTTGACGCCAAACTGTTCCCCGCGTACGCGGGGCTGAACCGGCGACTTCCGCCCCCTTGTCGCTATCCGATACCTGTTCCCCGCGTACGCGGGGCTGAACCGCTGACGATCGGGCGCGTGATCGAGGATTTCTACTGTTCCCCGCGTACGCGGGGCTGAACCGGCTAAACGGGCGCGGCGAGGCTTAGGTAGCTACTGTTCCCCGCGTACGCGGGGCTGAACCGACGCGCAACGTCTGGCAAAACGTTGATCCGCCCTGTTCCCCGCGTACGCGGGGCTGAACCGTGCCGCCTTGGCCTGCGGCTGGGTTGAAAGGGCTGTTCCCCGCGTACGCGGGGCTGAACCGCGTGAGATGCTTCGAATTTTCGCTGTCGTGCGCTGTTCCCCGCGTACGCGGGGCTGAACCGAGCCAGGACGGAGGCGGGTCATGACGACGACACTGTTCCCCGCGTACGCGGGGCTGAACCGAGTTCGGTGCGCGGCAGAACCGGCGCGGTGTTCTGTTCCCCGCGTACGCGGGGCTGAACCGGATGATCCTCCCTCACAGCCCTGCCCCCCACGCTGTTCCCCGCGTACGCGGGGCTGAACCGCCTAGTGCAATGACTTGGGCGAAGGTGCTGGGCTGTTCCCCGCGTACGCGGGGCTGAACCGCGGATCACGCCGTTGATGTAGACGCCCTTGTCCTGTTCCCCGCGTACGCGGGGCTGAACCGGCACCCGCTCAACCGTGACGGTCTGCGCGCCCCTGTTCCCCGCGTACGCGGGGCTGAACCGGCGAAATGACCGCTGCCCAGATCGATCGCGAGCTGTTCCCCGCGTACGCGGGGCTGAACCGCCCAGGAGCAGCAGATGAACCGCTCTGTCTACCTGTTCCCCGCGTACGCGGGGCTGAACCGGGCGATCCGGAGTCCGATTGGACTGGGCCGCCCTGTTCCCCGCGTACGCGGGGCTGACATTCGGGACGAAAGGCGGACCAGTTCCTTTTCACAGGCCGAGCCGGCCGGTCCAGGGGCGAGACCGGCCGCATTTGCGTGCACTATCGCAGCAGAGGAGCTGCAGGGTCGCAGGATCCTCGCCGGGAGGGAGGGAGGGTCCTGGCGCGCAGCCTGAGGCAGCCGAAACATCGCGATCGATCCGATGCTCCACCCGCGCTCGTGCATGATCCGCCACATGGCATGTCCCTCTCGGCGTCCGCAGGTGATGGAGTGTCTCTCTCGACTGCCGCGGTTACATCCTTGTGCTGAAACATGGTCTCCTCCACTTCTCGGTAAGGGATATCCGCAGGATCAGAGATCCGTGACGCGCTGCGGATCGGCCGAGGCGAGGGCCGCGGCGCGCACGGGCCTCGGCGGATAGATCCAAACCGTATTGATCTCTTGCTTGATCTTTTTCGCGTCCACGCCGACGTGCTCGATCTTGCGATCCCATCCGCGCGTGAACAGTGCACCCGCCTCCCCGAGGTCGAGGCACGTGACGTAGGCCTTCTGGTGATAGGCGGTCGGCGCTTCGCCGAGCAGCTCCGCTACGGCGTTATTGCCGGCGAAGGCGCCCATGCGCGTCGCATGCTGACATGACATCAACGCGTAATTGCCGTCGTCGTCGCAATAAGCTTTGGCGGCATCACCGGTGGCGAACACGGCCGGCACGCCGACGACGCGCAGCTCGCGGTCGACGACCAGGCGGCCGACGCTATCGCGCTCGCCGGGCACCTGTGCAGTGAGAGGTGCCGCGCGCATGCCGGCTGCCCAGATGACGGTGGCGGTCTCGATGCGCTCGCCATCGGACAGCGTGGCGCTTGTCTCATCGATTGCGGCAACACCAACGCCGAGACGCGTTTCAATGCCGAGCTTGCGAAGCGCCTCCTCGATCACGGGACGCGGGCCGGCCCCCATGTCGGGTGCGATGGCCTCGCTGCGGTCGACGATGATCACGCGCGTCTCGGCATCATTGCCGAGCGCGTCGCGCAGCCGGGTCGGCATCTCCGTGGCCGCCTCGATACCGGTGAAACCGCCGCCCGCGACGACCACGGTGCTGCGGGCATTGCTTGCAGGCCGATCGGCAAGGCTCTTGAGGTGGCGGTCCAGCGCGACGGCGTCCTCGAGGCTGTCGACGCTGAAGCCATGCTGGGCGAGACCGGACACATTCGGCCGGAACAACCGGCTGCCTGTCGCGACGACAAGGCGGTCATAGACGATGGACGTGCGCTGGCCGTCGGGCATGGCCACCACGATCGATCGGCACGCCGTATCGATGCTGTCCGCGGTTCCCCGAACGTACGTGACGTCGACGGCGTCGAGAACGTCGAGCAGGGGCGCCGTCAATGTCTCGGGTTTCGGCTCGTAAAGGCGCGGGCGCACCACCAGAGTAGGCTCGGGCGCGACCAGCACGATATCGAGCTCTTTGGGCGTAACGCCCTTGATGTCGCGAAGGCGGGCAGCCGATAGCGCTGCGTACATGCCGGCAAATCCGGCGCCGATGATGACCAGTCTCATGAGCGTGTCTCCTCTCGATTGGCCGCACAGGGCCGGGCCCCGCTTCGCAACGGAGTGGGCTCACGTGCAGCGTTGTGCGTGCGTCAGTCGGTGATGAACGTCAGAATGTCTGCGTTGACGACATCAGCGTGCGTCGTGCACATGCCGTGCGGCAGCCGCTCGTAGATCTTGAGAGTTCCGTTTCTGAGCAGCTTTGCGGACAGAAGCGCCGAGTTCGCTATCGGCACGATCTGGTCGTCCGTGCCATGCATCACAAGCGTGGGCACATCGATGAGATCGAGGTCTTCGGTGAAGTCCGTTTCCGAGAACGCCTTGATGCCGTCGTGCTGCGCCCTGGCGCCACCCATCATGGCCTGCCGCCACCAGTTCCAGATGACGGCCTGGGAAGGCTTCGCGTCGGGGCGGTTGTAGCCGTAAAACGGCCCGCTCGCGAACTCGAGATAGAACTGCGAGCGGTTGACCGCGAGGGCCTGCCGCAAGCCATCGAACACCTCGATCGGCAGTCCGCCGGGGTTGATCGGTGTCTTGACCATGATTGGCGGCACGGCCCCGATCAGCACGAGCTTGGCAACGCGTCCTTTACCGTGCCGCGCGACAAAGCGCGCGGCTTCGCCGCCGCCGGTCGAGTGGCCGATGTGAACGGCATTGCGCAAGTCGAGATGCGCGGCGACGGCTGCGGCATCGGCCGCATAATGGTCCATGTCGTGCCCGTCGCTGACCTGGCTGGAACGGCCGTGGCCGCGGCGGTCATGGGCAATGACGCGATAGCCCTTGCCGAGAAAATAGAGCATCTGCGCATCCCAATCGTCGCCGCTGAGCGGCCAGCCGTGGTGGAAGACGATGGGTTGCGCGGTCTTGGGGCCCCAATCCTTATAGAAGATCTGGACGCCGTCGTGTGTCGTGATCGTAGGCATGGCGTGAAGTCCCTTGGGTTTGAGTTGAAGCGGCGCGCGACCGGCTCCGCGTGCGTGAGCCGTCGCCGGTCGATCGGGTTTTCAGAAGCATGTAAGCGGGCGGTCAGTAGTCCCAGAACACCGGCACCCAGCGAAAGGCTCCACCATCGACCGCTACACGGCCGACGGATGGAAACGGCAGGTGCGTGGCAACCAGCATCTCGCCGCTCTCGGCGAGCCCGCGCAAAAGACGAACCCGAACGCGTTCCGCCTCCTCGGGATCGTGCTCGAAACCGTTGTACCAGTCCGGATGATCGAACCCGACCGCGAACACGGCATCGCCCGCGAACGTCAGCGCCTCGCCGCCGGACGCCACGCGAACCACGCTGTGCCCGGGCGTGTGGCCGCCGGTTCGATAGGCCACTACGCCCGGCGCCACCTCGTACGTCTCCTCGAAGGGTCGCAAGTGGTTGTGGTAGGCGGTCACGAACCGCTTGGCCGTCGCCCGAAGCGCGTCCGGGAACCCCGGCGGCATGGAGGCGCGAGTGAAATCAGGCGCCTGCCAGAATTTGACCTCGGCAGCCGCAACGTGGATCCGCAGGTCCGGACGCAGCCGCTCCTTCACCCCGTCGATGAGCAGCCCGCCGATGTGATCCATGTGCATGTGGGTTAGCACCACGTCGGTGACGGATGCGAGATCGATGCCCGCGGCCTGCAGGCGTTTGATCAACTGCCCGGCCCGCGGCAGATTCAAATCCGGGTCCAATCCAAGTCCGGCGTCGATGAGGATGGTCTGCGCACCGCTGCGCACCACGACCACGTTTAGCGACCAGTCGAACGCATCCGGCGGCAGGAACATGTTGGCCATCCATGCGGCCCGCTCGGACGGGTCGGCGTTGTGTCCCAGCATCGCCGTCGGGAGCGGGAGCACGCCATCGCTGATCACCAGAACTTCGATCTCGCCGACCTGTACTGCGTAGCGCGACGGCACCAACTCGCTCGGCTCCGATCCGCCGGCGCGTGGGACGGTGTCTTCCGGGTTTGTGACGGCATTCAACATGACGGCTCTCCTTTGGCTAAGGTCGTTGAACCAATTTTCGCCCTGCGTGCGAGCATGCCGATGGTTTAGCGACGCGCCTTTGGTGTTGCGCCAGAGCGGTTGCGGCGATTGCAGAGCAATTGCTGTTAAGCGGCTAGGCGGATTGGCGGCGAAATTCGCTTGGAGACAGGCCGGTCAGCTTTTTGAACGCCGCGGCGAACGCCGTCTGCGAGGCATAGCCGAGCGCCACTGCGACGGCGACAACCGACACCGAGGGATCGCGCAGCATGGCCTTCGCCCGCTCGAGCCGGAACTGGCGCAGCCACGCATGCGGTGGCATCCCCGTGCTCTCCTTGAAGGCACGGCAGAAATGAAAGCGCGACAGCCCGGCGTCTGCGGCCAAGGCGGCCAGCGAGACGTCGGCATCGCTCTCCGAGCGCAGCCGCTCCAATGCGCGCCGCAGCATCCTGGGAGGCAGACCGCCCGAGACCGGCGGAGGCGCAGCCGGCATCCCGGCATGCGCGACCAGCAATCGGGTCGCCAGCAGGTCGGTCAATTGCTGGCGGAATATGGAATCGAGTGTCGTGTTGCCCTCGAGCGCTTCCGCCGCCGTGGTGAGGAGACGCGACGTGATCGGGTCGAGATGCCCGGTCCGTTCCAGAAGCTCGGCGGGATAAGCGGTATCGGCCTCGGCAGCGACTCGCACGAGAGCTGCTTCGGTTAGATAGAGTTGAACGACATTGACGTCACCGCCGATATCCCACCGCGCGCTCGTCCCCGCCGGGATGATCGTCACATTTCCGGGACGCGCCAGACCGGTCGCGACGGTTCGGCCGGTCCGCCGCTCCAAGGGTTGCATGGTATCGATGTACGTCATGATCACATGATCGGCCATCGGCTGCACGACGTCGTGCAGGGCACCATGCTTCCAATATGCGATCCCGCCGCCGGACGGGTCTCGCCCGGAAACGATGTTGAGCGGTTTCGTCTTCAGAACCCGCGCCATTTCGGCGTCGGCGGAACGGCGGCGCTGGTTCTCCTCTTCGTCGTCCATATCCGCCTCCCAACGCGATGACTCGAAACTCGGTCAACGACTGTGTCAGGCCACGCTGAGCCCGCCATCGATGGCGATGACTTGGCCGGTCACCCAATCCGAATGCGGTCCGGTGAGTGAAAGGATCCAGCGCGCGACATCGTCGGGGACGCCTCGTCGCTTGAGCGGAATCTGCTCGCGCTCATGCGCCGCGATGGCCGCTGCTGCTTCGGGAGCAAGCCCCATCATGCCGGTCAGCGCGTTGGATTCGGTAGGTCCAGCGGCGATGGCATTGACGCGAATGCCTTGGGGTGCAAGCTCAAGCGCCCAGCAGCGCGTGAGATGTTCCAGCGCCGCCTTGCTTGCGGCGTAGTGCGAGAGGTTGGCTGCTGCCTTGTGTCCGAACGTGCTTGAGATGTTGACGATCGCGCCTTTGCTTTGCGCGAGATAAGGAAGCGCGGCGGCAGCGAGGAGGCTCGGCCCCACGACGTTGACCGAGAAAATGCTCGCGATCCGATCGGCACTTGCCTCGGCCAGCGGAAGAATGGCACCCGCGCCCGCGTTGTTCACCAGCACGTCCAGCCGTCCCCAAAGCTTCACCGCTTGCTTGATGGTGCGGGCGCCATCCTCGGGCCGAGCCACATCGGCCACGAAGCCGGCGATGCCGGCGTGTGCGGCGGCGACCTCTGCCAGAGGCTTATCATGGCGCCCCGTGATGAGAACGTTGGCGCCACGGGCAGCCAGGCCAAGGGCTGCTGCGCGACCGATGCCTGAGCTTCCACCGGTTACGATCGCAACGTATCCAGCGAGGTGATCCATCACGCAATCCCTCGGACCGGCGCGGAGCTTGCATTACGGGCATCGGCCATCGCCCATGCCGTGATGCAGAGCCCGATGATCGCGGGCAACGTGACCGCCGCAAAGTCGCGCGCCAGAGCCGACGGACCGCAGATGCCGACCGCGACTTCCCAGAAGTGAAACAGCGCATGACCCGCGAGCCACAGCGACGGCGCGCCCCAAAGCGCGACCCTGACGTGCGGCCGAGCGGCACCGAGCAGGAACGATCCTCCGACCAGCAGGAAGATCAGCCCGATGTCGCGGATGAAGTGCTGATTGAACGGGCCCGTCGTCGTCACGCCGGGCACCTCAAGGTACCAGCGTTCCGGATCGATCAGCATGAAGGTGCCGTTAGAGACGGCGGCCACGCCGAGCACGACGGATGCCGCGACACAGGCTGCTTTAAGCATGGGGGTCTCCTGACGATGGGATATCGATAGCTTTTGGACCGAGAGGCAGAGACGCGAACTGGATCAGGCCCTGCCCGACGGGCGGAGCAGCCAATCCTCGAAGCGGATCGCGCCCAGCATCGGCGCCGCACCGGGCGTTAGCGACCTGTCGTCGAGCTCGGTGCCGAAATAGCGGGCGTGGATGTCGGCGATAACCTCGAGATGGTCGCCCGCATGCGTGAGATGCAAGCGCGCCAATGCATCGAGGGGGATCTGTTCCGGCCCCGCCAGTTCCACGATGCCGTTCGCCGCCTTCCCGGTGGCGACCTCGGCCAGCGCCGAGGCCACGTCGTCGGACGCAATCGGCTGCAACAGCGCCGGCGACAGGCGGATGGCAGCACCGTCATGCGCCGACTGCGTGATCGCGTCGACGAACTCGAAAAACTGCGTCGAGCGCACGATCGTGTATGGAATTCTGGACCCTTCGATCAGCCGCTCTTGCGCGACCTTGGCGCGCATGTAGCCGCTCTCGGGAAGGCGGTCGGCCCCGACGACCGAGAGCACCACGTGATGGCCGACGCCCGCCGCCGCCTCTGCGGCAAGCAGGTTGCGGCCCGCGGTCTCGAAGAATTCGAGCGCAGCCTTGTCCTCGAACGACGGCGAGTTCGCCACGTCGACCACCACGCTTGCGCCTGAGAGGGCTTCCGCCAGCCCCTCGCGCGTGATCGTGTTGACCCCTGTTTTTGGGGACGCCGCCAGGACATCATGCCCCTTGCCTCGCAACAGTCCGACGACCTTCGATCCGATGAGCCCACTGCCCCCGATAACGACGATTTTCATGTGTGACCTCCAACAATCCGGCGCCGTGTTGGTGGCGTCGTCGGCATGGAGACTGCAGGATCGGACTCGGGAAGACTTTGCGGCGCCCTTCAAATATCCTTTGGTTTACCTTGGAAATGCGTCCAGGCCCCCTGCCGGGGGTCGGAATATGCCATGTATGCTGACCAACGTTCTCCGGATGGCCGCAGACGGATCTTCCACGTGCAACTGCTGTTCTCAGATTGTGTCCTCGACCCGGAGCGCCGGGAGCTCACACGGGCTGCGAAGGCGGTGTCCCTCGGACCGAAGGTCTTCGACCTGCTTCTTTATCTGATCCGCAACCGCGACCGGGTGGTCAGCAAAGATCACCTGATCGAGGACGTGTGGAGCGGACGCATCGTCTCGGAGTCGACGCTGGCCAGCCATATCAATGCCGTCCGAAAGGCCATCGGCGACAGCGGGGAGCAGCAGCGCCTCGTCCGCACGGTCCCTCGAAAAGGCTTCCGCTTCGTGGGCGACGTAACCGAAACGCAAGCGGCTGAGCGAGTCCCGAACGAAGCACCCGGCCCTGCAACCGACGCCAACAAGGCCGCCCCCGGCGTCCCGAGTAAGCCTTCCATCGCCGTTCTTCCCTTCGAGAATTTGAGCGCAGATCCCGAGCAGGCATATTTCGCGGACGGTGTCGTGGAGGAGATCATCACGGCCCTGTCGCGCGTACACTGGTTGTTCGTCATTGCGCGCAATTCGAGCTTCACCTACCGCGGCCGCGATGTGAACCTGAAACAGGTCGGTGAGGAATTGGGAGTTGGGTATGTGCTGGAGGGGAGCCTGCGCAAGGCGGGCAACCGCATCCGCATCACGGGACAGCTCATCGAGGCGTCGACCGGCGCCCACCTCTGGGCCGAGCGCTTCGAAGGTCAGCTCGAAGATATCTTCGAGCTGCAGGACGAGATCGCGGCACGGGTTGCCGGCGCGATCGCACCACGAGTGCAATTGGCGGAGATCGAGCGCGCCAAGAACAAGCCGACCGCGAGCCTCAACGCCTACGACTGCTACCTGCGCGGAATCTCTCACGTGCATCGAGGCACGCAAGAGGCGATCGAGGAAGGTCTCGCCCTCTTCCACAGGAGTATCGAGCTCGATCCCGACTTCGCGGCCGCACACGCCATGGCGGCCTGGTCCTACTTCTGGCGCAAGGTCAACGGCTGGACGAAGGACCGCGCGCGGGAGGTTGCAGAGGGAGAACGCCTGGCGCGCCGCGCCGTCGAATTGGGCCGGGACGATGCCGTCGCCCTGACGCGCAGCGGCCATGCCCTGGCGCATCTGACCCGCGACCTCGACGCAGGCATCGCATTGCTGGACCGGGCCGTGTTTCTGAACCCCAATCTGGCGTCGGCTTGGTTTCTCGGCGGCTTCCTTCGCACCTGGCACGGCGAATGCGAGGGGGCCATCGCGCACTTCGAGCGCGCCATGCGGTTGAGCCCCGTCGATCCCGAGCTCTATCGGATGCAGGCGGGCATCGCGATGGCGCACTTGTTTGCGGGCCGGATCGAGACGGCATCGGCCTGGGCCGAACGCTCGTACAGCAACCTGCCGAGCTTCCTCATGGTCGTAGCCCTGATTGCGGCGACCCGGGCGCTCGACGGCCGCCAGGAGGACGCGCGACGTGCAATGGAGGAGCTGCGCAAACTCGATCCCTCGCTGCGCGTTTCGAACGTCGCGGACTGGCTTCCGATCAGCCGCCCCGAGCACCTCGCGATATTTACCGACGGCCTGCGAAAAGCCGGGCTGGAGGAGTGACCACATTTTAACGTGACCGATCACCCACTCGTGGCAAACATCCCGCTCGCTCAATGCCCGCTTAGGATATTTCGCGACAGTCGGCCGAAGCGGCTTCGTAGCCGCAGCTCCTCCATAAGCAGACGTGGCCTCGCGGATGCAGCCCCGAAACGCGCCGGATCGGCGCTCCTCATCTCGTACAACGCTTCGCCGAGAAAGCCGCCTTCCGAGACCTGCCCCAAGCGCAGCTATCGGCCGGCATCCGATCGAGCCAGCGGCTGCCAATCCAGGCCCTGGAGTTTCTCGCGAAACGCAAAGCGAACGATGTGGGCTTCCACGACATACTTCAGCCGGTCGAGCGAGGGGGCATCCGTGGCTTCGATCTCGAAGCGGAGCGCGGTTTCGTCGGCGTGCATGCTGACGAGACCGAACGGCATATCGGCGGTGCCCGCCGAGGCATCGTAGCTGACCGGCACCTTGTGCGCGAAATGCTTGCACATCGCCTGCAGATAGCGGGACGCGCGGTCCGTCTCGAAGGTGCTTGTGGCCTTTGGCATTCTTTCCTCCCGATATGTCCGATCCGCTATGCGCGTCCACGCACGCTCTGCTCCAGAACGCGTTCGACGGAAATCTGCAGATGCCCGAGCGCTGAGCGCCCGACCTGAGCCTCCACGCCGTAGACGCGGGCAAGCATACCGGGCGTGATGGCCTGCTCCGGATCTCCCTGGGCGGCCGCGGCGCCATCGCTGAGGACGACGATGTGATCGGCCCAGCGCGCCGCCAGATTGAGATCGTGCAGGACGATCACCACGACCTTGCCCTCGCTCGCGAGCGTCCGCACGAGGCCCATCACCTGCGTCTGATGGCGCAGGTCGAGCGCGCTGGTCGGCTCGTCCAGAAGCAACACCCGCGGCTCGCGGATGACGGCCTGCGCGAGGCTCACGAGCTGGCGCTGACCGCCGGAAAGGCGGTTGAGCGGCTCGAGGGCAATATCGCCGATCGACAGTCGCTCCAGCGCGGCGAACGCACACTCCCGAATGCGCGGCCCACCCGTTTCCGATCCTGTCACCGGCGAGGCCTTGAGCGAGGCCATGACCGATTCCAGCGCGCTCAGCGCGACGCCCTGAGGCAGCGCCTGCGGCATGAAGGTGACCACGCCGGCGCGTTCGGCGACCGTCATGCCGAGAATGTCCCGCCGCCCGAGGCGGACCGCGCCGGTTGCCCGGATCAGTCCTGCCAGAGCCAGCATCAGCGTCGACTTCCCGGCGGCGTTGGGACCGACCAGCGCCGTGATGCGCCCTTCCGGGAACGGATCGAGCGTCAGGCCCTCGATGACGCGGCGGCGCGGATAGCCGGCAGAGAGCCGCTCGATGTACAACGCCTCGCCCCGCGCGCTCATGCCGGCTCCCTGCGGCCGAAGATGAGGACGAGGAAGAACGGGACGCCGATGAGGGACGTGACGAGCCCGATCGGAAGGACGAGGCCGGGAACAACGATCTTGCTTGCGCAGGACGCGACCGACAGGACCAGAGCGCCGCACAGCATGCTTGCGGGCAGGAAGAAGCGGTGATCCTCGCCGAGGAGCAGCCGCGCCAAGTGCGGACCGACCAGACCGATGAAGGCGATGGTGCCGACGAAAGCGACGGCGGTTCCGGTAAGCAGGCTGGCCCGCAGCAGTCCGGCAAAGCGCAGGCGGGAGACTCTGACGCCGAGGCTGAGCGCACGATCCTGCCCGAGGCGGAGCGCGGTCAATTGCCAGGCCGACAGCAGGGAGAACGGCACGACGAGCGCCAGCACCGCGGCGACAACGAAGGCTTTGTCGAGCGTCGCCCGCGTCAGGCTGCCCATGGTCCAGAACACGAGCTGCTGCAGAGCCTGCTCGCTGGCGATGAACTGCGTCAACGCGACGAGAGCATTGAAGGTGAAGAACATCGCGATGCCGAACAGCACGATGCTCTCCCCGCCGCGCGCATGCACCCGCGACAAGGCGCTCAAAAGCAGCACCGAGCCGAATGCGAACAGGAAGGCGTTGACCGAGATGATCCAGGTCTGCGAGACGCCGGGAACGCCCACACCGAGCACGATGGCGAGGGCGGCGCCGAACGTCGCGGCCGAGGACATCCCCAGCGTGAAGGGGCTTGCCATCGGGTTGTTAAGAATGGTCTGCATCTCTGCCCCGGCGAGCGACAGCGCCGCGCCGACGAGCAGCGCCATCACGGCCTGTGGCAGGCGCACCTCCCAGACGATCACCGCAGCCGCCCGATCGAGAGTGTGAGGCGCAATGAGCCCGCGCAACGCGTCGCGTGCGCCGAGCGCAGAGGGGCCGGTGGCGAGATCGACGACGAAGGACGCGATGACCAGAACCGCCATCGCCAGGATGACCAGCAGCCGGACCCGCACCAGCGACGTATAGGCCTCGAGGACATCCGTCGCGCCCGGCCTGGCGTCACCGGCCTCCGGCATGCGGTGCCTCGTCGGTCTCGTCGCGTCGAATCCAGTAGGTGCCTTGCATCGCAACGGGTAGGAACCTTTCGTTCAACTCACTGAGGCTCGCGTCCGGATCGACGTCGGCGAACAGCTCGGGATGAAACCACTTCGCCAGAACCTCGACCGCAAGGAAGTTGGCCGGGTTGTTGTTGAAGATGTGCCAGAGCCCGTACACACGCCCCTCGCGCACGGCAGAGAGATCGGCAAGGCCGGGACGTGAGACAACCTCGGCCAACGCATCGCGCGAAGCCTGCTTCTCTATGCCCGGCCCCATGACGAGGCCGCCCTTGCCGGCAAGGTGCACGCCGCCCGTCCCGACATAGATATCGGGGTCCTTCGACAGGATGTATTCGAGATTGAGCTGACCGAACGGCGTCGTGAGAACGTCGGCGGCGATGTTGTGGCCGCCGGCCGCATCGATGAAGGCACCGATGGTGGCGCGCGCGGGCGCGTTGCAGCATGCGCCGAGGCCGGCATGCGCATGCATGAAGACATCGGGGGGCGTGGGCTTCGCCTCGGCGAGGCGGTTCGCGATCCGCTGCCTCCGCTCGGTGTAGAAATCGATATAGGCTTGAGCCTCTCTCTCGCGGCCGAGCAACTGGCCGAGAATTGCGAGGCTGGGTGCCGTGTTCTCGAGCGGCCGAGCCATGAAGTCGATGAACACGACGGGGATCCCGGCATTTTCCAGGCGAGTCACGATATCCGTCGATTGCACCGACGGCCCGTATCCGCCACTGAAGACGGCGACGTCCGGATCGACAGCGAGGGCCTGCTCGATGGAAAAGGTCTCGACGCTGCCCTGCCCGACCAGCGGGACCTTTTCGATGCCCGGAAACCGCTCGCGATAAAGCCCGTAGGTGGTCGCATCCTGACGAACGAGGTCGGCAGGCCACCCCGCGAGCAGCGACACGGGATCCGGATGGATCAGCGACAAAGCCAAAAGCTGGCGTCCCTCACCAAGCACGATGCGTTTGACCGGGCGCTTGATCGAGACGGTCCGACCGGCGATGTCGGTGAGCGAGATCGTATCCTCGCTGCGGGCCGGAGCCGCGAGGAGCATTGTAAAGCCGGCGACGATGAGAAAGGCCGACAGGGCAAAGCGCGTCATAGTCTGATCCTGTCTAGGGAGAGGGCGGGAATGCGAAACGCACCGCACGGCTCACGAGAGCCGGGATGACGGACACGTGGCTCTCGCCCTCGAACTCCTGATACGAAACGGTGAGCTGGTCCGACGCCAGCGCGCCGAGACGCGCCGCAAGCTCACGAGCGTTATCGACCATGCGGTTGTTCTCGACCCACGCGGCGCGCGGAGCGAGCTCCGGCGTATTGCGCTCGCGCTCGGTCAGCGTCTGCTCGAGGCTGCCCACGCCGATCAGGAGCCTGAGCGTCTGTGGCACGGCGTGCAGACCGTCGCCGAACGTCCTCTCGGCCGCAAGGATCGCCCGATCGCCGAACCAGATCGACGGACTGCCGGCGACATAGGTCTGGAACGCGCGAGGACGCGTGAACAGCGCGTATAAGGCGAGAAGCCCACCGAACGAATGCCCGAACAGCACCTGGCGCGTCGCGTCGATGGGGATGTCCTTCGCGACGGCCGGCTTCACGTCCTGCTCGATGAAATCGAGGAAGGCGTCGGCGCCGCCGGTCGGCGGCCACGGTGTCCCGTCGGGACGCGGCGACAGCGCGTCCCGCGCGACGGCGGGCGTATAGTCATAGGTCCGGCGCACGAGGTCGAGTGGCAGGTCGGTCGGATACCCGATGCCGACCACGACAGCCGGCGGCACACCGGTCACCTGCGGCCGGGCCGACTGCAGGCGCACGGTTTCCGTCATGGTGCCGAACGCCGCATTGGCGTCCAGCAGATAGATAACCGGATAGCCCGCCTCGGGCGGCGGATGCAGAGGGCGCGCGACGAACAGGCGATACGCCTGCCCATTGCGCGCAAGGATGTCGCGCTGCTGCGTGCCGGAGAGAACGACAGGTGTCACCATGCGCGATACAGACGTCGGAACCGGGCGCGGCGGATCATCGAATCCTCCCTCGGAAAGCTGCGGTAGCGTGCCCACGTCCGGTCTCGGTCCTCCCGGATGCTGGCGCAGGCAATGTCCCTCTCTGGATACAAAGCCTGCGCCTTGGTTTGTGTCACCACTTGTATTTCAGACTGCCGAGCACCGTTCGCCGGTCGCCGAACCAGCACTGGGTGTTGGCCTCCGCGGTGCCGAGACACCCGGCGACGTAGTCCTTGTCGAACAGGTTGGTGGCGTTGACGGCGACCTCCCAGCCGCGGAACTCGGGCACGTTCAGGTAGGAGAGATCGTAGCGCAAGGATGCGTCCGCCAGCGTGAAGGCGTCCACCTTTGCCGGGACCAGGTTCACACCGTTGGCAGCGTCGATGTAGCGGTTGAGGTTGTTGGCGTAGGTTTCGCCGATGTAGCGCACGCCCGCGCCGACCCCGAGACCGGCGAACGGCCCTTCCGCGAAGAAGTAGTGCGCCCACAGCGACGCCATGTGCTCGGGCACGGATGCGGGCGTCTTGCCGACGTAATTTGGATTTCCGTCCTTGGTGATCTCCGCGTCGGTATAGGCGTAGGCCGCAAGCACGTTCAGGTTCGGCGTCAGCTCCAGCTTGGCCTCGGCTTCGAAGCCCCTCGACGAGACCTCGCCGAGCTGTCGCGAGAAAGTCTCACCGGGCACCGTGACCACGACGTTGCTTTGCGTGATGTCGAACCAGGACAGGGTAACGAAGCTGTTGAAGCCCCTGGGCTGGTATTTGATGCCCACCTCGAACTGCTCGCCCTCCACCGGGTCGAGAGGCGCGCTGTTCTGGCCAAGTGTGGTGGTCGGCTCGAACGAGGTCGAGTAGCTCACGTAGGGCGCAAGACCGTTGTCGAAGTTGTAGAGCAGGCCGGCGCGCCAAGAGAAGGCATCGTTCTTGGTGTCGACGGGCGCGGTGCTGGTCTCGATGTCGCTCCAGTCGTAGCGGCCGCCGAGCACGAGCACGAAGTTGTCGAACTTGAGCTGATCCTGGAGGTAGAGGCCGGTTTGACGGATAGTCTGATCGGTCGTCCTCATGAAGGTCGAGAGGTCCGGGATGGGTCGCCCGTAAATCGGATTGTTGAAATCGAGGGTGGGAACACCCACGGTCACCGCGTTCGCTTCGAGCCGGCTCCCATCGCGGTAGTAGTGATCCAGGCCCGCAAGGACGGTGTGGTGCACGTGCCCGGTCGAGAACCTCGCCTCGGCCTGATTATCGATGGTGACGGCGTCGAAACTCTCCTCCGAGTGTGTCGCTCTACGCGCGATGACCGAACTCCCGACCGGCGTGTAGCCTGCCGGCGAGACGGACCTGAACAGCGAGTCGAGGTGCGTGTAGCGCACGTTCTGGCGCACGGTGAAAACCTCGTCGAAGCGGTGCTCCAGGAAGTACGCCAGCGAGAACTGCTCGCGCTCGAAGGCATCGAAAGCCGGCTCGCCAGGGTTGAAATCGCTCCGGATCTGCCCGCCGCGATACGGGATGAGCGTACCGAGTCCCGGCAGGCCGTTGTAGTATCCGCCCTCGGGATCGTTCTGATAGTAGGCCTGCACGGTCAGCGTCGTGGCGTCGCTCGGCCGGAACGTAAACTCCGGCGCGATGGCGAAGCGCTCCGAATCTGAAAAGTCGATGTGCGATTCGTTCTGCCGATAGAGGCCCGTCAGGCGGTAGGAAACGGTACCCTGCTCGTTGAGCGCGCCGCCGAAGTCGAAGTTGGTCTGGAAGTGATTGTGAGAGCCGATCACCGTCTCCACCTCGCCGAACCGCTCATCCTGCGGCCGCTTGCTGACGAGGTTCACGAAGCCGCCCGGGCTGATCTGTCCGAACAGGACCGACGACGGGCCCTTCACCACCTCGACGCGCTCGAGGAAGTACGGATCGATCGTGGGGATGCCATAGCCGATCCCCTTCGGGATGCGCAGCCCATCCCAGAACGAGACGTAGTTGGCGTTGTTGCCGCCGCCGCCGAAGCCGCGGATGAACATGCTGTCGTAGCGCGTCGAGGGCCGGTATTCCGCGACGACGCCCGGAACGTACCTCAACGCCTGGCTCACGCTGGTGACGCCCTGATCCCTCATCTGGTCGGACGTAATCACGTTGACGGTCTGTGGCGTCTCGATCAGCGGCGTGCCAGTCTTGGTCGCCGACGCGCTGTCCGTTGCGACATAGCCGTCGACCGGCCCCGTCGCGCCCTCGTAGTCCGATGCCGGCGAGGAAGCCTGCGGCATCGGTGCCTGCTGGGCAGGTGCCGACGCGGCCTGCTTTCTGGCCGCCCTCGCCTTCGGTTGCGCGCCCGATTCGACCGTTACGGTTGGGAGAGAGGTGGCCTGATCGGAGCTTTGCGCCTTGGCCGCCTGGCCGCAGGCGACAACGAGCGCAATGGCAGTCATTGCGAGACTGCATGAACGCCAAGCGTATGGGCGCTCAGAAAGAGTGTGAGTCATTTTCACGATATTCCCCCAGAGTGTATGCACGGTGCGCGTTCCGCGCGAACGGAGACGCACCGAAATCCCGCCAGGGAGACTTACGCCGGAGATTTCAGAAATGAAGCGCTGCGAAACACGTTGACGTTCGGGAGAATGCCTTTGACGTTTCCTCGAACGCATAGCGGCACGTAGCTTTGGCTTATTCTAATTCTCGCTTGCCGCATCGGCGCGATGCATCGCCTTTGAGCATCACTGCAAGCCTCATGCACGATCGCGACATGAGACCGATTGCCTCGACTCGACGCGCATGAAGAGAAACGCGTCAGGCGCGGATGTCGCCGGGACATTTGCCAAAGGTCTTCTTGAAGGCGGTGATGAAGCCCGACGAGCTCGTGTAGCCGGCGATCCACGCCGCTTCCGCAACGGTAACCCCGCGCGCCTCGAGCGCATCGCGCGCGGCCTCCAGACGCTTGTGCCGTATGAATTCGAAAACGGTCATTCCGAACTGCTGTTTGAAATGGCGCTGCACGGACGAAGCGCTGGCACAGGTCTCACGTGCGATGGTTTCGATCGTCAGGTTTTTGCTCAGATTGGCGAGAATGTATTCCCGCACGCGCTCGCTTTGGCGCGCACTCATCAGCGACGGCGTGGGATCGACCTCCCCGGCCTGGGCGACAAGCGCGGCGAACGACAGACGCATCAGCTCGATGCCCCGGGCCGTCCGATAGAGGTTCAGCAATTCGCCCTTGAGCTTGGCGGGCGGCCGGCTGATCTGCTCGGCCAGCGCAACGAGATCGGGCGTAGGCTCGAACGCGAGGTGACTGAGGTGCGTCGACAGGAAGTCTCGCAGAACCGGCGAGCAATCCGAAATCGCGCCAACCTGAAGCGCGAGCCACTCGGGCGGAATCGTGACCTTGACTTTGCGGAGGCGCCCGGCGTCGACGTGTTCGAAGTGGATTTTGGAGTGGTGGCGGACGTTGATCATGGACACGCGCGGAACGTTTCCGGGCTGCGTTGCACCCTCGGAAAACGGCACGCCGTCAATCACGAACGACTGGCCCCCGCTCAGGTAGAAGTTGATGATGAGCCGGGGGCCCATCTCAAGATCTTCGAGACCCGAGCAACAGCTCCGTCCTTCGAGAGCGCCGACGAACATCGGCTCAGATGCGACCGAGTGATTGCGCGAGGTGTTTTGCATCAGCCACACAGCGCTGGATCCGCGATATGCGCGATCTTCCCATGACCAAGCCTGTAGCCCATCGCCGAAAGGGCCAGATGGCATGATGTATAGATTACTTTTTTTGTCAAGTTTTGTAATCGGCAACGAGAACGATGTCGCAGAGGCCGCCTTCTCGATAAAATTTTCTGAGCGGGACATTCGAAATCCTGATCGAGGGACGCGCCGAACCTTCGCACCGTCTGCTCGCCGTTCTCGGCGGTGAGCGACACCGAGGAGGCTGTTCGCAACCAGCAGGCCGGATCCATGGCCCACGGCCGACGTTAGCTCACGTGCCGGCCTTGATACGGGCAGGATTCCCGAGCGCCGTAGCGCCAGGCGGAACATCGCGCGTGACGACGCTTCCCGCCCCGATGATGGCATCGTCGCCGATCGTGACGCCCGGCAACAGAATGGCCCCGCTGCCGATCCAGACATTGGCGCCTATGGAAATCGGAGATCCGAATTCGAGCATCTGCCTGCGCTGAGCTGGATCGCGAGGATGGTCGGCTGTCAGGATCTGTACGCCCGTGCCGATCTGCGTCATGTCACCGATCGTCACCTTGACGACATCAAGGATGCAGCAATTGAAGTTCAGGAAGACACCCCGGCCAAGACTGATGTTGTAGCCATAGTCGCAATAGAAGGGCGGACGAATGTTGCAGCCAGCTCCCACGCTCGCGAAAACTTCCTCCAGCAGCGCCTGCCGCTCAGCCTGCATTCTGGTGTTTGTCGCGTTGTATCGGTCGAGCCAATCGGAGATGCGGCGATTGTCGGCGACCAACTCGGGGTCGTCGGCAACGTAGAGCTCGCCGGCCAGCATCTTCTGTTTTTGGGACCGAGACATGCATCCATACCTGGCACGAGCCCGCACGCGATCACCGCCGGGCATGGGTGTGTCGCTCTCGTAGGCACCCTGGACCTCGGCGGAGAACCTTTGACCCGGATCCCATCTTGGGCGAGACCGTCGGTTTAAAGCTCTTCCCCCGTGTCAGGTTCCGAAAGTGGCTCCACCAGCCCTTGGCGCATGCAGAAAGAGACCAGCTCGATATCGGACCGCACGCCGAGCTTGGATTTGATCTCGCTATGGTAGTTCGCAACCGTCCTGGGGCTGAGGCTGAAGGCCGCCGCGATTCGTTCCCCCCGGGACGCCCAATCCATGCTGATCCAGGGGGATCAGCCCGAGTTCTTCGTCATCCGCCTGAAATTCCCGCCCAACGACGTCGTGCCGCCGCACACCCATCCGGCTTTCAAAAAATAGCCTTTGGCTGAGACGGAACGGCAGCTCGAAAACGAGTTGCCATTTTCACGTCGCGCGGCGACTGAGACCAACATGGGCACTGCAACCGGCCTGCGACACGGACCGCATGGCAAATCTCGCGTCCACGCGACGGCGCGCTTATCGGAAGCGGAAGCTGGTGACCGTCCCGCCAACGAGCTACGCCGCAGTACGACTTATCTTCTCTTCGTCCCGGCCCATCCCGCCTTGATGGACGTGTTGATGTCTTCCACGAAGAGGCGCGTCTTAGTGGGGATCAGATGACCGGGCGGCAAGATCGCATAAACGCCGCCTTCGGCTTTTCCGCTCCAGCCCGGCAACACCTCGACGAGCCTGCCCGCACGGATCTCCGGCCCTGCCAACCAGCCTGCCGTGAAGGTGATGCCAGCCCCCTCGATCGCTGCCATCAGCACGACCTCTGAATTGTCGGCGACCAACGGCCCGGACGGACGCACGGTTCTTCGCTTCCCATTCTTCATCATGAGCCAGTCCGGCCAATCCGCGTGCCCGGAAAAGCCAAGGCAGGCGTGCTGCGCGAGATCGTCCGGGGTCTTGGGCTTGCCGTGCCGGGCAAGATAGCTCGGCGCCGCCACGAGCAGGTTGCGATAGGACGCGATCTTGCGAGAAGTCAGCGTGCTGTCACGCAGCACGCCCACCCGTATCGCAACGTCGAACCCGTCGGCAACCACGTCGACCAAGCGATCGGAGAACCTCACATCGATACGGATCAGCGGATGGCGCGCGATAAAGGACGGTAAGAGCGGTGCAATCCACTGCCGCCCGAACGTCACAGGAGCGGAGATCCTGAGCAGGCCCTGGGGACTTGCGGCGACTTCGCTCGCCTCACGACTGGCGACCGCCAGCTCGTCAAGCAAGGTTTGAACGCGGCGATGATAAATCCCTCCGACCTCGGTGAGAGCGACGCGCCGGGTGGTGCGCGAGAGTAAGCGCACGCCGAGTTTCTGCTCGAGCTGGCTCACTCGCCGCGAAATGACCGACGCATCGCGGCCGAGGCTCTTGGCGGCTTCTGTAAAGCTGCCTGTATCCGCCACCGCGATGAAAGCCGCGAGCTGCTCCAGGCTTCCACGGTCCAGGAATTCTTGCATGATATGCACGAGTAAAATGCGCGCGAACACGATTATTCGACTCTCGTTCTGACTTATCTTAAAGCCATCGAAACGTCGAGGAGCAATTCGACATGAAGACATTTCTCAGTATCGGGTCCGGTCCGGGCATGGGCTTGGCCACGGCCGAACGGTTCGCAAAGGAAGGGTTCCGCATCATCCTGAGCGCCCGCAATACGAGCAGGATCGGGCAGCTCGCCGATCAACTCAAAGCCAAGGGGTACGACGCCGAGGTTCGCACCGTGGACACGAGCGACCCGGCGAGCGTAGCAGCGCTTGTTGCCGAGGTTGAAAAGCAGTTCGGCCAGATCGACGTGCTGCATTACAACGCGGCTTCTATGCGCAAAGCCACGCTCGGCGAGCAGCCGCGCGAGACGTTGAATTCCGATTTGGCGGTCAATATCGGTGGAGCGCAGGTCGCCGCCCAAGCTGTGGCTCCCAAAATGCTCGAGCGCGGCTCAGGCTCGATCCTGCTGACGGGCGGTGGCTTTGCACTCCAGCCCAGCGCCGATTACCTGTCGCTCAGCATCGGCAAGGCCGGCATCCGTGCGCTGGCCCAAGCCCTGTTCGAACCCTTCAAGGCGAAAGGCGTGCACGTGGCAACCGTCACCGTCGCGACCTTCGTGGATCCGGGCTCGAAAAACGCGGAAGCTGTGGCTGAGCAGTTCTGGCAGCTTCACAGCCAGCCGAAAGGCGAATGGACGGCGGAAACGATCTATAGCGCGTAAGCCGGTCTGGGCAGAGCAAGCGGCCCTGCCCAAAATCCGCTCATACGGCATTGAGACGTTGGATCGCTCTCCGGAGAGATCGCGGCGTCTATAGGTGGCCTGCGTTGTAGGGTGCACGCCATAGAGAAGGCGTGGGAACGTCTATTGTCAGTCACTCCGACTCGATGAGAAAACTGCGACCCGACGCCGGAAGAGCAGACGGAAGCAACTCTGCCTCGTCTTTGAGCTGAACGCCATCGCCCGACGGATACCTGAGCGTCACGGACCCTTGCCGCACACTGGGTGTCAGCCGGCGCGCGCTGCAGTATTCCTTTCAGGAGGCGCTCGGGGTTGGTCCCTCGCCCTATTTGCGTGCCCTCCGCATGAACGGGGCGCGGCGACCCACCTGCCGCGGCAGGAGCATCAATACACCCGGCAGGGCCGGCGAAGCCGCAACGATCAGCGTAAAGCCTGACCAGCCGCCGCCGGCCAACGACCCGATGCCCGCATAGACGGACGATATGCCCATATTGGCGAGCGTCGTCGTAGCGAGAACGCTCTTCATCGGCAGTCCAAGCGCCCCCGCACCGATAACGGACAACTCGCCGAGGACCGGGACAGGGCGGAACGCTGCGAGCATCACGAGGCCGTGCCGGCGAAGGAGGCCGGTGACGTAGCCGAACTCCCGCTTTTCGGCGGCATCGTCCGAAAAATCCTCGCCGACGCTTTTCCCGATCCAGTATCCGAGAGCACACGCCAGGCTGAGTCCCGCCGCGCCTGCGAGCGCCGCACTCACGCCGCCCAGCAGCCCCGCCATGAGCGCGATGACGAGCCCCGACGGAATGACGAGAAAAAGATCGGCCACCAAGGGGACGATCCCGACCGCAGCCACGGCGATACGCGGCGTGCCCTCGGTCATCGCCTGCTCGGCGATGCGGCCGAAATCGCCATCGAAGACGACGTATGGGATGGCCGATATCGCGACGAGGACGGCGATCCAGGCAGCGTAGGTTAAAGCGCGGCGCCATTGGCGAGCCTCGCGTACCGGTGCGGCTCCGGAGCCGTGAACAGGCGGCGGCTGTTCTAGCGGTGCAGTCATTGATGACGACTTCCCCCCTTCCGACGTCGTTCGGCTTACTCGACCGGCACCAGAATCGGAAGCTCCACGCTGCGTGGATTGGGCCTGTGACGGTGAGCCGGGGATCGCCGTGCAGGAGCCCGATGACGAGTTTGCTTCCGGCTGCGATCAGGTCTTTCGGAATGCCTGCGCGGAACCCCTCGGGTTGAAGAGGCGCCCAGTCAGCAGCCAGCGCCTTTTACCTTAAGGATCGAAAAAATCCCCGGGCAAATACCTAAGATCATTTGCGTAATATATAGAATAGGAATTGCGCATTGCGTTGTCGGGAGGAAAGCTTGAAAAGGCGTCCCGTTCTTTTATCCGCCCTGATCCTTTTATTCGCCATCCTCGCGGCCAGCCCGGACGCACATGCCGATCCACCCGATCGGCCGGCAAGTTTCATCAAGGTTGAAGGCCGCCACCTTGTGCGTGACGGCAAGCGCTTGACGCTAAGAGCGGTAAATTTCTCGAACTTTTATTTCATGGATCTGTCTCCGGCAGACCTTCTTGAATCGCCTCATCATTTTTCCTCTGATTTCGGCCGGGTGCGCGCTCTCGGCTTCGGCGCCGTGAGGTTTGCGTTCAAGGGCGATTGGTACGACCGAGATCGCACGACGTTTTTCAGATGGCTCGACCGCAATGTCGAAATGGCGGGCGAGAACGGAATAGTTCTCATTCTCGACCTTCACACGCCGATCGGCAGCTTCTGGCTGGACCCGACAAAACCGACGAATTTCGACATCTGGCGCAATCCTAAGATCCAGCAAAAAAACATCGAGATGTGGAAGGACATCGCCGCAAGATATCGGGACAAGGACGCGATCGCCGCCTTCGATATCCTCAATGAGCCGGTGACGCTGGACGAAACAGGACAGCAGTGGCGCGACCTCGCGGCCAAGCTGGTGAAAGCGATCCGCGAGGTCGACAAGAACCACGTCATCATCGTCGGCGCACTGTACGGAACGGAAGGAAAGTACGGCACCGACGACGACATCGAGCGGCATTTTCTCGTCGACGACGCCAACGCACTCTATGATTTTCACTTCTATGAACCTATTCGGTACACGCACCAGTCGGCAAAGTGGCTCGATCGCCCCACCGACGATGGCGGACGTTACCCCGACCCGAAAGTCCTGCTGCCGACCGGCAGCCAGGTTCTCATTCCCAACGCGCGCATATCCACGTCCCCCGTCGTGAGCGGAGATAGCGATTGGCAGCTCTATGACAGCGGACGGGTGACCATCGCCGACAGAACCGCAGTCGCAGGATTGCCGATCGTTGTCGCCCGCGGACCTGTGCACGGAACCGTTCACATCGATGACGTGACGGTGATCGAGTACGACCGCACGGGCAAGATCGTGGGCGAGGTGGCGCATGATCCCCTCGACGAAGAGCGTGTTCTCCACTGGTACCCATGGGCCGACCAGACCGGCGACATCAGCAGGTTTCGCACCGCATGGGAGACAGGCTTCAACGACGATAACAGCCTCGTCATTGCAGGCGCCGAGAAAAACCGGATCTCGGGCTGGAGCAGCGACGACAACTTCTTCGCCGTCGTTCCAGGCCATAGCTATCGGATCGTCGGCCGATTGAAGGGACGAGGCGTACGCCCGTCAGATCCGAGGCAAACGGGCCGCATCCAGCTCGAGATCGATTTCTACAAGAACCCCGATGGCGCAACCCGGCCCGCATTCATCGGGCGCACGAAACAGCTTCTCGAGCACAAAATGAAGGACTCGCTCGAGTTCGGCGCGAAGCATAACGTTCCCATGTCGGTGATGGAGTTCGGCCTCATCGGAACCGCCTTCAAAGGCAAGCGCGGCGGCGCGGCGTGGCTCAAGGACATCCTGGAACTGCTCGAGAAAAACACCGTCGCGTACGCGTACTGGGAATACCATGGCGACACCATGGGCGTGTTCGTCCGCAATTCGGGCGCGTTCGAGTTTGCTCACCCGCCGATCAGAACCAACCCCAAGCTGGTGAATGCCCTCGAAGGCGCGTTAAAGCCCACGAACTAGAGTGCTTCCGGAAAAGTGGGAACCGGGTCATGGCGGAGCCATGCAGCGCGAAGTGTCCGAAAAGAAGCACGATAAAGGAAAAACTTAGAACCGTTCCGCGATTCCACGAAAACCGAAACGGCTCTTGGCCGTAGCCTTACGGCCGGTCATACGCCGCCAATCGCGACATCCGGGATCTTCCGCAAGGGCACCCGCAGGCGGCGCCAACACGCGCCCTCCCCTCCCCCGTTCCACATGGGCTGAGGAAAATCATCGTTAGCTGTGGACTGGGCCGTTCGGCAACTTGGTTTGCCGAAAGAGTGCGCCATGCTCGAAACGCGGTTGTTCGGCCTCGGGCCGCACCGCCCGAGCTAAAACGACGGCCACTATCGAGGTCGCCCGACTTCGCAACCCTGTGTGCGTACCCAGCGCGTTCGGCCCACGTCTCCGAGACGCGGCCGGCGCGTGCGCGCAGCGGGTGCCGGATCGGAGCGGGGATGACTGCCGAAGCATCGGTACGGCGACGCGCGAAAAAAGCCACGCGCATTAATCGTCGCCACGTAATCTCGTTGTCGCTTGCGGCTGCCACCGCGCATATTGTCTCCCGCAATCTTGGGCGAGTAGCAGAGATGACCCCGCACCCCGAAAATGTCGGACGCCAGCAGCATCCCGATGCAGACATGATCCAAAGGATCAAATCGATCTCAAACATTTTCGAGGTCGGCGCACCGCGCCCCGACTTCGGCTATATCGAAGACCTGGGAGACGGCCGCGGCTACACGATCACGCAATACGGATTTGTAACGAACGAGCCGGAAGCCGGTTGGATCATCGAGCGCTACACCGAGCTGGCATCCACCAACAGCCTGACGCCGTTTCTTCCGCTGCTCCCGCCGAACGCCTCCGGAACGGACTCGGCAAAACTCGCGGGCTTCGCGCGGGCATGGCGTCGCGAGCTCGCCCGCGGGCCTCTTCTGGAGCAAGCGTGCGACGAGACCGCCGATCGGTTGTACTTCAATCCCGCCATGGAAGCAGCCGACACCATCGGCATCACCCTCCCCGTCGGCCGGCTCATCTTTTACGACACGATCCTCCAGCACGGCGGCGGCGACGATCCGGATTCGTTCGGAGCCATATCGGCGCGAGCGCAGAAAGCCGTCGGATCACCGAAAGACGGCACGGAAGAGGAATTCCTCCGCATGTTCCTGAAGGTGCGCCGGGATGTGCTCGCAAACCCCGCCAACAGCGAGACCGCAGAGGTGTGGCGGCAGTCGGTCGGACGCGTCGACGCGCTGTCGGATCTTCTCGCGCACAATGCCGGACTTGTACCGCCGGTCTTCGTCAAGAGCGACGACTTCGACGCCGAAGTCTCGTGATCCGCATCAGATAGCACCGCTTACCAGGAGAGGCCACGACAAGGCTGTCGTCGGCCTGGCTCCGGATCGGGAACGGCGAACACGAGCGTTCGCGGTCAGACGCAAAATACCAAGTGCGGAACCGGCTGCGCGCCGTCGCGACTAATCCAATCGAGAACGACCGCGCTTAGAACGAGAAGCTATAGCCCACGCCGCCATAAGCACCGCGGCCGCCACCAAGGCCGGCCTCGCCCTCGTCTGCGAACTGGTAGCCACCGTGAAGCGCCACGTAGCCGGTGAGAGGTCCCATCGGCACGGGAAACTCGAAGAAGCCGCCCAGTCGCTGATTGTCGTAGCCGTCGTTGCCGCTGGCGCCACCCTCGACGCCGAACAAAAGGCCGTCGTGCCTGAGCCCGAGGCGGCCGCGTGTCCAATACGTGTCGTAGGCCGTCGAATAGGCGCCGATGGCTCCGAAGTAGAAGCGCGAATCCCAGGGCGACTCGAGTTCGCCCACAACTTTGAACCCTGCTTCATCGCCGTTGACGCGGTTGCTGGGATCGTCGGGCGTCAGGTCGTGATCCTGATACTCGATGCCGATGTAGGCGGCTGCGCGCAATGCAGGATGAACGGCCTGATAGCCGATCATGACGTCGCCGATCCAAGCGTCGCCGTCGATAACGGCAGGCGTCGCGCCGAACGTCGTATCGTATTCATATCCCGCATGAACGCCGACTGCGCGAAACATGAACCCGCTCTTTCCAAGATCTCGCTCGAGCGAAACGATAAGCCCCGTCCAGCCGGCGTAGGAGTCTTTGGAAAAATCAATCCCCGAAAAAACGACCGTCGACGTGGCCCCTGTGTGGGGCGTCGTCTCGAAGATTTGGGCAGATGCTGAGGCGGAAGCAAAAGCAGAGATGCTAAGCGCCACACACGTCGACCAGAATGGGCGCGGTGACTTGATGGCCATGGGCCTTATCCTTTGCGTCGGATTTCTAGGCTCTGCCAACGCAAAACAAAGAAAGGCATGCTGAGGCAATGCCCTTAGGTATCATGAATCGGGATCAAGGAAAGTGGCGCGTCTGCAACATTTCTAGGGATCTCCAGATTTATTTTGCTGAACACCAAATCCTTGCCTGGGCAGCTTGTCCCAGCCGATCAGCGACCCTCGAATTGCCGCCGCAAAACTCTTTATGGCGACATAATAAATGAGCTGCCGATAGCAGAAGCGCTGCAAAATGAGCAGCGGTAGCAAGCTCCAAGGGATGCGCCGGCCGTCCAGCCTGAACGCGAGCATGGCCACGCCGAATTCGAGCACCTGCCATATCGCCCAATAGAACGCCAACGACTTGGTGCGAGGCGACAGGCCGGTCACGTCGTGCTGCAGGTAGTGCATGAGGTCGAGGGCGAGGCTGGCGACGAGGAGCACGTCGACGACCGGCGCCACCAGCGCAAAGAAAAATTGGAAGAAAACAATATTCGGCAACGTCAGGTACTTAACGCCCCCCACGCCACGCTGGCGAATGACCTCCCGGTGCTTCCACGCAACCTGAAGCATTCCGAACATCCAGCGAAAGCGTTGCCGCAGGAACAGGCGGGTGGTTTGAGGCGCCTCCGTGCGAGCGAACGCCTTCGGCTCCGTGAGGATACGCCATCCCGCCCGCTCGAGCTTGAGCGTGAGGTCGGCGTCCTCCGCGAGCGTATCCTCCTCATACGCGCCGACATCGAGAACCGCTTGGCGGCGCCAGGCTCCGATGGCGCCCGGCACGACGATGATGCCGTTGACGACCTCGAACGCCCGCCGGTCGAGGTTCTGGCTGATGACGTACTCGAGAGCTTGGAAGCGCGTGATGAGCCGCGCCTGGTTGGCCACCTCGACACAGCCCGCGACCGCGCCGACCTTCGGATCCCCGAAATGCCGCACCATCCACGTGATGGCATCGCGATCGAGGCGCGTATCGGCATCGATCGCAACGATGATCTCCGCCTCCGTCAACTGCAGGCCGAGGTTGAGCGCCGACGCCTTGCCGCCGTTCTCCTTGGTGAAGACCTTCACGCGCGGCTCGTCGATGAATGCGGCCTTCGCCACATTGTACGTGTCGTCGGTCGAGCCATCGTCGACGACGAGGATGTCCGGTGCGAAGCCGTCCATGGCGAGGAGCGCATGCACGGAATCGACGATGCACTTCTCTTCATTGTAGGCCGGCACGATCACCGCCAGGGACTGGGGAGCCCACGTCAACGCCTGCCGTGAGCGCACCCGCCGCTGCTGCACGATAGCGCCGGCACTGACCAGGAGAAGACGGCCCATCCCGAGCAGGATGGAGACGAAAAACAGCACGCCGACGAGGTTCGTGCTGGTGCTCAGAATGGTGAAGCCCGCATTGTTCAATGACACCGTATAGGTCGTCGACGTATGGATCGGCGGCATCACCTCCTCTCGCTTGAGGCCGAGAAGCTCGTGCACCGTGACGAAGCGGAACCCGCGCGCATGAAGCCTGTCGATGATCTCGGGCAGCGCGTCGACGGTTTGCGTACGGTCTCCCCCGCCGTCGTGCAGCAGGATGACGCTGCCGCGGCGCGCATCCGCATAGGAGACCGTTCGCGCGATGATTTCCTCGACCCCGGGCCGCGCCCAGTCCAGGGGATCGATCTTGAGCCCGATCGTAATGTAGCCAAGCGCCGCCGAGTTGATCAGCGTGCGCGCCTCGTTCCGACCTTCGGGTTCGGAATCCTTGTTGAACGGCGGGCGGAACAACCGCGTGCCGACGCCGATCTTCGCTTCCAGAATGCGCTGCGTCGCGTTGAGCTCGAGATCGAGCAGCGTGGGGCCGACCGAGCTCAGGTTCGGATGCGTGAAGGTGTGATTGCCGATGTCGTGACCTTCGGCATAGATCCGCTTCAAAAGGCGCGACTCGAGGGCTGCGTTGGCGCCGACGACGAAGAACGTGGCCTTCACGCCCTTGTCTTTGAGAATATCGAGGATGCGGGGCGTGAACGGCCGCGACGGCCCGTCGTCGAAGGTGAGCGCAAGCAGCTTCCCTGAATTGTGCCCCCACCGGTGCAGACTGAGCGACTTCGGCAGCTCTATCACCTTCTGCGAGACGATGAGGTTGAACTCTTTCTGAAACTCGATCGTCCTTCGTCCGGCAGAATGCCTGTCGGAAACCGAGAGAACCTCCCCTTCTCCCTTGTGAAGGATCGCACCGCTCGGCTGCAGCGACTTGATATCCTCGAGAACGCCCTCTTCCGCGATCTTGCCGCGCGCGAAGCTGGACCACATCGTCGGATCTTCGGTGCCGAGACGCCAGAGCGCGAGACCGCCGGGCTTCATCGCAAGCGCCGCAGCCACCTGGTTGTAGCCCGTGACGCCGTCGAGGAACCAAACCTGCCGCCCCTCGCTTCCCGACATGTAGCCGAATGTCGGGTTGAGGCTCTGCCCCTCGAAGTGCAAAGCGGACTTCGACTCCTCCAGAATGTCCCACGCTTCCGGAACCGAAATGCGCCGGGCGGACCCATCGTGATTCCAATCGACGGCGTACGAGCCGATCGCGACGATGAATTTGTTTCCGGAGTTGGTTGCGAAGGCTCTGTCGAGTTGAGCCTCGAACCAGCCTTGCGCACCGAGCGGCCCCGCGCTGCCGCCTTCCCAGTGCTGGTCATAGGCGAGCAGAATGACTTGATCGGCCGCACTCGAGAGCTTCCACAAGTTCCATCGCTTTTCATACGCCGGCGCAACGACGAGCACCTTGCGCCCCGCAGGCAGAAGCGCCGCCTTGAGCTCGGCGAGGAAATCGATGAACGCGGCGATGCTCCCGTCGCTCATCTTTTTGAAATCGACGACGACACCATGGTCGCGCTTTTCCGCCAGATACGCGGAGATGTTTTCTGTCAGCGTTTGACGAGCGGAATCGCTCGCCAGCATTGCGTCTATGGCAGCGCCATCCCAGTCCCCTTGCACCGGGTCGTAATTGTTGATGACCGGCATGATGCGCAGGTGACGCGCATTCTTTTGAAGCCAGAGGCGCGTCTCCGATTCCTTTCGGGAATCATCGCGCGAAATCGCGCCGTCCGCGCCGCTGGTGTGGAGCCATTCCGGAAGAAGCCCGTCGAGCAAACCCGAATTTGTCCGGAGCGAGAAGAAGCCGTTCTCGTCCCAGCTGTTGTAGAACGCGAGACGCGGAACCTGCCGGCCCTCGGCGTCGGAGCTACGCAAATGCTCGAGGTCGAGTGCAGGCGATAGGCTGGTGAAAGAGAGCGACGGCAGACTGTGCGACAGCGTTCGTCCTATGGCCATCGTGAGCTTCGGCAGCACGGCAGGCGTCGCGAGGCTGACGGCGAGACAGGCGAGGACGGCGACCGTGACGACCGCGGCCAGGAGAGCTGTGAATGTCACAACATATCCCCTGCGCCCTTTGCGGTCATAGAACACAGGCGTGTGACGGCGCTCGGCCACGCAAATGGACTCGAAAAACGGAAGACGTACATTCTTCCGATGGTTAAAAGATATTTAATAGGAAACAGGGGGCGAAGCCGTCCGCAAGCGTCTCATGTACAAAACGTTAATAGCCGCTCCGTAACGGGGCAGCCGGATACCCGCTTCCGGCCGACGTCGAAAGCAGGAATCCGAACTCCGAATTTCCGGTGCCGTATAAATTCAGCGCCTGATCGCAGATGGTCGAAAGCCCGTGGGTGCTGGCGTCGCGATCGAAAGTCGCGAACCCCTCCGAAACATCGGATAGCAAGGCATTTTTTGCCCGCTCTTCCGCGAGCGTGCGCTCGAAAGCTCCCCACGCCGGCCCTTCTTTCAAAGGACAGGCGGTCAGCGCAGCCGACGTGTACCCGTAAAGATGAGCGGCCGAAAAATCCCTGACCGAGGCGTCGTCCGACCGCCACACGGCATTGATGGCGTCCGGCGTGACGAGAGCGACGCTTCCGACCACCGCCGACAGAGCCGCCAAGACAACGGTGAGCGCCACGGGAAGCCGCCGAAACCTTAGTCCAGAACTCGCGTCCCCCATTCCACTCGCTCGGCTCGCCTTTGCACCTTCCTCGCCTATAGGGAGACGCGTCGCGCTTGTTAAGGCGTGAGTTAACCTTTCCCACACCTTTCACGGAGCCCTTCCCCAAAAAAAGTATAAAAACGCGAAAAATATCGTCCTTTTTCTAGCGATTTTTATGGAGCGAACGGTGGTGAACACATTTTCACTCGGCATCGCAGCGTCGTTTTTTGCACTTTGCGCGTTGGCCTCGCCAACACTGGCCCAGGCCAAACCGAGCGACGCCGACGGCGAAGCGAAGGTCTCCGATGAGATCGCGGCAGACCTGCGAGAAGATGCGGCGCATGCCTGGAAATTCTTCGAACGCAAGAGCGCCGGCCGAACCGGAATCGCGCCTCCCAACATTTGGCCGACCGGAGAGGGAACCTACGGCTCCTACGACATCGTCACGATGTGGGATGTCGGCTCGATCGTTCTCGCGACGCTGTCGGCACGCGCCATCGATCTGATCGACGACGCAACATTCGAAAAGCGGATCTCCAGCATCCTCGACTTCATCAAACGCGCCACCTACACCCGGAAGGGCCTCAAGGTTCCAAACTTCCGCAGCGACATCCGCACGGCTCGATCCATCGAGGCCGGCTACGATACGACCGACACCGGCCGCCTGTTTATCGCGCTGCACATTCTGGACAAGGCGACGAACAAGCGGTTCGATGCCGCGTCCTTGTTCAAGGGGTGGAACCTCGACAAGACGATCGTCGACGGCGTCATGAACGACATCAAGGGTGGAAAGTTCTATCCAGCCCGATCGAACATCTATCGCTTCTATGTCTCTCGCGGCTACGATTTTTGGTCGATCGATCACGCCGCCGTCTATAAGGGTGCGACGCCCGACAAGAACGAGGCCGCACGCAACGCGTTTCTCAAGGAGCTGGGCGAGATCGGTCCCATTGCAACCGAGCCGAGCCTGGTCGAGCTTGTAGAGGTCGGCTCAAGTCCGTTCGCGGTTGTCATCGCCGACGTGCTCGAAAAGCGCCAGCAGGAGCGGTACAAGGCTACTGGCAAGCTGACGAGCGTTTCCGAAACGCCGATCGATCGGGAACCTTGGTTCACATACCAGGGGTTGGACCTGACACGCGAGGGTGAGGCGGCCTGGACGGTTTATCCCTACAAAACCGACAAGCGGTGGAACACGCCATCGTTCGCCGCCGACAACCGTGTCGTCAATACGAAGGCCGCATTTCTCTGGTTCGCGGCAAGGCCCTCAGACTACTCGGAAGAGTTGTGGAAACTCGTGAGGAAGGACGCCCGCGCTCAGGATTTCGGGTTTCACCCTGGCGTCTTCGAGAAGACCGGCAAGCCGCCGGCCAACATCGACTTGAACACGAATGCCACCATCCTCGAGTCGATTGCGTTCATCTTGAATGGCCGCGTTCCGCTTTCGGAGCTGCAGTTGCAGCCGAATGCGGACCAACACACCCACCAAAATACGCAAGTCCGATGAGGAAGAGTGCGGCCGACGACCGCTCGCAAGGTAGAAGCGGTCGTCGCCGACACACGTGCGCAGGCGCCGCCTGACCCGAGGCAAGCACGTCCCCTCAATTCCCCAGAGGGATCGAGATATTCAGGAACCCGCCGTCACCTTCGACGCGGTTCTTGGTGTCGAACTCGTGAAAGTATTTCCATTCGGTGCTGATCGGCAGCTTTCCAAGCTGAAAGCTGTAGGTGAGGACTGGACCGAGGGCAGTCACGCGTCCCTTGAAATCGCCAAGCACGGCCCCCGCGCCGCTGTCGCCCGTCACCTGCTGATAGTGATACCCGGCGAGCCCGACCGAGAAGGTTTTCGAGAGGTGCTGCACCAGGGCCCATTCGACGTGGAACTCGGTTCCCGTCCGATAGTCCGCGGCCGGGTTCTGCCCGTTGAACGTAAAGCCCACAGCAATCGAGAACTCGTGACCTTTTGCAGCATCGAGCCAAGTGATGGCCGCGCTCGTGTCGAGTCCCCAACGATTGAAAGAGATGTTGGAGGAGCTCTCGTCGTCGTAGGGGCCGATAGGAACGTTGAGCAGCGCGGTGAAATTCCAGTGCCAGTTTCCGCTATGCCAGCCGATGAGCGCGCTCAAGAGCGGATCGCCGAAATCGGTGGTGCTGTCCTCGATGTCGAAGTGCGAGCCGGGACCGACGACGGTTCCGCCCGGCAGCGTGACCGTGGTGAGCGTGTCGAGTGCGACGTCGGATTTTTTCCAGCCTGCGGGCACCATGATGCCGAAACCGACATTCCCGCCCAGCACCTTCTCCGGCGCAATCCAGGTGCCGACCAGCGCCTGGACGTACGCATCGCCGACCAGCGCAACGTCGGCCTCCACGGTGATGCTTCCGACGTTCTGAAGGGCGCGTCCCACGGCGGTGGCGGCTCGCGCGTCGCCCCGGTAGTAGTAGTTGATATCCGTAACGTAGAGGCCGGGCGGCGGCGTATAGCCCGCCATGGCGCTCTTGGAGCCGAGAAGGTAAAATCCTGCAGCGTTTTCCGCTGCGTGCGTTTCCGAGGTGAAAGCTGAGAGGATCGCCAATGCTGCGATGGGAAAAGCGCGAATCCGAATCATGATCACCAGCCGTGTCTCTGGCTTCAGATGCAACGCACGCGACGCGAATCAAATTGCGACTGAATTGTAAAACACGGAAAGATTGCCGAGGTGGCTAAATTGGCACGACCGGCCCAATAGCACTCTATTACGCGACTGCGGGACCTGCGTTGCACTCCAAGTTCGGAAAGAATGCGTCTTAATTATAATTTCTCGTTGCGGAGCTGCCGCTTCCGAGTCATCGCTATGATAAGTGCGTAGACTTGAGCCGCCAATTCCGGCTGAAAGCCCGCATGGACAGCTTTTCCAAAACTCCTATCGACGACACAGCACAGCAAGAACAAGAACTTACGGGCGCTCCCAGCTCACTTGAACACCCGACTGCTGCAGCCCGACTTCTGATCCGAAAAAATATTTAATAACCGAGTTTCCAGCACGACGACGACAGTCAATCCACTTCGTGTAGTCTTTTTGAAAACACCTCGACCACTCACGGAACGGCGCCTTGTTTTTCTTTTGGGAAACAGCCCGATGGCGAACCTCGTTCTCAAGCCCGACCGCGAATCCACCGCATTGTCGGCGGCCAAGCCAGGAGCGCGCGATGGCATGGTTTTCGTGCCGGGCGGAACGTTCCGCATGGGATCCAACGCGCACTATCCTGAAGAAGCCCCCGTCCATCGCGTCACCGTCGACGGCTTCTGGATCGATGCGACCCCGGTGACGAACGCGCAGTTCCGCGCCTTCGTCGAAGCGACCGGCTACGTGACGTTCGCGGAGATCGCGCCCAAGGCGGAGGACTATCCGGGCGCGCTGCCGCACATGCTGAAGGCCGGCTCCCTCGTTTTCACTCCTCCCCAGGGCGCGGTCGACCTGCGCGATTGGAGCAGGTGGTGGGAATTCCGCTTTGGAGCCCACTGGCGCAAACCGTACGGCCGCGGAAGCTGGATCAAGACTCTCGACGACCATCCGGTTGTCCACGTCGCTTACAGGGATGCCGAAGCCTACGCGGCCTGGGCCGGAAAGGAGCTGCCGACGGAAGCAGAATGGGAATTCGCCGCCCGCGGCGGCCTCGACGGCGCCGAGTTCGCCTGGGGCGACGAGTTCACGCCCCGCGGGCGCCACATGGCCAACACGTGGCAGGGAAACTTCCCGTACGAGAACCTGAAGCTCGACCGCTATGAGCGGACGTCGCCGGTGCGCGCATTCCCGCAAAACGGCTACGGCCTCTACGACATGATCGGCAACGTCTGGGAGTGGACGACCGACTGGTATGCGCCCAAGCATCCGGCCGATGCCGAGAAGGCCTGCTGCATTCCGGAGAACCCACGCGGCGGCCGTCGCGAGGCGAGCTACGATCCATGTCAGCCGCGCATCAAGATCCCGCGCAAAGTACTCAAGGGCGGCTCGCATCTCTGTGCTCCGAACTATTGCCGCCGCTATCGACCGGCTGCACGCCATCCCGAGCCCATCGACACGTCGACAAGTCACGTCGGCTTCCGATGCGTCGTGCGCAACGGGAGGGAGACATGATGGCCGGGACCAGCGACGACCGCGAGCATAGCCCTCTGTCGTGGGCGGTTGCTTTGATCGTGCTGGTTCTCGTTTTTCTCGGCGCCGTCTGGTACGGCGTCTCGAGCGAGGTTCTGCAGCGTCAATGGCAGGATCTGACCGGACGGCCAGGTGGCCCGATGTCGTTCCGGTTCATTCTCCAGCCGGCGATGGCGGCCATCGCCGCGACGTATGACGGCATCCGGGACGCGCAGCTCGGCCGATCCCCCTACTTCTGGACCATCGTCAACGATCCCAAGAAGCGTGCCGGACGGCTGCGGGAGGGATGGGTCGCGACGGCGCGCATTATGCTGCTGGGGATCGGCATGGACGCGATCTACCAGCTCAAAGCGCTTGGCACGTTCTATCCGGGCGAGGCCGTGCTGATTGCGCTGGCGCTCGCCTTTGTTCCCTACCTGCTTCTGCGCGGCCCCATCGCGCGGATCGCACATTGGTGGCTCAACGCAAGGACCGGAGGATCGGCGCAATGAGCAGCGATGCCATACCGGCCGGGCGGACGTCGCGGGCATCCGCGCCCGACGACATATCCGTCGAGCTTTCGTCGCGCCGCACGGGAATGTCGTTCCAGCGCACCCGCATGAGCGCCGATCGCACGCTGATGTCGGTCATCAGAACCTCTCTCTCGCTGATCAGCTTCGGCTTCACGATCTTCCAGGTTTTCGAGAAGCTTCGCGATCAGTCGGTCATCACGCACGCAGGTTCCGCCCGAAATTTCGGCGTGACGTTGGTTGCGCTCGGAATCGTGATGCTGATCGGCGGGATCGTCTATCACCTGCAATTCATGCTGCATCTGCGCGAGGAACGAACGGCCATGGTGGCCGACGGCCTCGTGCATGGCGAAAGCAAATTTCCCATCTCGCTCACGCTCATCACAGCGATCATCCTGCTGCTGATCGGCATCTTCGCCATCGTCAGCATGGTGTTTCGTGTCGGTCCGTTTGGTTGAGGGACAGGAGGCACGCATGCAGATCTAAAAAGACTGAGCACCAAGCCGAAACGATACGGGGAACAAGACATCAATGGGTGAGGAACCATAAACAGCCCGGAGTAACGCATAATGGCAAAGTCACCGAAAGGCGGAAACGGCAAGAGCGGCAAGTCCGACAAACCGAACATCCTCGTCATCTGGGGCGACGACATCGGCATATCAAACCTCAGTTGCTACTCCCACGGCCTGATGGGCTATCGCACGCCCAACATCGACCGCATCGCCAAAGAAGGCATGATGTTTACCGACAGCTACGGCGAGCAGTCCTGCACCGCCGGCAGATCCTCCTTCATCACGGGACAAAGCGTGCTTCGCACCGGCCTGTCCAAGGTCGGCTTCCCCGGCGCTCCCATCGGCATGACGGACAAAGCGCTGACCATCGCAGGTGCCCTGAAGAACCAGGGTTACGTGACCGGGCAATTCGGCAAGAACCACCTTGGCGATCTCAACCATATGCTGCCGACCAACCACGGCTTCGACGAGTTCTTCGGCAACCTCTACCATTTGAACGCCGAGGAAGAGCCGGAGATGTACGACTATCCGCCGGAAAAGGATTTCCCGAACTACCGTAAAAACTACGGGCCGCGCGGCGTCATTCATTCCTGGGCGACCGACAAGGACGATCCCACCGAGGAGCCGCGTTGGGGTCGGGTAGGAAAACAGAAGATCAAGGATACCGGTCCGCTCACGCGCAAGCGCATGGAAACCTGCGACGAAGAATTCGTGAAGGCGGCGAAGGATTTCATAAAGCGTGCCGAGGACGCCGGCCAGCCGTGGTTCGTCTGGCTCAACACCACCCACATGCACCTCTATACGCACACCAAGAAGGCAAGCCTCGGCCAGGCCGGCCGCTGGCAGTCGCCCTATCACGACACGATGATCGACCATGACAAGCATGTCGGCGAGATGCTCGATCTCTTGGACGAGCTTGGCATCGCTGACGATACGTTGGTGCAGTACTCGACCGACAACGGCCCCCATCGCAACTCGTGGCCCGACGGCGGCATGACGCCATTCCGCTCGGAGAAGAATACCAATTGGGAAGGTGCGTTTCGGATACCGTTGCTTGTCCGCTGGCCAAGCAAGATCAAGGCCGGCCAGGTCTCCACAGAGATCATCCAGCAT
Organism: Hyphomicrobium sp.; assembly: GCA_035445405.1. GTDB lineage: Bacteria > Pseudomonadota > Alphaproteobacteria > Rhizobiales > Hyphomicrobiaceae > Hyphomicrobium_C. The sequence goes on from DAOMQQ010000001.1 coordinate 62,286, forward strand.
CACGACTGGCTTCCGACCTTCCTGGCGATTGCCGGAGAGCCTGACATCGCCGAGAAAGCCAAGAAGGGCTATCAGGCCTGCGGACGCACGTACAAGAACCACATCGATGGCTACAACCTGCTTCCGCATTTGACTGGGCAAGAGAAAGAGTCGCCGCGCAAGATGTTCGTCTATATCAGCGACGACGGCGACATTCTCGCGTTGCGTTACGACAACTGGAAGGTTGTCTTCATGGAGCAACGCTGCAAGGGAACCTTGCAGGTCTGGGCGGAGCCGTTCACGCGATTGAGGCTTCCCAAGCTTTACAACCTGCGCACCGATCCCTACGAGTTCGCCGACATCACGTCGAACACGTACTGGGAATGGTTCATACGCCGCGACTACATTGTCTTCACGATCAACATGATCGCAAAGAAATGGGCGGAGACCTTTACGGATTTCCCGCCAATTCAAAAACCGAACAGCTTCACGATCGACGACGCGATTGAAAAAATGCAGACCGTCGGCGCGACGGACTGAAGACGAGACGGGCAGCGGAGCGATCCGCTGCCTATTCGCGTTCGAGAGGCTGAAATGATCCGTCTAGAAGCGGCCGAACCAGTTCAGGTTCACGACGTGCGCGAGCGATTGAAACGGCTTGCTGCACGCTTCGTGGTATTGGCCCGTCAAGCCGCGAAACCCGTGCGGGTCGCTGTCGAAATGGATGCGCACACTGCGCTGGCTCTCGGTGATCGGCGCCTTGCAGCTCGCACACCAAGGCCCGCGCGGCTCCTCGCCGCGAAACGTACCGTCAAGAGGCATGAGACTTCCCCCCGAAAGATCCCTATCGCAGCTTTAGAGTTGCATGGGAGGACGGCCGATCCAAGGCCAATCTGGTCGAAGATCGCCATATTCCGGACATGCGTTCCGAGCCTCGGCAGGACTTGCCATGGCTGACCCGCTCGCAAGCTGGAAGACCGGCCCCGTCAAATCCGCCATCCTGGATTTCATCGACCGCGCGACGCTTGCGACCGGTCCGGACTTCGTGCCTCCGCCGGAGCGCATCGCCGTCTTCGACAACGACGGCACGCTCTGGTGCGAGCAGCCGCTCCAGGTCCAGGTGTTCTTTGCGCAGGATCGGCTCGAGGCTCTGGCCGCCAAGAACCCGAGCCTGCGAGAACGCCAGCCGTTCAAGGCATTCCTCGAGCGCGACATCGAGGCGATCCGTGCCCTCGGAAAACAAGCCGTTTTCGAAACCGCATTCCTGACCCACGCCGCCACGACCGAAAGCACCTTCAGGGATATCGTGCGGACATGGCTCGCCACGGCCCGCCATCCCCGGCTGGGGCGGCTTTTCACGGATTGCGTATTCCAGCCGCAGATCGAGCTGATGCGCCATCTCACGGCGCACGGCTTCAAAGTGTTCATTGTGTCCGGCGGCGGGATCGACCTGATCCGAGGCTTTGCCGAGGACGTCTACGGCATCCCCCCGGAGCAGGTCATCGGGTCGAGCGTCAAGACGCGCGTGACCGTAGAGGGTAACCGTATCGAGCTGATGAAGCTTGCGGAGTTGAACAGCTTCGACGATCGCGAAGCGAAGGTCTCGAATATCGGTCTCCATATCGGTCGGCGTCCGATCTTTGCCTTCGGCAATTCCGACGGCGATCTCGCGATGCTTCGTTACGCGAAGTCCGGCGACGGGCCGCGCCTCGCGCTGTTGCTGCACCATGACGATACGGAGCGGGAATTCGGCTATGACCGCGATTTCAAGCTGAGCCCACTCGCCGAGGCGCTCGATCGCGCAGACGAATTCGGCTTCACCGTCGTGAGCATGAAGCAGGACTGGAAAGCGGTTTTCGACAGCGTGGACGCGCACGCAACCGCTGTCACGTAAGGGCCTGGATATGGAGGAATGGCTGACGGAGCTCACGAGAACGGCGATCCTGCTCATCGATGCGATGGCGCTGCTGATCATCGTGTATAGCACCGTCGAAGCCTTCGTATCGGGATGTCTCGTTCTCCTGACCTCGCGCAAAGGCCACGAGCGGCGCGACGTCTGGCTGCGCTACGCGCGCTGGCTCGTCGCCGGGCTGACGTTTCAGCTCGCAGCCGACATCATCGAGACGTCGATAACGACGAGTTGGGAATCCGTCGCACGTGTCGGCGCGATCGCACTGATCCGCACGATGCTGAATTACTTTTTGGAGCGCGACCTCGCCGAGGTCAGGGAACGTCAGCGCGAGAATGCGGGTTCAAAGCAGCCGACAATGGGAGCGGAGACCTGACATGCCGACCCTGCTTCGATCGATCTTCCGCACCTCTCTTGCTTTCCTTTCTTATGCCGTGCTCGCTGCCAGCGCGCAGGCCGATCCGCTTCCATCCTGGCACGATACGACACCCAAGAAGGCGATCGTCGATTTCGTCGCGCGGGTCACGCAAGAGGGCGGCCCTGACTTCGTCGCCCCGGCCGAGCGTATCGCCGTGTTCGACAACGACGGCACGCTGTGGGCCGAGCAACCGGTTTACTTCCAGCTCGCTTTCGCGATGGATCGCATCGCGGCGCTTGCGCCCGAACATCCCGACTGGATAGGAAAGCAGCCCTTCCAGGGCATTCTCGAGGGAGACCTTACGGCAGTCGCCGCATCCGGCGAGCACGGCCTACTCGAGATCCTGGCGGCAACCCACGCCGGCATCACCACTGAGCACTTCGGTGAGATCGTGGATGACTGGCTGACGAGCGCACGGCATCCCACGCTCCGGCGGCCATACACCTCTCTTGTCTATCAGCCGATGCTGGAGCTGCTCGCGCATCTGCGCGACAACGGCTTCAAGACCTTCATCGTCTCGGGTGGCGGCGTCGAGTTCATGCGCCGCTTTGCGGAGCGGGTGTACGGTATCCCGCCCGAGCAGGTGATCGGCTCATCCGGTGTTGTGACATTCGAGACCGAAGCCGACGGCAGGCCCCATCTCCTAAAGGAAGCCAAGGTCGAGTTCGTCGACGACGGTCCCGGCAAACCCGTCGGCATCAATCGCTTTATCGGGCGGCGACCCATCCTGGCGTTCGGCAATTCGGACGGAGATCTGCAGATGCTCCAGTACACGGCAGCGGGCAGCAGCGCGCGGTTCATGGGCCTCGTTCACCACACCGATGCCGCGCGTGAGTGGGCTTATGACCGCGCGTCTCACATCGGCAAGCTCGACAAGGCGCTCGATGAGGCGACCGCCAAGGGATGGATCGTCACGGATATGAAGAGGGACTGGAAGGCGATCTTTCCGCCGGGAAGAACGGAGAAGTGACGGGCCGCGCAACCGCTGAGACCATCAGCAGTCCTTTTTCGTGAAGCGCCATCCCCTAATAAATCCGGCCCACGCCGACTTGATGTCATCCCGCCCCATCCTTTGCGGTTGCCCATGCGACTGCGCGCGACAGGGCAGCGAGCACAGCTTCCGCAAAGTCGTTCGTATTCTGACGGCTACTTACTCAGACGCCTGATTTATCGGCCTTTTTCGCGCAACTTCTCTCTGCGATTAACTGGACATTGGGAGTTTCCGCTTATTTTCGCCTGTCAACTGGGTGGTTTGCACGGAATTGTGCCCCCTGCTTCGGCTTTGTTGTGGGGCCCCATGCGCGTCATTTCCTGCATCGTGATGGAACACAACCTGTGGCTTGTCAGCTTGGCGGCCGGCATCTGCGTCGCGGGAGCCGTCATCACCTTCCGCTTGTTCGGCCACATGCGCAACCGCAGCGGCCGCCAGGTCTTCGGCTGGGCGTTCCTCGCGGCCGTCGCAGCCGGATCGGCCATCTGGTGCACGCACTTCATCGCGATGCTCGCCTACGAGGTGAAAGCACCCGTCACCTTCGATCCGATCCTGACCTTCGTGTCGCTCGTCATCGCCATCGTCGGCTGCGGCCTCGGATTTGGCACGAGCGCCGCAAATCGCCGGTTCGCGCCCGCGCTCGGTGGCGCCATCGCGGGCCTCAGCATCGCCTGCATGCATTACACTGGCATGATGGCCTATCACGTATCGGGCTTCATCGACTGGTCACCGGCCTATATCGTCGCGTCCGTGCTGATAGCCATGACGTTCGCGGCCATGGCTCTCGACGAGGCTGTGAGGCAGCCGCGCAGCCAATCCCACATCATCGCACCGGCTCTGTTCCTGGTTGCCATCGTCGGCCTGCATTTCACCGGCATGGCCGCCATGGAGATCACCCCGATGGCGGGGCAGTCGGAGAACGACAATACGTCGGTGTTCCACGCTCTCGCCGTCGCGGTCGCCGGCGTTGCGCTCATGATCATCGGCACGGGCGTCGCGAGCCATTTGATCGACGAGATGTCGGCCCAGGAGAACATCGCAAAGCTCCAGCACATGGCGATGAACGACTCGCTGAGCGGCCTTCCCAACCGCGTCCATTTCAATGCGCACATGGCGCGCGAAATCGAGCTGGCTCGCGAGAACGATGGGCGTCTCGCCGTGATCGGCATCGACCTCGACCGTTTCAAGGCCATCAACGACCAGCACGGACATGAAGCCGGAGACAGGGTCATCGCGCACGTCGGCCATGCGCTCGGCCAGCTCTTGAAGAACGACGAATTCATCGCACGCATCGGCGGCGACGAATTCTCCGCCCTGAAACGCTACGAGCACCTCGAAGACGTCCACGACTTCATCGCCCGTATCGAGACGGCCTTGAACCGCTCGCTGGAGCTCGGCGACATTCAGGTGATCCTCGGCGGATCGATCGGCGTCTCGCTCTATCCCGAGGACGGCGACGACATGGCGCGCCTCGTGAGCAACGCCGACCTGGCCATGTATCGCGCTAAAGGCGATCCCCAGCGCGCCGTCTGCTTCTACGAGGAGCGGATGGACGATGCCGCGCGCGAGCGCTCGCTCATCGCGTCGGACCTGCGGACAGCCATCGCAAACGAGGAGCTCCTTCTGCATTACCAAGTGCAGGGCTCCGTCGCCAACGGCAGCATCACGGGTTACGAGGTCCTGCTCAGGTGGCGCCATCCGATGCGCGGCATGGTCTCGCCCGCCGACTTCATCCCGATCGCCGAGGAAACCGGCTCGATCTGCGAAATCGGCGAATGGGTGCTACGCACCGCATGCCGCGAGGCAGGCTCCTGGGCGCATCCTCACAAGATTGCGGTCAACGTCTCCGGCGTACAGTTGCAGCGCGCCGATTTCGCGGAGGTCGTCCACGGTATTCTGGTCGAGACAAGCTTTGCGCCGAGCCGCCTCGAGCTCGAGATCACCGAAACAGCCATCGTGAAGGACAAAACGCGGGCGCTCCATATCTTCCGCAAGCTGCGCGCTCTCGGCATTCGGGTCGCCATCGACGATTTCGGCGTCGGCTATTCCTCCCTCGAAACGTTGAGGCTGTTTCCCTTCGACAAGATCAAGATCGACAGATCCTTTACCAGCGGCCTCGCCAGGGACGCTCAGTCGATGGCGATCGTCCGCGCCGTGCTCGCGCTCGGCAAGAGCCTCGACGTCAAGGTTCTTGCGGAGGGCGTGGAGACCGATCAGCAGCTTCAGACGTTGCGTGGCGAAGGATGCGACGAGGCGCAGGGCTACTATCTGGGCCGCCCCCAGCGCACGCCGTCGGCCGATACGCCGCTGGAGATGCAGGCGGGCGCAAAGCAGACGGCCGCATGAAACAGTGCCGGCGACAGCATCGCCGGCACTCGTTTCCGCACGCTGCCCGGGACGACGCGTCCCCTTAGACCATAATCGTTTCAGGTCCTATTAGCCTGAAGCGTGAATCATCGGTCTCACCAAAGAGATAGAGCGTGATCCCGATTCGATCGAAAATGATCACGCTCTAGCCGCCGCGCGCCTCCCGCGCCGCAGCCACCATGTTCTTCAACGCGGGCAGCACCTCTTCCCATCGCCGCGTCTTCAGGCCGCAATCCGGATTGACCCAGATCTGATCCGGCGCGAGATGCTCGCGTGCCTTGCCGAGAAGCGTGGACATGTCGCGCGTATGCGGGCAGCGCGGAGAATGGATGTCATAGACGCCCGGCCCGATCTCGTTCGGATATTTGAAGTCCGAGAAGCTCTCGAGCAGCTCCATGTCCGACCGTGACGTCTCGATCGAGATCACATCCGCATCGAGGGCGGCAATCGACGGCATGATGTCGTTGAACTCGCAGTAGCACATGTGCGTGTGGATCTGCGTCTCAGGTCCGGCACCGGCGGCTGCCAGCCGGAAGCAATCGACGGCCCACGCAAGATAGGCGTCCCAGTCGGAGTGGCGGAGCGGAAGCCCTTCCCGCAGGGCCGGCTCGTCGATCTGGATGATCGGCAATCCGGCGCGTTCGAGATCGGCGACCTCGTCCCGGATCGCGAGCGCGATCTGCCTGCAGGTCTCCGAGCGCGGCTGGTCGTCGCGCACGAACGACCACTGGAGGATCGTCACCGGCCCCGTAAGCATTCCCTTCATCGGCTTCTTCGTCAGAGACTGTGCGTAGCTCGACCACTGAACCGTCATCGGATGCGGCCGCGAGACGTCGCCGAAGATGATCGGGGGCTTGACGTAGCGCGAGCCGTACGACTGCACCCATCCGTTCTGAGTGAAGGCAAAGCCCGACAATTGCTCCCCGAAATACTCCACCATGTCGTTGCGCTCGAACTCTCCATGAACGAGCACGTCGATTCCGAGTTCTTCCTGTTTCCGTACGGCATCCTCGGTCGCAGACTTGAGCAAGGCGTCATAGGACGAGGCATCGAGATCGCCCCGCTTGAAGGCGGCACGCGCCTTGCGCACGGAATCCGTCTGCGGGAACGAGCCGATGGTCGTAGTCGGGAACGCCGGCAGATTGAGGCGCGCCCTCTGCTGGATCTGGCGCGACTTGAACGAGGCCCCGCGGTCGAGATCCTTCTCGGCCACCGCGGCCGTGCGCGCCTTCACCGCGGGGTTGTTGATCCGTGGCGACGCCGCGCGAGAGGAGACGGCCGCGGCGCTCTCCGCAAAGGCCTGCGCGGCGGCATCCTTGCATTTCATCGCCGCCGTCGTGAGCGCGGCAACCTCGATCAGCTTCTGGCGCGCGTACGCGAGCCATGACTTGAGCTCCGCATCGAGCCTCTGCTCCGCATCGAGATCCACAGGCGCATGGATCAGCGAGCAGGACGGCGCAATCTGCACCCCGCCCTTGCCGCGCGCCGCAATCGCCCTTTCGACTTTTTCGAACGCCTTTGCCAGATCCGCACGCCAGATGTTGCGCCCGTCGATCACGCCAAGCGACAGCACACGTTCCCATGGCCACGCATTGAGCACCTCGTCGAGTTGCTGAGACGCACGAACGAGGTCGACGTGCAGCCCGTCGACAGGAAGCCCACGCACGACATCGAGGTTGCTACGAAGTCCGTCGAAATAGGTCGCGATGAGGATCTTGACGCCCGTAGACGACAGCGCCGCATAGGCCGCTGCAAGAGCCGCCTTCTGGCCATCCTTGAGGTCGAGCGCCAGGATCGGCTCGTCGATTTGCACCCAGTCCGCGCCGGCTGCCGCGAGCGACGCCAGCACCTCGGCGTAAATCGGAAGCAACCCATCGAGCAGACTCAAAGGATCGAGGTTCGGATCCTTCGCCTTGCCGAGCGACAGGAATGTCACCGGCCCGATCAGAACCGGACGCGTATGGATCCCGAGCGCTTTCGCCTCCTTGAACTCGTCGAGCGCCTTCGTCGAAGCGAGGCGGAACGTCTGCCCCTCGTGGAACTCCGGCACGATGTAGTGATAGTTCGTATCGAACCACTTCGTCATTTCCATTGCGGGGGCGGCGTCCGAACCGCGCGCCATGGCGAAGTAGGTCTCGAAATCGACAGACGCCGCATCGTTGCCCGAAAGCTCAGCCACGTCCGCCATCACGGCATACGCGCTCGCGGTCTGATGCGTGGCCGCAACCCGAACACCCTCTTGCGGAGCCCGGAAGCGCGGCGGAACCGCGCCGACCATCGCGACCGTATCCAGCATCTGGTCGTAGAACGAAAAATCGTTCGAGGGGATAACGTCGATGCCGGCGTCTTTCTGAACCTCCCAATGGCGCCGACGCAGCTCGGCGCCCGCATTCCGAAGCGCCGCGTAATCGATCTCGCCCTTCCAATAGCTTTCCGTGGCTTTCTTGAGCTCTCTCTTGATGCCGATGCGCGGGAAGCCGAGATTGGCAGCCTGGATCATGTCGATACCCTTTGTTGAATCTAGGTGTTGTCTGCAGATTGGGCAATCGGCGTCGGACGGCCGTCGCCGTCCACCGCAACCATTTCGAAGCGCCCCTGCATGGCGAGCTTGCGGTCCTGCTTGCCAATGGTCTCGGCGATGACCTTCACGTTCACCGTCATCGAGCTCCGCCCCACGCGCTCGACGCGCGCGCAAAGCTCGACAAGCTGGCCGACGGCCACCGGCAGATGAAAATCGACCTTGTCCGACGAGGCCATGACGACGCTCGTCCCAGCCCGCCTCGCGGCCGCGATGGCCGCTGCCTTGCTCATAAGGTTCAACGCCGTACCCCCGAACAGAGTGCCGTAATGATTGGCCTGCTCGGGGAACACGATTTCGACGAAGCGGGTCTCCGAGAGATCGCAAGCGGTCATGGTCTACTCCCGATCGCCCTCACGCACCGTTTCCGCGACGCGAACGATCGGGATCATCTGGTCGCCCCACTGCCCGCGCCCATTGTGGAAGCGCGATCCCCGCATCAGCTCGATCGTGACACCCGCATCGACGGCCGTGGTGATCTGCTGGTTGAGGCGATGCAGAGTGTCCGCGACCTTGCGGATCAGCGTGTCGGCATCGGCCGTTCGCGGCCCGTTGAAAGGTTCTGAAATGGCAATGACATCTGCGGATCGCATGGGGCTCTCTCCGGTGTTTGAGCTGTCGGGTCGGGGCATGGTGCACCTCCTATTCGGCGGCTGACTGGAACTGGGTTCTTTCGGTGGACTCGGACATTGCCGTCGTCGACGAAGCCCCGCCGCTGATGGCGAGCGACACGGCATCGAAGTAGCCCGTGCCGACCTCTCGCTGATGGCGCGTTGCCGTGTAGCCGTTGGCTTCGGCCGCGAACTCGGCCTGCTGCAGCTCGGAGTAGGCCGCCATGCCGCGGTCGCGATACCCGCGCGCGAGCTCGAACATGCCGTAGTTGAGCTGATGGAAGCCGGCGAGCGTCACGAACTGGAACTTGTAGCCCATGGCCGCGATCTCCTTGTGGAAGCGGGCGATGGACACGTCGTCGAGCTTGGATTTCCAGTTGAACGACGGCGAGCAATTGTAGGCGAGCAACTTGCCCGGGAACTCGCGATGGATGGCATCCGCAAAGCGCGCCGCATCCTTGAGGTTGGGCGTCGACGTTTCCCACCACAGGACATCGGCGTAGGGCGCGTAGGCGAGCCCGCGCGCGATGCACGCATCCACGCCGTTCCTCAGCGTGTAGAAGCCTTCCGGCGTCCGCGCACCGGCCACGATGAACGCGCGGTCACGCTCGTCGATGTCGGAGGTGATGAGCTTGGCGGATTCGGCATCCGTCCGCGCCACGATCACCGTCGGCACGCCCATGACGTCGGCCGCAAGCCGCGCGGCGACGAGGTTGCGGATGTGCGCCGCGGTCGGGATCAGCACCTTGCCGCCGAGATGGCCGCACTTCTTTTCCGACGCGAGCTGGTCCTCGAAGTGCACGCCCGCGACGCCCGCCTCGATATAGGCCTTCATGATCTCGAACGCGTTGAGCGGACCGCCGAAGCCCGCTTCCGCATCCGCAACGATCGGCGCAAACCAGGTCTCGACGCTCTTCCGGCCTTCGGCGTGCTCGATCTGGTCGGCGCGCTGCAGCGTGCAGTTAATGCGCCGCGCAAGCTCGGGGCCCGCGTTCGCCGGATAGAGGCTCTGGTCGGGATACATAGCGGACGCCGTGTTGGCGTCGGCCGCGACCTGCCAACCGGAAAGGTAGATCGCCTTGAGGCCCGCGCGCACCATCTGCATCGCCTGGTTGCCGGTGACCGCACCGAGCGCATGGACATAGGGCTCCGACGCCAGCAGCCGCCAGAGGCGGTTCGCGCCATGCTCGGCGATCGTCTGACGGATCGGCATGGAGCCGCGCAGCCGCAGAACGTCCGCAGCGGTGTAGGGACGCTGGATGCCGTCGAACCGGCCGGACGCGGCGTTCGGAATGAGATCGTCGAAGGTGGGCCGCTTCGTCATGGCTGATCCGTGCTTGCCAAATTCCAATATTCGCATTATCCGCAGAACTGGATCGCGATAAACTCCTGAAAAAGCGGAGATTCGCGAAGCCGGCATTGCAAATTTGCAAATATTGCGAATGAGGCCATCGATGCGAAAAGCGTTCATGGGCGTGCGCCTGAGGCGCCTCAGGGAAGAGCGCGGCCTGACACAGGTTGCCCTCGCGCGCGCGCTCGATCTCTCCGCGAGCTACCTCAACCAGCTCGAGAAGAACCAGCGCCCGCTTACCGTCCCGATCCTGCTCAAGATCAACGCCGTGTTCGGCATCGACGTGCAGCTTTTCTCGGAGGACGAGGAGGCGCGCCTCATTGCGGATCTGCGCGACGTGCTGGCCGATCCCGGCCTCGACGAGGAAATTGCGCTGACCGAAATTCGTGAGATCGCGTCCAACATGCCCGCCGTAGGGCGCGCAATCGTCAAGCAGCATCGCCGCCTGCGTCAGGCATCCGAGCGCGCGGATGCGCTCGCGATGCGCCTCGGCGTCGGGGCGGAGGAGCAGGCGCCCGCGCAGTTGATGCCCTTCGAGCAGGTGCGCGACTACTTCTACGCGCATCACAACTATTTCGCGGAATTGGACGAAGCCGCCGAGAAACTGTTCGCGACCGCGCGCCTCACGGTCGGAGATTGCGTCACGGGCCTCAAGCGCTATCTGAGCGAACGGCTGCGGATCCAGGTCGTGATCGAGGCGCCGAGCGAGCAGACCCATGTCCAGCGCAGTTTCGAAGCGCCCGCCCGCGTGCTTCGCCTCTCCTCCACCCTCATGCCGGGACAGCTCGCGTTCGAGATGGCGACCCAGCTCGCCTATCTCGAAATGGGTGATGTGATCGACAAGCTCGCCAAGGAGGCCGCATCCGGCAGCGAGGAAACCCATCGCCTTGCCCGCATCGGCCTCGCCAATCACTTCGCAGGCGCTTTGATCATGCCTTACCGACGCTTTTTCGAAGCGGCGGAACGGCTCGGCTACGACATCGAGCTGCTGAGCCAGCGCTTCGGCGTCGGCTTCGAAACCATCTGCCATCGCTTGAGCACGCTCCAGCGCGCCAACGCACGGGGCGTGCCGTTTTTCTTCGTGCGCGTGGATCGTGCTGGCAACATCTCGAAGCGCCAGTCGGCAACCGATTTTCACTTCTCCCGCGTCGGCGGATCCTGCCCCCTCTGGAACGTTTACGAAGCCTTCTCGATGCCGGGCCGCATCCTCACCCAGCTCGCCACGATGCCGGACGGGCGCACGTACCTCTGGATCGCGCGCACCGTCTCGCGCGGCCAGGGCGGCTACGGCGCCCCGTCGAAGACGTTCGCCATCGGCCTCGGATGCGACATGAGCCACGCGCACCGCCTCGTCTACGCGAAGGGCCTCGACCTCAAGGATCAATCCGCCGCCGTTCCCATCGGCGCAGGGTGCAAAATCTGCGAGCGGCCCGCCTGTCCGCAGCGGGCATTCCCGGCCATCGGACGGCGCACCGCCATCGACGAAAACGAACGGCGCTTCACGCCGTATCCGGTTGCATGACTGACACGAAAGGACGCCCGATGGCATTGAGCACCTGCGATCTCTCGGACGAGCACGGCGAGAACGCCCGCATCCCCTCGCCCGTCTTTCGTGACTTCGGGAGCCGCACAGCCTTCCACGGACGCGCCGTCACGGTGAAATGCTTCGAGGACAATTCCCGTGTGAAGGAGTTGCTCGCGACGCCCGGACACGGGCGTGTCCTCGTCGTGGACGGCGGAGGCAGCACACGCTGCGCGCTCCTGGGCGACAGGATCGCGCAGGATGCGGTGGCGAACGGCTGGGCCGGCATCGTGGTCTTCGGATGCGTGCGCGATACGGCCGTCCTGGCCGGCCTCGACATCGGCATCAAGGCGATTGGCGCGAGTCCGAGACGATCGACGCGCCGCGGGGAAGGAACCGCACACATCCCCGTCGACCTCGCCGGCATTCAGGTCACGGAGAACGACGCCGTCATCGCCGACAGCGACGGCATCGTCATCCTGGATGCCGGACACGCCTCAGCGCTCGCTTGATTTCGCGGGCTTCGCGAATTCACACCGCAACGTTCGCAAAGTTAGGCAAACAGCGCGGCAACGCACGCTTCGCCACGCGCGCGGCGTGAGGACAGGTAGGTGTCAACCTGTCTTTTCACGCCATACCCGATAACCACAACATCTACGCTGCAACACGCGAAACCGTCGCAAAAAGCGCAAGATGTTGCGGTCGCGCGCTTGGCGCTCTCCAGAGAATCGGTCGTTATGGAGACGTCATGGGTCGCTGGGCGAAACCGCTCGGCGCTAAGAGGGAACCCGGTGCGCTCGCCTTCAAGGAAGATACGAGCAACCCCGGGGCTGCCCCCGCAACTGTAAGCAGCGAGTTGTCTGTCGAAAGCGGTCACTGGTGCGCGGCACCGGGAAGGCCAGACAGACGACAATGACCTGCGAGCCAGGAGACCTGCCTGTGACGAAGATTTGTTCGTCCTCGGGCGGGGTGTCCCGGTGGGTGGTATTCTAAAGCCTCTGCATGCGCAGTGGCTCGAATGCGCGTCCCCATTCGGCCCAAGCCCCCTTTCCTCCAAGGGGTTTGCCGATGTCCATCGCAATTGAAGCCAGAAGCTCCAGCGCAGGGTCCGCCTCCGACGGCAGCGCCACCAAGACAGTCTCGATACCGGGGCTGCAGGTGATCCGCCGCAACGGCAGCGTCACGCCGTTCGATCCCAGCAAAATCACCGTTGCACTGACGAAGGCGTTTCTCGCCGTCGAGGGCGGACGTGCAGCCGCGTCCCGCCGCGTGCACGAGATCGTCGAAGATCTCGCCGCGCAAATCGTCTCCGCGCTGACCCGTCAGGGCGACCACGGCCGCACGTTCCACATCGAGGACATCCAGGATCAGGTCGAGCTCGTCCTCATGCGCGGCGAGCATCACAAAGTGGCCCGCGCCTACGTCCTCTATCGCGAAGCGCGCGCCCAGGAACGCGCCGCAGCCGCCGCGCACGACAAGCAGCCCGACCAGCCCGCGCTTAACGTCAAGGCACGCGACGGATCTCTCAGCCCCCTCGATCATCAGCGCCTCTCGCTGATCGTGCGCGAAGCCTGCGACGGCCTGGCCGAGACGAAAGCCGAGGACGTGCTCGCCGAGACCTACCGCAACCTCTACGATGGCATCGCCGCCCACGAGCTGACGCTGGCACCGATCCTCGCGGCCCGCACGCTGATCGAGACGGAGCCCGCCTACAGCGAGGTCTCGGCCCGCTTGCTGATGGATCAGCTTCGCGAGGAAGCCCTCTCGTTCGTCGCAGGCCGCACCGAGCGCGCGAGCCAGGCGGAGATGGCCGAACGCTATCCCGACTACTTCCGCGCCTACGTCGCGAAAGGCATCGCAGCCGAACTGCTCGACCCCGAGCTTGCTCGCTTCGATCTCGACCGTCTCGGCCAGGCCCTCAAGCCCGAGCGCGATATGAATTTCCAGTTCCTCGGCCTTCAGACGCTCTACGACCGCTACTTCCTGCAGACGCGCGGAATCCGTTTCGAGCTGCCGCAGGCGTTTTTCATGCGCGTCGCGATGGGGCTCGCGCTCCGCGAGATCGACCGCGAGGCGAAGGCCATCGAGTTCTACGACCTCATCTCGTCGTTCGACTTCATGTGCTCGACGCCGACGCTGTTCAACGCGGGAACGCCCCGCGCGCAGCTTTCGTCGTGCTTCCTCACGACCGTCGCGGACGACCTCGACGGCATCTTCAAGGCCATCAAAGACAACGCCCTGCTCGCCAAATATTCCGGCGGCCTCGGCAACGACTGGACGCGTGTGCGCGGCCTCGGCGCGCACATCAAGGGCACCAATGGCGAGAGCCAGGGCGTGGTGCCGTTCCTGAAGGTCGCGAACGACACGGCGATTGCCGTCAACCAGGGCGGCAAGCGCAAGGGCGCCGTCTGCGCCTACCTCGAAACCTGGCACATCGACATCGAGGAGTTCCTCGACCTCAGGAAGAACACCGGCGACGACCGCCGCCGCACGCACGACATGAACACTGCCCACTGGATTCCGGACCTGTTCATGCAGCGCGTCGCCGAGGACAGCCACTGGACGTTGTTCTCGCCCGACGAGGTGCCCGAGCTGCACGACCTCTACGGCCGCGCCTTCGCCGAGCGCTATGCGGAGTACGAAGCCAAGGCCGAGCGCATGGAGCTCAAGATTGCGCGGCGTGTCCGCGCGGTCGATCTGTGGCGGCGCATGCTGACCATGCTGTTCGAGACCGGGCATCCGTGGATCACGTTCAAGGACCCGTGCAACCTGCGCTCGCCGCAGCAGCACACCGGCGTCGTGCACTCGTCCAACCTTTGCACCGAGATCACGCTCAACACCTCGAACGACGAGGTGGCAGTCTGCAACCTGGGCTCGATCAACCTTGCCAACCACGTGACGGCAAAAGGCCTCGACCGCGACCGGCTCGCGCGCACGGTGAAAACGGCGATGCGGATGCTCGACAACGTGATCGACATCAACTTCTACACCATCCCGGAAGCGCGCCGTTCCAACCTGCGCCATCGCCCGGTCGGCCTCGGCCTCATGGGCTTCCAGGACGCGCTCCACACGCTGAAAATCGCTTATGCGTCGGAAGACGCCGTCGCCTTCGCCGACACCAGCATGGAAGCGATCAGCTACCATGCCATCTCGGCTTCGGCCGATCTCGCGGAAGAGCGCGGCCGCTATCCCTCGTTCGACGGTTCGCTCTGGAGCCGCGGCATTCTGCCGATCGACTCGCTTTCTCTCTTGAGCGACGCGCGCGGTGACGATCTCCGCATCGAGACCTCGTCCACGCTCGACTGGTCGCCCCTGCGTGAGCGCGTCCGCACCGTCGGAATGCGAAATTCCAACGTCATGGCGATTGCGCCCACCGCCACGATCTCGAACATCTGCGGCGTCGCGCAGTCCATCGAGCC
>DAOMQQ010000002.1:0-76517 GCA_035445405.1 Hyphomicrobium sp.
GCCGGCTCGATTTCGCCGACTTCAAAGATCCCGCGAAGGTCGAGAAATTCATTTCTCGCTTCTCCGCGCTTTACGACATCAAGAACCCGCAGCAAGCGCCATCGATCCCGTCGCTTCTTCTCGGGGATACGGGCATCGTCGGGTTCGGCCAGGACCTGCTTACGAGCATTCAGGCGATCCGCAGATAACGGCCCTTTCTTCCGCGGCATGCAATCAGAGCGTGCGCACCGGCGGTATCGTGGCGCGATTTCTCTATCTCACAAAACACATTGTTCTAAGCGCTGTCAGATGTCGTGCGTTCATTGACTGTTTCGGGATTTTCCCCAGCCCTTATGCGGAGTTGTGGCGAGAAATACAATTTATGGTTGCATAAAAGTATTCGCACCCCTACAGTTTTTTTGTCGGGCACACGCTCGGAGTTTTTACGATCCGTATGGGGGCATTCTGCATACGTGCGGTCTCCTGCGGTTCATTGCTGAAGCTTGGGGGGATGAATGCCAGATCTCGAGACGCGTCTCGCGGCACGGCCGCTTTATCTGCAGGTGCGCGATGTGCTGGTTCAGCGGATCGTCGTCGGACATTGGAAGCCCGGATCGACGTTGCCGAACGAAACGCAACTCGCGCAGCAACTCGGGATCAGCATCGGCACCGTGCGCAAAGCGCTCGATCTCATGGAGGTGGAGCGCATCGTAACGCGGCGCCAGGGTCGCGGTACGTTCGTCAACGACCACGCCGCCGAGACCACGTTTCCGTTTTCGTCGTTCCACAATTTCGAAGGGCAGCGGATCAGCGGTCAAAAGCGGGCGCGCGCGATTTCACGCGTGGAGGCGACAGCCGAAGAGGCCGGGCGGCTCGGCGTGCGTCGTGGCGACGAGCTGATCCGGGTGGACCGGGTGCGTGAGCACAAGAACGAAGCGTTCATGATCGAGACGTGCCTTCTACCCGCAAAGTTCTTCGGCCGTTTGCCGGAGGATTTCGGGAGCTACCGTCTTTCGGCGCTGGCTCAGCTCAATTCCATCCTTCTCGGACACGCCGACGAGCGCGTGGATATCGCGCTTGCGGACGCCGAGGATGCAGAGGCGCTGGGCGTGGCGGAGAACACTCCGCTCTTGCGGCTGGATCGGGTGATTTTTTCCGATCACGACGATGTTCTCGAATGGCGGGTGGCGCGCTGCTTCATGCGCGGCGAATGCTATCTCGTTCGCTATAGCTGAGGGACATCGTTTGCATATTTCCATTCGATCGAGTGCGTTTTCGGACGCATAGTTTGTAAGACGCAGAGAGTAAGACGGACGCTATCCTTCGAAGGACGACCTTTCGTTTTTTAGCACGCCGCTCATCGTATTCGTCGATTCCCTCTGTCGCCGTGCGTATGCGTTACGCGTAATTCACCGTCGCACTTGTAGGCTTGCGGTCCTGATCTTCGAGAGGACCAAAGCGATGTCAGGTGCACGCAACGTCTCGTTTCGCCGGTTCGGCAGCGCCCAGTGCGGTTCCATCGCCGTCGAGTTCGCGCTCATTTTTCCGGTGGCGCTCGTCTTCTTCATGGGCCTGTTGGCCTACGGCGTCTATTTCGGCGCGGCACATTCCGTTCAGCAGCTCGCGGCCGATGCGGCACGTGCGTCGGTCGGCGGTCTCGACGAAGCCGAGCGGGTGTCGATCGCGCGTGCACATGTTGCCGCGGGCGGCGGATCCTATCCTCTGCTCACTCTCGACCGCATCTCGGTCTCCGCCGCGTCGCTCCCCGCGGATCCCTCGCAATTCGAGGTGCGTGTTGTTTTCGATTCCGGCGATCTCCCGATCTGGGTGCTTTCGGGCCTCGTGCCCTTGCCGAGCAAAATCATCGAGCGTGCAGCCGTCGTGAAACGCGGCGGATATTGAGGAGATCTCGTCATGACACGTTGTCAGGTGCGCTGCCTGCTTTCCGACACGGCCGGCTCCATCGGGGTCGTGCTTGCGTTCTTTCTCATGGTTGCGGTCAGTCTCTGCGCTCTCGCCATCGATGTCGGGTCGCTCTATCTCGAACGGCGAACCATGCAGGGCGCCGTGGATCTGGCGGCGGTTGCGGCGGCGGGCGATCTCGAGCGGGCGGAAGCGGCGGCGAGGGCAACGCTCGCTGCAAACGGATTCGGGGCGGTTCGCGCGCTCTCGGTTGTGAAAGGGCGCTACGAACGGGATCGCACGCTCGCGCCGGGCGACCGCTTCGTGGCAGGGCAAGAGCCGTTCAATGCCGTGCGTCTCGACGTGGCTGCGCCGGGACACCTTTACTTTGCTAAATCCTTCATGGCGGAGCCGGAGATTTCCGTTTCGGCGATCGGCAGCACGGATGCGCGCGCGACGTTCTCCATCGGAAGCCGGCTTCTCGCCGTGCGCGGTGGGCTCGCCAACGCCATTCTGGGGGCGCTTCTCGGCGGCAACATCTCGCTCTCGGTGATGGACTACGAGGCGCTCGTCAACGCCGACGTGCGTTTGCTGGATTTTCTCTCGGCGCTGGCGACGGAACTCGACATCACAGCGGGAACCTACGGCGACGTGCTCGATGCGGACGTCGGCATCGGCCAGGTCTTGAGGGCTGTTGCGACGGCTGCCCAGGCGCAAGGCGATACGACGGCGGCGTCCGTCGTGACGACGCTCGCGTCGCGCGCCGATGCCTCGCTGACCGTGCCGCTCAATGCGCTCGTCGATCTCGGACCGCTTGCGCATGCAGAGGTGGGGCCTGCGCATCCGGGCCTCGGCGCCGGGCTCGACGCTCTGTCGCTCGTGACCGCGGCGGCCCAGCTCGCCAACGGGAATCGGCAAGTCGCCATCAACCTCGGGACCCATGTTCCCGGACTTCTTGCTCTCACGCTCGATGTCGCGATCGGGGAACCCGCGCAACATTCGGGCTGGGTGACGACAGGGCAGGCGGGGGCGACGGTGCGGACGGCGCAGACGCGGCTTCGGCTCGTCGCGGAGGTCGGCGGGACGGGTCTGCTTTTGGGTGCTCGCGTGCGCCTGCCGATTTACATCGAGCTTGCACGCGCGGAGGCGCGCCTCAAATCGGTAACGTGCCAAGGTGGGTCGGGGGACAACGCGCAGGCGGTCGTTACCGCGCGCCCGGCTGTCGTGAAAGCGTGGATCGGGGATGTGCCGGCGGCCGGACTTGCGGCGTTCAACTCCGGCGGTGGCGTGCCGCGCGGCAACATCGTCCAAGCGCCGCTCGTTACGGTCACGGCCCGAGCTTCTGCCGAGATGAGCCATGCCGTCGGCGACGACCTTCGCTTTACGCAGCGCGATGTCGATGCGCGCGAGGTGAAGACCGTCTCCGTGCGGGACCATGTGTCGTCGCTCACAGGCAGTCTGCTGCAGTCGGCTACTCTGCACGTGGAGATCGCGGGGCTCGGTCTCGGCCTCTCGACAGGTGCGATCAAGAGCATCGTGATCGGCTTGCTGACGCCCGTGACCGCGACATTGGACGGCCTCCTTCAGCCGCTTCTCGAATTACTCGGCGTTTCGCTCGGCGAGGTGGACGTGCGCGTGCACGGCATTTCCTGCGGGAATGCGGCGCTCTCGGGGTGAGGCAGCACGCTTTTTTGCTCCGACAGTCACAGGGCGCGGGCGGGCGCTCTCGGCGGCGTTGCGTCGTCCAGGAAGCCCCAGCGGCGGAAAAGCACTTTCTCCACTTCGAGAATGATCATGAGCAGCACGCCGGTGCCGAGAATGACCAGGCCATCCGCGAAGGAGACCGGCCGGGTGTCGAACAAGGCCTGCATGATCGGCGCGTAGGTGAAGGCAAACTGGGCGACAACCACGGCGGTCAAAGCGATGAGAACGGGTTTGGTGCCGAGCGCGCCGGTGAGCGTGAGCGATGACTGGTGCAGGAAGCGGACGTTGAAAAGATAGAAGATCTGCAGCACGACAAGCACGTTCACGACCATCGTGCGGGCCGTCTCGATCTCGAGGCCGCGGCCCACAGCCCAGGCATAGGTGCCGAAGGCGCCTGCAACGAACAGCAGCGATACGAACGCGATGCGCCAAACGAGGAAGCCCGTCAGCAGGGAGGCGTCTGGCTTGCGCGGGGGACGCTGCATGACGCCGGGCTCGGACGGCTCGAAGGCCAGAACAAGGCCGAGGGTTACGGTGGTGATCATGTTGATCCAGAGGATCTGGACGGGCGTGGCGGGGATGGTCAGCCCGAGCAGCATGGCCGCGATGATCGCGATGGCCAATCCGCCGTTGGTGGGGATGGTCCACGCGATCACTTTCTGGATATTGTCGAACACGGTGCGGCCCTCGTGCACGGCGGCGACGATGGTCGCGAAATTGTCGTCCACGAGCACCATCTGCGAGGCCTGCTTAGCGGCTTCCGTGCCCTTGCGGCCCATAGCGATGCCGACATCGGCCTGTTTCAGAGCCGGGGCGTCGTTCACGCCGTCGCCGGTCATGGCGACGATGTCGCCGTCGGCCTGAAGGGCGCGTACGATCCTGAGCTTGTGCTCGGGATTGGTACGGGCGAAGACCGTCGTCTCCTCGGCAATTTGCGGGAGGTCCTTGTCGGCCACGGCTTCGAGCTTGGCGCCGGTGATGACCTTGGGATCGTCGGCGAGGCCGAGCTGATGGGCGATGGCGGTCGCGGTCGCAGCGTGATCGCCCGTGATCATCTTCACCGAGATGCCGGCCGAGCGGCATTCGGCGATGGCTCGGATCGCTTCCTCGCGCGGCGGGTCGATGAAGCCGGCGAGGCCGAGGAAGACGAGTCCCTCCTTCACGTGATTGAATTCGAGATTGCTCGCGGTCGCCGGTTTCGAAGCGAAGCCCAGCACGCGCTCGCCCTCCGAGGCGGCCTCGGCGATGCGGTCCGTCCAGTAGGCCCTGTCGAGCGGTGCGTCGCCGGCGTGGCGGGCTTCGCGGTCGCACATGTCGAGCAGGCGCTCAGGCGCGCCCTTGACGAAGATGACGTGGTCTTCCTCCGGGACGCGATGGAGGGAGGCCATGAAGCGGTGCTCTGCATCGAAGGGGATTTCGTCGATGCGCTCCCAGTTGCGGCGGTGCTCGTCGGGGCCGACGCCCGCTTTCATGGCAAGCGCCACCAGCGCGCCTTCCATCGGGTCGCCTTCGACGTGCCATTGGCCGCTCTTTTCGAGCAGGCGCGCGTCGTTGCACAGCACCGCGCACCGCACGAGGTGGCTCGCGACAGGCGGTGGAGCGGCGATCTTTTCTGCCCCGACCAGGAACGAGCCGACGGGCTCGTAGCCCACGCCTTCGACGACGAGCTCGTGATCCGCGGTGACGATGCGCCGCGCGGTCATCTCGTTGCGCGTCAGCGTGCCCGTCTTGTCGGAGCAGATCACGGAGGTGGAGCCAAGCGTTTCTACGGCGGGCAGGCGGCGGATGATCGCGTGGCGAGCCGCCATGCGCTGAACGCCGATGGCGAGCGTGATCGTGATGACGGCCGGGAGCCCTTCCGGTACGGCTGCGACGGCCAGCGCCACGACGACGAGGAGCGCGGAGTCCCACGCGTCGCCGCGTACGAGCGTTGCGAACGCGAACATGAGCGCGGCGCCGATGAAGGTCACCAGCGTGAAGAGACGGCCGAAGCGATTGATCTGGCGCAGGAGGGGCGTCGTCAGGTTCTCGACCTCGCCCATGAGCGTGCTGATGCGGCCGATCTCCGTGCCGGTTCCCGTCGCGACGACGACGCCCGTGCCCTGGCCTGCCGCGACCAGCGTGCCCGAATACGCCATGCAGGTCCGGTCGCCGAGCGGAGCATCGGCCTCGACGGGGCTTTCCTGCTTTTCGGAGGCGACGGATTCTCCGGTGAGCACGGCCTCGTCGATCAAGAGACCGCGTGTGCGGACGAGGCGGAGGTCGGCGGAGACCTGGTCGCCTGCTTCCAGCAGCACGACGTCTCCGGGCACGAGCCGAGCGGCGGGCAGCGTGGTCCGGTGTCCGTCGCGCATGACGGACGCTTTGGGCGAAATGAGGTTACGGATTGCGTTGAGTGCCTCTTCGGCCTTGCCCTCCTGGATGAAGCCGACGATGGCATTGATGGTGATGACGGCGAGGATGACGGCTGCGTCGACCGCGTGGCCAAGCGCCCACGCTGCGATGGCGGCGGTGATCAGGAAGTAGATCAGCGTATTGTGAAACTGATGCAGGAAGCGCAACAGCGGGTGGCGGCCGGCGGCTTCGGGCAGCGCATTCTCGCCGTGGCGTTTGATGCGCCCTTCGGCATCCTCTGCCGAGAGGCCGCCCGGCTGGGTGTCGAGCGCAGCGAAAACATCTTCTGCGGGGACGGTGTGCCAGGACTTCTGAGCGTTATGGGGCGGTTCGGCGTCCATCGTCGGTCGGTTGTCCTGCCCCATCCCGGCTTTGCTCTCCTGTCGCGTCGCTGGCCCGCAGGCGCGGGCGGTCGCCCATCCCTCAACGCATACAAACGCGAATAGTGACGCAGCTTTGATCCGAGTCAACGCTTGGAGCGTGCGTCATATCCGAGGCAGGCGATGCATGCCGTTGCACGCATCGCCTTTGCCTGTGGGAGATCGCGCCGACTACTTAGGGGCCGGCGCTTCGACACCGAGTTTCTCGGCAAGCTCCGTCGCGGAAAGGATATGCCCGAAGCCCTCGGTGCCCATGGCGAACTTGTCGGCGTCCTTGAGGCCGCCGACGACGAGGGGATCGAATCCTGCCGCATCGACGAGCGTCTTCGCCACTGCGATGGCGTCTGCGTCGTCGCCGGCAATGGGAACGGCCATGCGCGGAGCCGGGCGGTTGGCGTTGCTCGTGAAGATGCGATGGTTGGCGGCGTTGAACGCGCGTACGATCCGCGCGCCGGGGAAATATTTCGCCGATGTGACGCCGATGCCGTTCTGCGTGGCTTCCTCGAAGAGCGTGCTGCGGTTGGCGTTGCCCGCATCGAGCACGACCTTGCCTTTGAGCGCGTCCGCATACGCTGCGCCGGCTTCGGGATAGGACTGGTAAGGGATGGCGAGGAGGACGGCGGCTTCGCCGAAGCGGATCGCGTCCTCAACCGTACCCGCGTGGGCCGAAGGGCCAAGCTTCTCGACGAGCGGCTTCAGGCTGTCCGGATTGCGCGAGGAGAACATGACCTCGTGGCCGGCCTTGATCCAGAGCGCGCCGACGGCGCCGCCCAGATTGCCCGCGCCGATGGTGCCGATCTTGAGGCGCTGATCGGCGCGGCTGGGGGATACGCCGACCATGGTGGCCGCGGAGAGCGTAATGCCGGAGGCTGCGGCAAGCGTCAGGATCTGTCGGCGCGAAAGGGAATGGATGTGCGATGTCACGAGGGCGTCTCCGCTTGGGGCCGATGGGATACGGCTGATGGGGCGAGGCGGCCGTCGAGCGAGGCCAGCCGATCAGGATATGGGGCGCGATGCGCGGCAGACAATCGCGCTCTGCCAACGGAGCTAACTCGATCGCTGGGCGATAGGATGGCGCGTGGGTCCGGAACGCAAAAAGCCCGGCCTAAGCCGGGCTTTTGTGTTTGGTTGCGGGAGTAGGATTTGAACCTACGACCTTCAGGTTATGAGCCTGACGAGCTACCGGGCTGCTCCATCCCGCGTCACCACACGCTTTCGACCTGACATGGCGCCCGGAAAATGGGGACACCCGTCACGTCGTATCGAACGATCCGGCCAACCTTGCGGTCTTGGGGCTTGATCTGGGCCCAAGGTCGTCAAAAAGACCGGCCCGTTCGAAGAGGCCGCTCGTGCGGCGGCTCTTGGCGAGGTCTATAGCACGATTTTCACGTTTGTGAAGCCCCGCCCGATGCGCTTCCCCAGCGGCATCGATCCGGCGTGCCGGATGCGCGGGCCTGAGGCGTTTCTGGGCGACCCACGGGCCGGAATCTTTCGTATAAGCTCGAGTTTGACTCTAAACCGAGACGAGACTTTCTGCCCATGACTGCAGCCGATCACAAGCGTGTCGACGGAACGCGGGCCAATGCCACCACAGAGGCGCGGCTGGAGGAGACGTTCGTTCTTCTCGACAACAGCGCCGGGACGGGCGCCCCCACGCTGCTCTTCTCCAACCCGAAGGAGATCGTCTCGGCGGTGACGCCGGACGAGGTCGGGCCGGCGCTTGCGCGGCTCGAAGCCGCGGCGGCCGAGGGGCTTCATGCGGCAGGATTTTTTGCCTACGAGCTTGGCTATGTGCTGGAGCCCAAGATCCGGGATCTCCTGCCGGAAGGGCGCAACGTGCCGCTCCTGTGGTTCGGGCTTTACGATGCGCCGCGCGCGATGAGCGAGGCCGAGGTCGACCACTGGCTCGGAACGCACACGAAGAGCGGCTCGTATCAGTTCACGTCCGTCGCGACGGCATGGGACCAGCAGGAGTACGAGACGCGTTTCGCCGCGGTTCAGGAGAAAATCCGTGCCGGCGATATCTACCAGCTCAATCTCACGTTCAAGGCGCGCTTCCGGCTCGAAGGCTCGCCGCTGACGTTCTATCGCGACATGCGCCGGCGCCAGCGCGTGGCGTATGCCGGGATCGTCGATACGGGAGAGGTGACCGTGCTGTCGGCGAGCCCGGAGCTGTTCATCGAGAAAGAGGGACGCGTCGTTTCCACGCGGCCGATGAAGGGGACGGCGCCGCGCGCGGGAACGCCCGAAGCGGATGCGGAAGCGCGCCGCGTGCTCGCGACGGACGTGAAGCAGCGGGCCGAAAACCTGATGATCGTCGACCTGATGCGCAACGATCTCGGGCGTATCGCGGAGGTGGGCAGCGTCGGCGTGACGGATCTCTTTACCGTCGAGACGTTCCGGACGCTGCATCAGATGACATCGGGCGTGGAGGCGACGCTGAAGGATGGCTTGGGGCTTGGCGATCTCGTCCGCGCGATCTTCCCGCCGGGATCGGTGATCGGCGCGCCGAAGATCCGCGCGATGGAATTGATCCGCGATTACGAGACGGAGCCGCGCGGCGTCTATTGCGGCGCGATCGGCCATATCACGCCCGCGGGTGCGGCTCTGTTCAACGTTGCGATCCGCACGCCCGTGATCTTCCGCGGCGGGCAGGGCGAGATGGGCATCGGCTCCGGGGTCGTCTACGATTCCGTCGGCGCGAAGGAATACGCCGAGTGCCTGCTCAAGATGAAGTTCCTGACCGATCCGCCCAAAAGCTTCGAGCTGATCGAGACGCTGCTCTACGAAGCGGGCAAGGGGTTCTGGCTGCTCGAGGGGCATCTGGAGCGGCTCAAGGCGTCGGCGGCCTACTTCGGCTACGCACATGACGAAAGGGCCGTGCGGGAGGCGCTGGATCGCGCCGTCGAGGGCCGTACGGAGGCGCGGCTCCGCGTGCGGCTGTTGCTGGCCGAAGACGGCGCCGTATCGGTCACCGTTGCCGAGCAGCCGGTGCAAGCGGCGATGCGCTATGCGATCTCTGACACGCGGGTGGACAGCGCCAATCCGTTCCTGTTCCACAAGACCACGCGACGCGAACTCTACGATCGCGAGTGGCAGCACTATGCGGACACCCAAGGCGCCGACGAAGTGTTTTACCTGAACGAGCGGGGAGAACTGGCCGAGGGCAGCCGGACCAATATCTTCATCGAGCGCGACGGAAGGCTTCTCACGCCGCCGCTCTCATCCGGTCTTCTGCCGGGGGTTCTGCGCCGCGACCTGATCCTGAAGGGGAAGGCCGTTGAAGCCGTGCTGACGCTCGACGACCTTGCGCGAGCGGACGCAGTCTATGTCGGAAATTCGGTGAGAGGGCTCGTCCGTGCCGAGCCTGTGACCTTGGTCAGAGCGTGATCCATCGCGATTCAATCGCGATCACGCTCGATCTCGTTCGAGAGCTATGGCTCACCCTTCAGGCCGATGGGGCCTGAGGTGATGACGACCTAAAGGTCTTTGGTCGTCCAACGAGGCTCGCCGGGAGCCGTGGCCTGTCCTTCGACGGGCTGGGCCTCGATTTCCTGAGCGGCAGGCGCCGGGATGGATGCCGTCTCAGACGCGTTCCGATAGACCGCCGCGACTACGAATACGAAAGCCGCAAAGGTCAGGGCGCAGGCCAGCGCGATCTCGCGCGCCGATCGGCGCGCGCGCTCGGCAAATGGGCCGGATTGCAATTTGCGTATCATCATGGGGCTCAATGTGTGCAGCGAAGACCGGCAGAGCCAGAGTTCCGAACGCCGCGCGACAGAAAAGCACAGCGCGGGCGGGAGGCTTGGCTTGACATTGGACGGGCTGGGTTTCGCCGCATCTCGGCGCGGGGCCCGCGAAGAGATGCGAGGCCTGGAACGGTTCTAAAGCCCGCGCATGATGCATCCGAAAACGAGGATGAATTGAGCGACCAGCAGGACCCAGATCTCGTGGCCCGCGATGATCGGGATCGCGGCGCCGAAAATGTAGGTGACAATGGCCAGCACGGTCAGAATGACCGAAAGCATGAAGGTCAGGATGCCAGGAGATTTCAGGACCATCGATCGTATTCCCCCTCGACGCATTGGATGGTGAAGCGTGCATCGCACACGATGTTGTGCAGCACAGCAAATCGTCGACTCGTGCGACTTGCGGCTTATAGCAGGCAGCACCCACGCTGACACGGGCTTCGTGGCAACACTTCCGTAACGACAAACCGGGCAAGCCTAATCAGGCTCGCACAAACCCGCGTTTCCTGCTAGATTCACTACGATTTTCCTGGTGTTTCGGAAACTTCCGCGGCGCATGCAGGTTTCCCCTGTGTGGGCGCAGAAGGTTTGCGCCGGCATCATCCGGCTTTGCTCCATGCAGGAGACTTCGATGCAGCACGTTCTCCGGGTTGCCGCGTTCGTTGCGCTGTCGGTCGCAGCATCATCCGCGGTGCAGGCCTATAGCCAAAATGTACGGAAGCATTGCCGCGCAGATTATATGGAGTATTGCAGCGCGCATCCCGTGGGCAGCAAAGGCGTGCGGGAGTGCATGCGCAGCGTGGGGCGCGATCTCAGGCCGGCGTGCGTCAACGCCCTTGCCGAGTCGGGCGAGGTCGGGGGCAAGGCAAAGCCCAAGCGCCATCGGCGCGCCGCTGGCCATTGAGCTGCTCTTCCTGACGCTCGGAAACCCGAAGGTCCATTACGTGCCGCGTGGCTTCGCGCGCGTGGTTGGAGCGGCCCGGGCCGGATCGTCGGGCCACGGGTGGCGCGGATAGCGGCCTTTCATTTCCGCCTTAACGGACTGCCAAGACCCTTTCCAGAATCCGGGCAGGTCCCGTGTGACCTGGATCGGACGATGGGCGGGCGAGAGCAGATGCAACGTGAGGGGCAGGCGGCCTCCCGCGAGCGCGGGGTGCCGGGTCAGGCCGTAGAGTTCCTGCACGCGGATATGGAGGGCGGGGGCGCCGGGCCCTTCGTAGTCGATGGCGTGGCGTTGCCCCGTCGGGGCCTCGAAGTGCGTCGGCGCTTCCGCATCCAGGCGCTGCTTGAGCGGCCAGCGAACGAGACCATCGAGCGCCTGGCCGAGATCGTCGGCTGAGATATCCGCGAGGCGCGTTTTCCCGGCGAGGTAGGGGCCGAACCAATCGGAAAGCGCTTCCGTGAGCGCGGCATCCGAGAGATCGGGCCACGTGTCGTCCTTTGCTGCGCTTCTGAGAAAGTTGACGCGCTCGCGGAGCTGCAGCTGGTGTTTGCTCCAGGGCAGGCGCTGGGCGCCGAGGCTCGCCAGCCCCTGTGCGAGGGCGGCCTCGGCTTCCGGACCCGGCACCGGCGCGCGTGGCTCGCTCGACAGCGTCATGGCGTCGAGGCGGCGGATGCGCCGGGCGCGGATGGCGGCGGTGGACGTGTCGAAGACGATCTCGTCGCGCTCGGAGACGCGGTCGCGGGCGAGGCGCAGGACTTCGGTCTCGCTCGTTTCCGCGGCCAGAAGGATGCGCGTCGCGGCGGCTGTGCCCTGCATTTCTGCAATGACGAGGAACGGGACCCGGGCGAGCGGCTCGGCCGTGTCCAGAGATGCGCCCCGACCGTTGGCGAGCAGGTATTGGCCGTTGGCGCCGCGGGCTTTGGCGATGCGTTCGGGATAGGCGAGAGCTAGCAGAGCCGCCGAGGAGGGCGGTTCGGCCTTGTCCGCTTCGAAACGCGGCGCGGTGGGTGCAGACCGCGCGATTTTCGCCCAGCCCTCGGCAAGGCGGCGCATGTCGGCCGCGCGGGGTGTGCGGTCGCGCCGGAAGGCTTCGAGGCGCTGATCGAGATTGGGACCTTTGCCGCCGAGGCCGCGCTCCGCGAGGATGGCGGCGATCTCGGCCGCATGGCGCTCGGCGCCTAGCCGTGCGGCTGCCATGAGCATGGCGGAAAGGCGGGGCGGAAGCGGCAGGGCGCGGAGATTGCGGCCGGTGCCAGTGAGACGGCCGTCCGCATCGAGCGCGCCGAGGGCTTCGAGCTCCTCGCGCGCCGCGTCGAGGGCCGCCGGCGCCGGCGGGTCGAGCCAGCAGAGCGTTTGCGGATCGGTGACGCCCCAGTCGGCGCAATCGAGCAAAAGCGGCGCGAGGTCGGCGGAGCGGATTTCGGGCTCTGCAAAAGCCGGCAGGCTCGCGGTTTCCGCTTCGTCCCAGAGGCGATAGCAGACGCCTGGGCCGAGGCGTCCGGCGCGGCCGCGGCGCTGATCGGCGGAGGCGCGGGAGACGCGGACCGTCGCGAGGCGGGTGACGCCCACGTCGGGATCGTACCGCGGCACCCGGGCGACGCCGCAATCGACCACGACGCGGATGCCCTCGATGGTCAGCGAAGTTTCGGCAATCGCGGTCGCGAGCACGATCTTGCGTGTGCCGGGCGGGGCCGGCGCGATGGCCTGGTCCTGCTCGCGGCGGTCGAGGGCGCCGTAGAGGGGCGCGACGATCGTATCCTCGGGGGCGAGGCGTTCGCCGAGACGCTCGGCGGTGCGGCGGATTTCGCCCTGGCCGGGAAGAAATGCGAGGATCGAGCCGGATTCGGCGCGCAGCGCGCGCATAATGGCGTCCGTTACCCTGTCGTCGAGGCGCCGCGTCGGGTCGCGGCCGAGATAGCGCGTTTCGACGGGGAAGCTCCGTCCTTCGCTGGTGACGACGGGCGCGCCGCCGAGGAGGCGCGCGACGGGTTCGGCGGCGAGTGTCGCCGACATGACGAGGAGGCGCAGGTCGGGGCGCAGGCTCGTTTGCGCGTCGCGGGCGAGCGCAAGGCCGAGATCCGCTTCGAGCGAACGCTCGTGGAACTCGTCGAAGAGAACGGCGCCGATGCCTTCGAGCGCCGGGTCATCGAGAATGAGCCGGGTGAACACGCCTTCGGTGAGCACCTCGATCCGGGTTTTCTTCGAGACGCGCGTTTCCAGACGTGCGCGGATGCCGATGGTTTCGCCGATTTGCTCACCGAGCGTTGCCGCCATGCGGGCTGCCGCGTTGCGGGCGGCGAGGCGGCGCGGCTCCAGAACGAGGATTTTGCCGCCCGCGAGCCAAGGTGCGCCGTCGAGCGCGAGAGGGACGCGCGTGGTCTTACCGGCTCCAGGCGGCGCGACGAGTACGGCGGACGAGCCGGCCGCGAGCGCCTCCGTTAGCGCGGGCAGCGCCTCGTCGATGGGCAAGGCTTGTGCGAATCGCCGTAGAGAAGGCGGAGGCGTGGTGTCGATCATCCGGCTCGCTTAGCATGGCGGGCGCGCCGTGGTGAGGGGGTGGGGATGGCCCTGCCTTTACAACACCATGTTACTTGCCAATATCGGCACCGGTTCGGTTGGCAGGGGCACTCCTTGAACTGGTTCCGTGGCTCCGGGGCCAGGAACGCCGGTTTTAGCGCGCACGGGGACAGGTTTCATGCACCGCTTCGCACTTTCGCTTGCCTTGCTCATCCTCACGGCGTTGGGCGGCAGATCGGCCTCGGCTACCGACCTCGACGGATACTGGATCGATTCGGACGGCGAGGTCGTGCTGCAGGTCGAGAACTGCGGACCTGCAATGTGTGCAAAGGTGGTCTGGCTGCGGTTGCCTTACGGGCCTGACCGACTTCCGCTCAAGGATTTCCGCAATCCCGAGGTCTCCTTGCAGAACCGCCAGGTGTGCGGGCTGAAGGTCATCACGGGCTTCACCAAGCAAGCGGACGGGACGTGGGGCGGCGGCAACGTGTACGTGCCCGATCTCGGCATGAGCTTCAGCGGTTATGCGGAAATCCTGAGCCCGACGCAGATCAAGGTGCGGGGGTATGTGTTCCTGCCGCTGTTCGGCGCCACGGAGGTGTGGAGCCGGGTCGCGGCGCCGCCCTATCACTGCGAGCGGGACGGCGTGCCGCCGGCGCCGGAACGCGCGGGGCAGTAGCGGGCCGTTGCTTTGCCGGTAAGCGATTTCTGGAGCGCGCGGCTCCGCTCGAAAAGAATTCATCGACACCTGACGCTGAAAAGTCCATGTTGGCGCCATCATCTGTGACGCTACTGGCGACGATGACTGAGAGATGCGTGTGCTCCCGCCGTAAATTGGAGCACCGTCATGCCCTTCAAGAAAAATCCCGATGGTTTCAGCCCTGAATCGCTAGGGCTGCTCGATGTCGCCATGACGAGGCTCTGGCTGCAGCAGGCCGCCGTTGGTGCATCCCTCAGCGGAGCGGCTCCCGCCGTGCGGGCGTCGTTGAAGGACAAAATACGCCGCCTCGACGAGATTGGCATGCAGCGTCGGAAAAAAACGGAGAACGGAATGTCTGCGCACACCTTCAAGCTCGGCCAAGTCGTGACCTATCATCCCCCTAAGGGAGCCGTGTCCCGCTCATCGATGTACAGGGTCTCGAAATTGCTGCCGATCGAAGGCGGCGAGCTGAAATATCGTATTAAATCCGCAACCGATAATTGCGAAAGAGTGGCCTCGGAAGGGCAGCTCACCTGCGAGAGGACGGCAGCGTAAGCGCGAAAAACAAAAATAATTCTATCAAAATAAATGGTAATTTCGCAATTAGCCCTTGCAATATCGCAAAGCAAACCCTATTCTATTTCAATCGAAATTTGGCCGGAATAACCTCCCAAAAATCGAATGTAGAGCTGGCGCATGCCTTTCGGCGTGTGCCAGCTCGTTAGCATGAAAAATAGCATCGGAAAATTTATGAAAATCGGCACTGTAAAATTCTACAACGACCAAAAGGGCTACGGTTTTATTGCGCCGGACGACGGCAGCAACGACGTGTTCGTCCACGCCAGCGCGCTTGAGCGCGCAGGCATGCGGGGGCTCAACGAGGGCCAGAAGGTCTCGTTCGATACGCAGGAAGATCGCCGCTCGGGCAAGATCGGCGTCGGCAATATCGCGGCTGCTTAAGTCGCCTGATAAGGCCCTTTCGGCGCCCTATCGATGGCCGTTCCCGTGGGGACGGCCTTTTTCTTTTGTGTATGAAAATGCTGACCAGGAAACACTGCGATGCAAGGCAAATGCCCGAAGTGCTCTGCCGTACCCAATATCGTTGTTGTGCCTTTTCGTGCCCGCGAAGACGTCATGAAAACGACGGTCCCCGCCCTTCAGTTCATCTGCGACCAATGCCAGACAATCCTGTCCGTCACGCTTGATCCCGAATGGCAAGCGCAGATCGTGGCGGGGCAGCTCAGAACGGTCGGCGAAGGATCGGAGACGAGCCACTAACTGCTGCCGGCACGTCGCCAACGGGACCGCGGCTCCGTCAGTGCCGAGCCCTGCCTTACCGCACAACGGCAATGGTGTGGCGCGCGTGGGGAGTTCCGATGGCGCCGGTCCGCGGTCTCCTGGCGCGTTCGAGGGAAGGGCAGTCGCTATGCAAACGGCGGAGGCTCGGGCGGCGTGATGCCGCGCTCGGCTTCGAGGCGCATATAATCGCGCTGGGTGTCGATCATGTAGTCGCGCACGATCGGCACAGCGTCGCGCTTCTTCGAGAGCTGCATGTGGAAGACGAGCTGGCTGCCCGTGCGGAACATCATCTCGCAACTGATCAGATAGAACTCCCACATCCGGCAGAAGCGCTCGTCGTACATCTCCGCGACTTTTGCACGGTTGGCCTCGAAGCGGCTGACCCAATGGGCGAGCGTCTTCGCGTAATGGACGCGCAGGAACTCGAGATCCGTCACCCACAGGCTGTTCTGCTCCACGTGCGTGAAGACTTCCGAGAGCGCCGGCGAATAGGCGCCGGGGAAAATGTACTTGCGCAGCCACGGGCTCGCCGTGCCCGGTGGGCTCATGTGGCCGATGGAGTGGAGCAGCATCACGCCGTCGTCCGTCAAGAGGTCGTTCACCTTGGCGAAGAACTCGTCGTAGTGATGCACGCCGACGTGCTCGAACATGCCGACGGAGACGATGCGGTCGAAGCGTTCATTCAGGTCGCGATAGTCGCGCAGCTCGAAGCGCACGCGGTCGGCGAGGCCGAGCGTCTTGGCCTTTTCGTTGGCGAGCTTGCATTGCTCTTTTGACAGTGTGACGCCGACGGCCTGGATATCCTGCAGCCGCGCGAGGTAGAGCAGCATGTCGCCCCAGCCGCAGCCGATGTCGAGCACCTTCTGGCCGGGCGCAAGCGCGAGCTTGGATGCGATGAGGCGCAGCTTGTTCTGCTGGGCTTCCTCGAGCGTGTTGTCGTCGCTGGTGAAGTAGGCGCAGGAGTACTGCATGCCGCGATCGAGGAAGAGGCGGTAGAACTCGTTGCCGATGTCGTAGTGGTGGGCGACGTTCTGCTGTGCCTTGCCGATGGGGTTGGCCTGCTGGAAGCGCTTCAGGCCGCGCGAGACTTTGCGCAGCGCTTTCTGCAGCGGATAGGAGCCGAGCGAGAGGCGGTTGACCGAGAACAGCGTGAGGAAGTCGCGCAGCGTCGACTCCTCGAAGCGCATCCGGCCGTCCATGTAGGCTTCGCCCGCTGCCAGCTCCGGGTTGGTGAAGAGCGTGCGATAGAGCGTCGGGTCCGTGAGGCGCATCGTGACCTCGGGGCCGGGCTCCCGTCCGCCGAAGATGTGCACGCGGCCTTCGGCGTCGATGACCTTGAGCGTGCCCTTTCGAACGAACGATTTCAGCATGTGCGAAAGCGGGAACATGGAAACCCTCTGTCTCTTGTTCGCGGCGTCCCCATCGGAGAACGGCGAAGGATGCGTAGGCGGTTCAGGCTGCCGGCTTGGCCGCGCGGACTTGCTCGGCCGCGTTGCGGATGGCGGCGATGTTGGCGGCGTAGCTTTGCTTCGTTCCGCCTTTGAAGACCGCGGAGCCCGCGACGAGCACGTTGGCGCCGGCTTCGACGACGAGAGGGGCCGTCTCGGGCGTGACGCCGCCGTCGACCTCGAGGTCGATCGGGCGATCGCCGATCATCCGGCGCACGCTGCGGATCTTTTCGAGTTGAGCGGAAATGAACGCCTGTCCGCCGAAGCCGGGGTTCACCGTCATCAAGAGCACGAGATCGACGCGGTCGAGGATGTGCTCGATCGTGCTCTCATGCGTGCCGGGATTGAGCGAGACGCCCGCGCGGCAACCCATGGCGCGGATCGCCTGCAATGAGCGGTCGAGATGGGGACCGGCTTCGGCGTGGACGGTGACGATCTCCGCGCCCGCCTTGGCAAAGGCTTCGATGTAGGGATCGGCGGGAGCGATCATCAGGTGGCAATCGAAGGTCTTCTTCGAACTTTCGCGGATGGCGGAGATGACCGGCGGGCCGAAAGTGATGTTGGGCACGAAGTGGCCGTCCATCACGTCGAGGTGGATCCAGTCCGCCCCTGCCGCATCCACGTCCGCGACCTCGGCGCCGAGGCGCGCGAAGTCTGCCGACAGGATCGAGGGAGCGATGATGAGCGGCCGTGACATCTGGCGCGCCTCCCGTTCGTGGGTTTCCAGGCTCCTGCCCTACACGGCGGGGCGCGGCGCGGCAAGGGTCGAGACCCAAGATCCCAAGAAGGATGCCGGGCATTCAGGCCGGGGGTGCCGCCAGGGCGTTGCCGAGCGCGTCGTGGAGGCCAGGATGCCCGGGGAGCGCAATGCGGAATGTGCTCTGCAGAAGCTCGACCAATGCGTCGGGAGATTCGATCCGGCGGCGCTCGCTCGCGCGCCCTAAGCGGTGGATGGCGTATTCGGCGCCGCGCAGCGTGTGGCGGATGCCGGGCTCGGAGCGGGCGACGAGCAGGCGGTCTCGAAACGGCGAGGAGGGATGCGTGGACACGTACCAGTTGCCGACTTCGAAATCGATGTCGGCGGGCCGTGCGAGGTCGAAGACGTAGAAGCGGCGCCAGTCGTCGTCGACGCGGGCCGTGAGGGCGTATGTCTCGCCGCTTCGGACGAGGTGATAGGGCTCGTTGAGGGTCGTCTGTTCCTCCTCCGTGTCGAGGAGGAGCGGCGCGGTCGGCGTCATGCCGCCGAAGCCGACGTCCGCGATGTAGCGCGTGCCGTCGATGGTGACGAGGATCAGCACGTGCGTGCGCGCCGGAACGACGCCCGCAGGCGTGTTCATCACGACGCGGCCAGTGAGGCCGTGCGCGTCGAAGCCGAGGGTGCGCAGGAGGTTGAGAAACAGCAGGTTCAGCTCGAAGCAGTAGCCGCCGCGGCCTCGGTCGAGAATTTTGTGCTGCAGCGACGCGAGGTCGAGCCGTACGGGCTCGCGCAAAACCATGGCGAGCGTCTCGAAGGGGATGGCAGAGATGTGCTGGCGCTGCAGCGTTGCCAGCGTTTCGTGCGTGGGAGCGACGGAGCCGGTGTAGCCGATCCGGGCGAGATACGCCGGCACGTTCAGCCGATCAGAGGTCATCGGGCGCCCTCTCGCGGATCACGCGGGTTCCCTAAGGAACAGCATCATGCGACAAATTTTTGTTTGTACTCGTACGAACGAGGTTCGGCGCCCGATTGCTCGGCACGCCGGCACCGTTTCGGATCTTTTTTAATTCCATTACAAGGAGAAGAGCAATGCGTGTGCTTTCGATCTTGGGCGTTGCATCCGTTCTATTCGTGTCGATGCCGACCTCTCAAGCCGATGCCCGGTGGGTATGCCGAGCATCGAGCAGCACCGGATCCTGGGGAATGGGTTGGCACAACAGCAGCAAGTCCTATGCGCGCAGCCGCGCGTTGATCGAGTGCGCCGCGCGCACGCCGCGGAACCGGACGTGTTATATCCGGTCCTGCAGGCGGGGCTAGATGGCGTCCTCAAAAGATGGGCCAAGGGCCTGACGCGCTCATGGCCTCGACGCTCAGCCTTCGTGCAGCGATTTGATCCAGGTGATGATCTTCCACATGTCGTCGGCGGATTTCACGATGTCCTTCGCGTGCGGCATCGGTCCGACGACATTCTCTGTTCCGATGCGGCTGTAGCCGGCGGCCTGGAGGTCGTCGGAGCCGAGCGTAATGAGGCGGAACAGCGTGTCGTCGTCGTCGCCGTAGATCCAGACCTGGTTGGAGAGCGGCGGGCCCATGCCCCCGCCGCCCGTCCCGCCATGACAACCGTTGCAGCCTGCGGCCATGTAGAGCTTATGGCCTTCTTCGACTGCAGCCGCATCGCCGCTGTGAGGATTTTTCAGCTCGCCTTTCTCCGCGCCTTCGACGGCTTCCAGCGGAGACTGCGCTTGTGCGTCTTGCATCGCGGCGCCGGATATAATCATGGATAGTGCGAGGGTGGCGGTCGCGGCGGCACGTACGCTTGCAGCATGCATCGGCATGTCGGTGCGCTCCTTTTCTTATTGTTGTGCGCATCAAACGCCGTGTGTCGCGCATCGTTGCGACATGCATCGAAAAACGGGAAAAATTCCTCGGCACAAAGAAGAATGTTTTTGTAAGGAATTGTGGGTCGCGTATGGACGCGCGAGCTGGTGCGCGGTCGCGCGGCTCCGCATTTACTCCCGCTTGGAAACGGGCGTTCTGAACGTAAAGCGCGTTTCCTTTTCCGTGGACGACACGGTGAGCGTGCCGCCGTGGGCCCGGCTGATTTCGGATGCGATGTAGAGACCGAGACCTAGCCCTTCTTTTCCGCTGCGTGTTTCGAGCGCATTGAAGGGCTCGAAGATCTTTTTCAGCTTCGACGGCGGTATCGGATGCCCTTCGTTCGCGACCGTGACGATCAGATGGCCGTCTTCGACGACGCCTGAGACGAAGACCGGCGTGTCGGCCGCGCCATGCTTGACGGCATTCGATACGAGATTGGAGACGAGCTGGCCGATGCGGTGAGGATCGGCCGTAACCGGACCCGGGATGTCGACCTCGACATTGAAAATGCGGTTCGGGCGCGCGTCCTCGATCTCACGCACCACCTGATGCAGCACGTCGCCGAGCTCGGTCGGCACCGGGCGGATCGGCAGGCCTCCGCCGAGGCGTCCCCTCGCGAGATCGAGGAGGTTCTCGATCAACTCGCCCATGCGGTTCGTGCTGTGGTTCAGGTGGCCGAGAACGTCTTTCGCTTTTTCGTCGAGTTTCGTGCGGGAGAGGATCGAAAGGCCCGCCTTGATGGCGGCGAGCGGATTTCGGAGGTCATGACCGAGCACCGCGACGAAGCGTTCGCGTGCGTCACCCGTCTCCTTCGCGTTCGCGAGCTCCTCTTCCGCTTTGTCGATCTGGCCGTGCATGTCGAGATGGAAGCCGATGAGCTCGGCGAACATCCTGAACGTGCCGAGGATCTCGGGCCGGTTCAGGTGCACGGGGTTCGGGTCGATGGCGCAGAGGGTGCCGAAAAACCTGCCGTCGGGCAGGAGGATCGGCATCGAAATGTAGCTGTTGAAGCCGTACATCGCGGGCGTGGGATGCGCGCTGTAAAGCGGATCCTGGCCCACGTTGTCGATGATCACGGGGACGCCGGATTGGCGGATCTCATGACAGATCGTCGTCTCGACCGCGAGCTCTCCGCCAGGGGCGAGGCCGAATCCCAGGTCGTCCCGCGTCGCGCAGGCGATCCATCGGTCTTCCGTGACGCGGGCAATCGCGACGAACCGCATGTCCGTCAGGCGGCGGATCACGTCCAGGATGGTCGGGATCGCGGGAATTTTCTGGACGGTCGCCAGGTCTCTCTCGAAGTCTCCCATCGCGTACCTGCGGGTCTCAGTCGATCTCAGAAAAAGGTGCGGCGCTTTCTTTCGATCAATTGCAGGATCATCGGCGTCAGGATGAGCTGCATGGCAAGGTCCAGCTTGCCGCCGGGGATCACGATCGAGTTGGCGCGCGACATGAAGCTGTCGTGGATCATCGACTGGAGATAGGAGAAGTCGATGCCGCGCGGGTTCTTGAAACGAATGACGACCATGGATTCGTCGGGCGTCGGAATCCAGCGGGCGACGAACGGGTTCGACGTGTCGACGGTGGGGATGCGCTGGAAGTTGATGTCGGTCTCGGTGAACTGCGGGCAGATGTATTTCACGTAGTCCGGCATCCGGTGCAGGATGACATCGGTGATCGCCTCCGGCGAGTAGCCGCGCTCGGCCTTGTCGCGGTGGATTTTCTGAATCCATTCGAGGTTGATCACCGGCACCACGCCGATCCTGAGGTCCGCAAAGCGGGCGATGTTCACGTTCTTGGTGATGGCCGCGCCGTGCAGGCCCTCGTAGATCATGAGGTCGGTCCCGTAGGGGATTTCCTCCCATGGCGTGAAGGTGCCGGGCGGGGTGCCGAAAAGCTCGGCCTCGGTCTCGTCGTGGACATAGTGGCGCGTGCGCCCGGTGCCGATCTCGCCGTAG
The DNA here is from genome assembly GCA_035445405.1 of Hyphomicrobium sp. Classification (GTDB taxonomy): domain Bacteria; phylum Pseudomonadota; class Alphaproteobacteria; order Rhizobiales; family Hyphomicrobiaceae; genus Hyphomicrobium_C. The sequence goes on from DAOMQQ010000002.1 coordinate 21,546, forward strand.
GATTTGAAGAGCTGCTCGAGCTCCGGCAGCAAGTTGGCCGCTTCGCCGAAGTGGCTCAACGTGGGCTTGCCGGCGGAAGCGGCCTCCTTCGAAAGATCGATCATCTCGTCGCGCCCGTAGCGGTGGAAGGCGTCGCCCTCGATGAAGACGGCCGTGATCTTTTCGCGCCGGAAGATCTGTTCGAACGTACGCCGGACACTGGTGGTGCCGGCGCCGGACGAGCCCGTGACTGAGATGATGGGATGCTTGGCGGACATGCTTGCTGCTTCGGTTTCTTCCGGACTGCGGCGTTGAGGATTGGCGGGAGATCTCCTCGGATCAGATCCTGAAAAGGCCCCGGCGCCCGAACAACGGAGACCGCTCCCCGAGGCCGTGCGGATCATGGTGAAGGCGAACAACATACTCCACCTCGGTTCGCGAACCGGCGATGAAAGGTGTTCGTTGGTGAAGAGAGGTTGGCGGAACGTCCAGAATGCGCTCGTAGCCCGACGAGACCGCGCCCCCGGCCTGCTCTATGATCCAGCCGAGAGGGTTTGCCTCGTAGACGAGGCGGAGGCGGCCCATCGTGTAGCTTTCGCGCAGGTCGCTCGGGTAAAGGAAGATGCCGCCTCGGGTCAGGATCCGGTAGATGTCGGCCACCGGCGACGCGGTCCAGCGCATATTGAAATTCTTGCCGCGCGGGCCGCCGCGGCCGCGCAGGCAGTCGTCCACGTACGTGCGGATCGCTTCGTCCCAGTGGCGGTAGTTGGAGGCGTTGATCGCGTATTCGCGGGTCGCTGGCGGGATGTCGACCTTCTCGTTCGTCAAAAGGAAGCGTCCGCTCGGTCGGTCGAGCGTGAAGATCTGCGTGCCGCGCCCGACCGTCAGAACGAGAGAGGTGAAGGGACCGTAAACGGCGAAGCCCGCGGCGAGCTGTGCCGTTCCGGGCTGCAGGAAGCTCGACCCGTCGACGCCCTGGCAGCGGGTGGGCAGCACCGTGAAGATCGTGCCGATCGATGTGTTGACGTCGGTGTTGGACGAGCCGTCGATGGGATCGACGGCGACCGCAAGCGGCGCGCCGGGATTGATCGGGAGCGGCCACTCCAGCTCCTCGGAGCCGAGCGTCGCGACGGGCGCGCCCTTGAGCGCCTCGACGATGAGGTTGTTGGCGAGGACGTCGATCTCCTTCTGAGGATCGGCGCCGGTCTGATGGCCCGTTTCGGCGCCGAGCGCGCCGGCGAGGGGGCCTCGGCCGATCAGCTCGCCGATCCGGCAGCAGGCCTCGGAAAGGCGCGTCACGGTTTCCGCCACATCGGCCTTCTCCGGGCTGCTCCCGGCCCATCGGTTCAGGAAGGCTCCTAAATCCTCCTCGTCGCTCATTTGGCGGTGTTCCTCTCCCCCGGCGTTCAGCCGGTCTTTGCCCCCGCAGGTGCGAGGGGGCATCGCCGACTTTTCTGGCCTGCTCCATTCGAGAGTGCGCCGCGGTTTCGCGCAAGAGCGGACTCACGCGTAGCCTCTGCTGCTTTCCCGGCCCGATGCGGGTTTCTCAGTCGGGCCTTTCTACATCTATAAATTATTAAGTTTGGCGAAATACAATCTAAGGTTGTTATATGATGTTGACGAGCGGGCTGCGATGGGGCGGGGCGTTGAAGGGCCGAGCGGAAGGATGCGGATGCTGGGGCGGATGCTTCGCCGCTGGATGTCGGGTCCCGAGTTCGCTCTGGCGTTCCTCCTCTCGGGCCTGCTCAACGCGATGCAGATCTCATCGTCGCTCTATCTCTTCTACGTCTACGATCGGGTTCTGCCGACGGGGGATCGCGCCGGTCTGGCGGTCTCGACGGGCCTGCTCGTGGCGTCGTTCGCCGTTTTTGCGCTTCTCGATTTTCTGCGCGCACGCCTGCTGGGCCGGGCGGGCGTGTCGTTCGTGCGGGACCTCGAGCGGGGTCCGCTTTCCGGACTGAGGCCGGCCGATGTGGACCGCGTGCGGCGTTTTTCCGCTCAGGGGGCTCCGGCTGCGCTGTTCGATCTCACGTGGCTGCCGGTGTCGCTGGTGGGCCTCTCGCTCGTGCATCCCTTGCTCTCGCTTTACGCGTTGCTGGGGGCGGTGCTGATTTCCGGCATCGCGATCGGGAGCGATGTGCTGATCCGCGCGAACGCACGCGAGCTCTCGGACGGCAAGATTGCCGTTGCTTCCGCCGCCAAGGCGATGCGGCTCGTGCTGCAGTTGGGCGGCATCGGGTTCGGCGCGTGGCTGGTGGCCGAAAACAGGATGAGCGCGGGAGGCTTGATTGCCGCCAGCGTGATGATGGCGCGGGCATTCGCCGTGCTCGATGGCGCACTTGTGCATTGGCGGAGCTATCTGGCGATTGCTCGCACCTTCGCCGCCGGTCCGTATGCGGCGATTAGATCTTGAACTCGTCGATGCTGGCGAAGGCGGTGCGCAATGCATTCGACCACGAGGCCGAGAGCTTGGTGAAATACTCGTCGTTCTGGCAGATGCGCGTCTCGCGCCGCACGTCGAGGCTGTCGCGCTCGTAGAGCAGGATGTCGATCGGCATGCCGACCGAGAGATTCGAGCGCAGGGTCGAGTCGAACGACAGCAGGATCAGCTTTGCCGCGTCGCCGAGGCCCATCTCGGGGCGCGCGACGCGATCGAGGATGGGCTTGCCGTACTTGTGCTCGCCGATCTGGAGGAAGGGCGTGTCGTCCGTCGCCTCGATGAAGTTGCCCTCGGAATAGATCTGATAGAGCCGCGGACGCTCGGCACCGATCTGGCCGCCGAGAATGAAGGAGGCGGAGAAGCCGTGCTTGCTCATCTCGAGCGCGGCGCCGTCGATGCGGCGTACCTCGCGGACCGCATCGCCCACGAGGCGCGCGGCGCGGAACATCGAGGGGACGGTGAAGAGCGTGGGGTTCGCGTTGTCCGGCGTGGCGAGCTGCTCGTTGAGATTGCTGACGACGGACTGGGTAACGGCCAGATTGCCGGCCGACATGAGCACGATCACCCGGTCGCCGGGCTGGCGCCAGAAGTGCAGCTTGCGATACTGGGCCACGTTGTCGACGCCCGCGTTGGTGCGGGTGTCGGCGGCGAACACGATGCCGCGGTCCAGCCTGAGCGCGACGCAATAGGTCATCGCGAGATCCTTCGTCCTCACAGCTTCTTATTGCTGCTGTGCGCCTTGCTGCTCAACTTCGACGCGGACGTCAAGGTCTTCATTTTCGCCGCCGCGCTGGGTGCCGCGGATCGGCGCGGCCGAGGCGGCATCGAATCCGCACGCCAGGCGCACATAGCGGTCCGTCGGACACATGCCGTTGGCGGCGTCGAAACCCACCCAGCCCAGGCCATCGACCCAGGCCTCCGCCCATGCGTGGTGGGCCTCTGCCGGAGCCAGCGTGCCCGCGAGAAAGTAACCGTTAACGTAGCGGGCCGGGATTCCGATCACGCGCGCGGCCGAAATAAATACGTGCGCGTGATCCTGGCAGACGCCCTTCCCCGCCGCGAGCGCTTCCGCCGCTGTGGTATGCGTATGCGACGTGCCGATCTCGTAGGAAACGGCGGCCGCGACCGTGCGCATCAGGCTGTGCAGGCAATCGAGCGGGTCTTTCGGGATGCGTCCGTGGCTCACGCTTTTGGCAAGATCGCGGATCGCCTTGTCCGGCGCCGTCTTCGGCGTCTCGCGCAGGAACACGCGGCGCGGTGCGATTTCTGCGAGGCCGCGGACGATGCCCGCGCGATCCTCCGTCTCGACGATGCCCGAGGCCTCTATGACGATGCCGTCATGGGGCGTATCGAGCGTGGTGAGGTGAACCTGATTGCCGAGGCCGTCACGATAGGAGATGTGCGTGTCGAAGCCGGGCGCCTCGATGGTCCATGTGCGAACGTCCTGGCCGTCGAAGCTGGGCGGCGTGAGACGGAGGCTCTGGATCGCATAGCGGGCGGGCGTCGCGTAGCGGTAGGTCGTGACGTGGCGGATCTCGATCTTCATGCCTGCCCTCACGCCGTGAAATGGTAGGCGTCCGAGATTTCCTGCGCGACGCGGCTGTTGCGCGCGATGAACTCCAGCAGGAATTCGTGCAGGCCGGACTGGAAGATGGTATCGATGTCGCCGCGCTCGAGAGGGGCGAGGGTGGACTTGGCGGTGACGAGGCAGGGTTTCTCCTCGCCGTAAAGAGCGGCGAGGTCGCCCAACGCCTCGCCGATTTTGTGATAGCAGGCGTGGAGCGAGCGTGGCATGGCGCGGTTCAGGATCAGGTAATCGGCGATCCGCCAGGATCGGTAGCTCTCTTTGTAGACCCAACGATAACTCATGTGCGCGGAGACGGAGCGCAGAATGGCTTCCCATTGCGCGGTGTCGACGGCGGTGCCGATCATGTTCGTGGACGGCAGCAGGACGTAGTATTTCACGTCGAGGATGCGCGCCGTGTTGTCCGCCCGTTCGAGGAACGTGCCGAGCTGGCTGAAGAAATATGTATCGTTGCGCAGGATCGTGTTGAGCATCGCGCCGCGATAGCCAGCCGAGCGCTCCTTCACCCAATCGAGAATACGAGGGAGCGCATCGGAGCGCAGAGTGTCGGGACGGATGGCCTGGAATTCCAGCCACGAGCCGTTGAGCGATTCCCACATCTCGCGCGTCAGGGACGTGCGCTGGGCGCGTGCGTTGCGTCGTGCAGAGGCGAGGCAGGCGTGGATGCTCGACGGATTGGTGGGGTCGAAGAGCAGAAAATCGACGACATTTCGCGTCGTGACCTCGCCATGCTTGGCTTTGTAGGCTTTGGTGCACCCTGCGCTTTCCAGCGTCGAGATCCATTCCGATCCACGATCGTCGCCCACCCGCGGCTGCAGCGCGATGCGATACCCCGCCTCGATCAGGCGCGCCATGTTCTCGGCTCTCTCCACGTAGCGTGAGAGCCAGAAGAGATCGTTTGCCGTGCGCCCTAGCATGTGTGTCTCACGCGGTCGTTTCCGCCCGATGGTGTTTTTATTCGGTCAATCCTGCAGCACCCAAGTGTCTTTGGTTCCACCCCCCTGGCTCGAGTTGACGACGAGCGAGCCCTTGCGCAGCGCCACCCGCGTCAGGCCGCCAGGCACGAGGCGCACTTCGTCGCCCACGAGCACGAAGGGCCTCAAGTCGAGATGACGTGGCGCGATGCCTTCCTCGACCAGCGTCGGGCAGGTGGAGAGTGCGAGGGTGGGCTGCGCGATGTAGTTCTCGGGCCGGGCTTTCACGCGTGCGCGGAAGTTTTCGATTTCTTCCTTCGTGGCCGTCGGTCCGACGAGCATTCCGTAGCCGCCGGAGCCGTGCACCTCCTTCACCACAAGCTCGGGCATGTGCTCGATGACGTATTTGAGGCTATCGGTCTTGCGGCAATTGTAGGTCGGCACGTTTTGCAGGATCGGCGGCCGGCCCATGTAGAACTCGATGATCTCGGGAATGTAGCAATAGATCGCCTTGTCGTCGGCGATGCCGGCGCCCGGTGCGTTGACGATGGTGACGTTGCCGGCACGGTAGACGTCGAATAAGCCCGGCACGCCGAGCACGGACGAGGGGTCGAACGTCAGCGGGTCGAGGAAATCGTCGTCGATGCGCCGGTAGAGCACGTCGACGCGGCAGAGGCCCTGCGTCGTCTTCATGTTGAGGACGCCGTTCTGCACGACGAGATCCGGGCCCTCGACCAGCTCCACGCCCATCTGGTCGGCAAGGAAGGCGTGCTCATAGTAGGCGCTGTTGTACTGGCCCGGCGTGAGCACGGCGATGACGGGCTCGTCGTCGAGGTTGCGCGGCGTTACGCTGCCCAGGGTTTTTCTGAGCTTGTCGGGATAGGTTTCGACGGGCGCCACACGGTTTTCGGCGAACAGGTTCGGGAACATGTGCATCATCGTTTCCCGGTTCTCCAGCATATAGGAGACGCCGGACGGCGTTCGCGTGTTGTCCTCCAGAACGTAGAAGTCGTTCTCGCCCGTGCGGACGATGTCGACGCCGATGATGTGGGAATAGATGCCGAGCGCCGGGTCCAGGCCGATCATCTCGGGTATGAAGGCGCTGTTCTGCACCACGAGCTCCGCCGGGATGCGGCCGGCCTTGACGATCTCCTGCCGGTGGTAGATGTCGTACATGAAGGCATTGAGCGCTTTGACGCGCTGCTCGATGCCGGCGGAGAGGCGCCGCCATTCCGCGGCCGAGATGATGCGCGGGATCATGTCGAAGGGGATGAGGCGCTCGGAGGCCTCGGTATCGCCGTAGACGTTGAACGTGATGCCGGTGCGGCGGAACAGAAGCTCGGCTTCGGCGCTCTTCTTGCGGAGATCCTCGACACGCAATGCGTCAAGCCAGTCCGCAACCGCGGCATAGGGCTCCCGGATGCCCTGGCCGAAGCCATTCATCTCGTCAAACGTCGGCTTCAAGTCTGCGACCCTGATCTGATCCATGCCCTGCTCATGGCAAGAGCCGGGCCAATCCGGCGGATCGAGAAAATCCTCGTGTTTTCGACCGCCAGCTCGAGAAGCGCTGCTCGTTTCGTCATCAGTTGCCTTGGAGTTGGGCGGCAGCAGATCGAGGTTTGGTCAGCCGGCGCATGCATCCAGAATGCGTGTGCATTGGATCATGGAACGGCGGGCGTGCCTACTGTCGGAAATCCCGGGGGACGGGCGCGGCGCGCGGTCCGTTTTCGGATGACGCGAAGGGCGGGAGGGGCTGCCTTCGGCGCGTTGGCTTGCGGTCATCGCGGCTTTCCTCTTGACAACGACGTCGCTTCATTCTTTTATTTCTGTCATGACAGAAATTACAGAAAATTCTGTGAAACTTCCTCCCGCAATCGAGCGCTTCGTCGTCGCATGGGGGGAAATGGGCGAGGTCTGGGGCGTCAACCGCTCCGTCTCGCAAATTCACGCGCTACTCTATGCGTGGGAGCGGCCGCTTCCGGCGGAGGAAATTGCCGAGCTTCTTCGTCTCGCGCGATCGAACGTGTCGAACTCCCTCAAGGAGCTGCTCGGGTGGTCGTTGATCCGGCGGGTGTCCGTTCTGGGCGACCGCCGGGACTTCTACGAGGTCGAGGCCGATATTTTCGAGATGGTCCGGCGCATCGCGGAGGGACGCAAGAAGCGGGAGATCGACCCCGCGATTGCCGCGCTCCGACATTGCGTGGAGGCGGCGGACGCCGATGAGCAGGTGTCGGCCGAGACGCGGCGACGCTTTCGCGCCATGCTGGCGGTCTCCGAGGGCGCGGCGCGCAATCTCGACGAGGTGCTCGCGCTGCCGACAGCGGTTCTGCAAAAACTTCTGAAGATGGGCGGGGTCGTGGCCCGTTTGGCTGGCCTCGTGAGCGGCGGGCGTGCCGGCCGGTCGCAAGGAGCCGGCTAGGCGCATGCCGGGATGATGCTGACGCCGAGGAGGTTCCCATGACCGCATTGCCGAAAGACGTTCCGATGGCCGCCCCGGCGCGTGCCGATGTCGCGATGGCGGGGATTGCGACGGCTGGATCCGAGGCAAGTGTCCTGGACCTTCGTTTTCGTGCGCTCGTGGGAGAGGACGGCTGGGCGCGGCTGCCTGAGGCCGTGCGGCGGCGGTTCTCGCGCCGGCTCGCGCCGGGAGACGTCGCGTTCTATGTCGGCGAAGTGCTGGAGACACGGCTGTCGCGTGCGGGCCGCGTTCTATCGTTCCTGACGCGTGCCATCGGGGCGCCGCTGCCGCTCGACGACGCGACGGGGGGCGGTGCGACGGTTGCCGTGATGGAGAACGAAGGCCTCGGCGGACAGAGCTGGACGCGGACGTACGCGCGCGCCGGTCGGTTTCCGCAGGTCATTCACTCGGCGAAATGCTTTTCGGGGCCCACGGGGATCGAGGAACACGTCGGCGGGGGCGTCGGCGTGTCGCTCTTGGTTGGCGAGGAGAGCGGCGCGCTGGTTTTCCGGTCGGTCGGCTATTTCTTTTCTGCTGGACGTTTCCGGGTTCGGCTTCCGCGCGCGCTCGCGCCGGGCGATATGGAGATCGTGCACGCTGACGAAGGGGGTGGCGCATTTCTGTTCAAATTGATGCTTCGTCACCCGTGGCTCGGCGTGCTCGTTCAGCAGACGGCTCGGTTTCGCGACGCGTGAGCGCCCGCGCCGCCGTCAGCCCTTGCATTCGCCGTCGTGATCCTTGCGTGCGGCTGCCGCGATCCGTTCACAGTCGTTCGGATAGGTCTTGCCGTCGCACCCGCAGACGGGCTGGTAGATCCTGGTGCAGGCCTCGGTTCTAAGAACGCAGGTGCCTTCCGGGTTCGCCTCGCCGCATTGGGCGAGCTCGGTCTCGCAGAAGAAGCCGACGCTACAGGTGGGCCCGTCGATGCCGCCGCAGGCTTGCCCTTCGCCGGATTGCGCGATGGCGGGGGCCGTGGCGGCCAGGAGCCCCAGGGCGAGTGCCGGCCATAGGTATCGCTTCGTCCGCGCGGCGGTGCGCATGCCTCTCACCTTGGAATGCGTGGGAAAGTCCAGTGTGGGGACCGAACGCGCGGAGGGCGCCATTGGTTCAGCGGCATCGGTGCGGTGGCCAGCTTCATCGGGGACGCTGTCGCTGGCCCCGGTGTCGACGTTACGGCCCGAAAAGTGCCGGTACATTCCTTTCCCGGTCCGATTTGGCTGGCGATCATGTCGAGACGCTGTTCGCATGATTTGGCGGTTCGCCGCGGGTCGTCTCGTGTGCTCTTGCGCCCCGCGCAATCACCGGCTATTGAGCAGCCCCCGGCATGATGATGCGCGGCGAGGTGACCACACTCGCCACGCGTTCCGGGACGGCCGGAGAGGTGGCAGAGTGGTCGATCGCGCCGCACTCGAAATGCGGAGTACGGGCAACCGTACCGGGGGTTCGAATCCCTCCCTCTCCGCCACTTCATTCCTCTAAACCATTGAAATAGCTATTAAATATATCCTATTGCTCGGGATGGGGCGGAGTGCGGCGGTGCGGGCGTTCTTCCCCAGCCGCTTCTTCCACAGCGCGGCCGTGAACCTCGGGGCGGGCGACGGCGGCAGGGCGTGCAACAGCACCGTGAACGCCGGGGCCATCCAGTATGCGGCAGGTCGCGTCTGGACATACATATCGTAACACGATATACTCGACGCTGACAGAGGCCAATCGCTCGTTCAGCGGCGTGATGGGGCTGTCGCGCATGACGCCTGCGGGTTGCAGGAGACGGCCCGTGGCCGCCGGCTATGCCCTGAGCGTCCCGGCTACGACGAGGCCCACAGGTTTTCAAAGAAGGCGCCTCGAGAAATCCACCGGGCGCACCGACCAGCGCCGCTGAATCGCGATGTCGTCTTTCACGAGGAGAAGTCTCTCGTATGGGAGAGCGTCATGGCACACGCACTTGCATCGGCGAGCCCGCCGCAGGGTATCCGTCGCTGGATTTTCTCGACCAACCATAAAGATATTGGGACGCTGTACCTGTTTTTTTCCGGCATGGCCGGTATAGCGGGCTTCCTTCTCTCTCTCCTGATCCGCATCGAGCTGCAGGATCCTGGCGTACAATATTTCGGCAATCACGAAATCTATAACGCCCTCGTCACCGCGCACGGCCTGGTGATGATCTTCTTCTTCATCATGCCCGCGCTCATCGGCGGGTTCGGAAACTGGTTCGTGCCGCTCATGATCGGTGCGCCGGACATGGCGTTTCCCAGGCTGAACAACATCTCCTTCTGGTTGCTGGTCGTGGCGGCGCTGCTGTTTGCGACCGCCGCTTTCGTGCCGGGAACCGGGTCATCAAACGGGGCGGGGACCGGCTGGACGTTGTATCCCCCGTTGTCGTCGGCCGGGCATCCGGGGCCGGCGGTGGACTTCGTGATATTGGCCATTCACGTCGCAGGGGCGTCTTCGATCCTGGGCGCGATCAATTTCATCACGACGATCTTCAACATGCGGGCTCGGGGCATGACGCTCCACAGAATGCCGCTGTTCGCATGGTCGCTACTCGTCACGGCGTTCCTGCTTCTGCTGGCTTTGCCTGTTCTGGCGGGTGCCATCACGATGCTGCTCACGGACAGGAACTTTGGAACCACGTTCTTCAACCCAGCCGGCGGGGGAGATCCGGTTCTCTATCAGCACCTGTTCTGGTTCTTCGGCCACCCGGAAGTCTACATCATGGTGCTCCCGGCATTCGGCATCATCAGTCACATCGTTTCGACGTTCTCGGGAAAACCTATCTTCGGATACCTCGGGATGGTCTACGCGATGGTGGCGATTGCGATGATCGGCTTTGTGGTCTGGGCCCACCACATGTTCACCAGCGGAGTGGGCATCAACACGCAGGCCTATTTCACGTTCGCAACGATGGTGATCGCGGTGCCGACAGGGGTTAAAATCTTTTCCTGGCTTGCCACGATGTGGGGCGGATCCATCCGCTTCACGGTTCCGATGCTTTGGGCGATCGCCTTCGTGTTCGTCTTTACGGTCGGCGGCGTAACGGGCGTCATGGTGGCCAACGCAGGCGTCGATCGGGTTCTGCACGATACGTACTACGTTGTCGCTCACTTCCACTACGTGCTGTCGCTTGCATCGCTCTTTGCGATCTTTGCCGGCTTCTACTACTGGTTCCCGAAGATGTCGGGGTTGATGCTGCCGGAGGCGTGGGGGCGAGCACACTTCGCCATAACCTTCGTCGGCGCGAACATGATATTTTTCCCGCAGCATTTTCTCGGCTTGGCCGGGATGCCGAGGAGGTATGTGGACTACCCTGACGCCTTTCATTTTTGGCACGCCGTCTCGTCCATCGGCACCTACACTACGGCCGTAGGAACGCTGGTTTTCTGCTGCTCCATCGTGCTGGCGTTCCGTAGGAAGATCCAGGCGGATGGAAATCCGTGGGGGGCGGGAGCAACAACGCTCGAATGGAGTCTTTCCTCCCCGCCGCCGTACCACACTTTCGATGTGCTTCCGCGCATCGATAGGGAACGCACGCGCCACGCGTAGGAGATGCAGAGGCCGTCCGTGGCGATCTCGGTGCGTTGGTTGACGACGGTTAAGGGAGCCGTAGCGAGGAGGACTTACCCTCGTTCATAGCTCATCGGGAGGTGGCATATTCATGATCAGGGTGGAAAGCCTGCTGCCGAAGGCGCAACAGAGGTTGCTGACTATCGGACATGATCGCCAACTCAGAGAGGCGGCAGCTCTCCTGGCCGAAGGCGATCAACACATGGTCGTAGTTTGCAATGACGCCGGGGCGGCTTTGGGAGTTATCACGCGCCAGGACATCGTTCGACAAATTCGCCATTGCCAGGGCTGCGCTTGCACCACTTTAAGCGCGTCGGTGATGAGCACGCCCATCCTGTTTTGCGACTCTGGCGAATGGCTGTCCGACGTATGGACAAAAATGAAGCAAGGGGAATTGCAATGCATGCCGATCCTGGACGCGGAGAGCAGGCCGCTGGGTTTGCTTTACGCCCGGGACGCGCTGGAGGTTCTTCTTTCCGAAGTGGAACAGGAAGAAGAGCTTTTGAAAGATTACGTGATGTGCGTCGGATACCGCTGAGCAAACGGTTGGCGCTCGCTGCCCGCCCGGCAACATCGTTTCTGCGCGTCCAACGCGGCGCGACTTCCCGTGGCCCATCCCATGCAGGAAAACTCGCGGGCATGCGCGACCGGGCGGGAGGAGCAGTTGCGCGTATAAAAATCGACATCGATACGATTGAGTGAAGGCGGAGACGGCAGAATTCGGGTACGGAGTCCTCGGGAGGCATCGGCTGGAGGAAAGCCAATGCTTGATGGAAAAGGCAACTTCGCACGCGTCGTCGACGTAGACAGCGCGACCGCGCAACGGCTGTTTGCGGATGCGGTCTGGCGGTGGCGGGCAAGAGGCCTTCGCGTGGCCGGCGTCATCGAAGAAACTCATGGATTGGCCGGGCGGGCCTGCACCGCAGGCGTGCTGCGCGATGTGGCAACGGGTGAGCGGCACTCCATCTTCCTCGATATTCTACCGCAAGGAAGGGTCTGCCATATCGATGCTCGCGGCGCCGAAAGCGCGGGTGCATCGGTGTTGGCGGGTCTCGCAGACTGCGACGTAGTGGTGCTGAGCAAGTTCGGCAAGCTCGAAGCGGACGGCAGGGGATTGGCGGGCGCTTTCCAAGCAGCGGCCGCGGCCGGCAAACCGGTCCTCACGTGGGTCGGTGGGAAGCATCTCGAGGCATGGGATGCTTTTGAGCCCGATGGAAAGGTCGTCGCACCGAGCCTGCCTTCCATTGGACTTTGGTGGTCGAGACTTGGGTGATGCGGATTGCTGAGGTGACGGGCGGGGATCGTCATGCTTGGTTTCCGCATTCGAATGTCCGACGTCCACCCCCCCTGCGAGACGCGGGGGCGAGGAGCCAGGTCGTGCCGCCTGCTCCAGGAACCATCCGGACCCTAGCCTGTTCTTCCGACAGGTTGTTGTGGGATTCCGATGAAGAGCGCCACTCTCGTTTCCGACTTGCAGTCGGCCGCTGAAGACGCCGATCCGGATGCTGCGCCGAACACATCGGGGCGGGTTGTCATCGCGTGCGTGTGGCCTGAAATATGCGGGGGCCGCTATGTGGCGAAGGCGGTCGCGGGCGACGTCATCCAAGTAGAGTGCGATATTCTTTCCGACGGGCACGACCAGCTCCGGGCCGAGGTCCACGTGCTCGCGCCGGGGCAGCATCATCCGACGACCGGGCCGATGCGCTACGTGGAAAACGACCGGTGGCGGGCGCGTGTCAAGCTTGTGCAGCTCGGTGAGCATCAAGTCGTCATCGAGGCATGGCGGAGCCCATTTGCGACCTTGGCCAAGACCGCAACGGCGCACGCCTCCGCGGGCCAGGACGTGGCGACAGACCTCGTGCTTGCGCGCCGAATGATCGCGGATGCCGGTCATGCCTGCCGACATGTTTCGGACAAACGCCTGTTGGTCGATCTCCTCGAAGCCTACGACAACGCGGAGACGCCCGAGGCCGCGCTGGCGTTGATTGAATCTGATGCGATACAGCAGCTTTTCGACCGCGCTGGACCGCGCGAGCACCTCGCGCGCTCAGAGCATCCCTTGAGGATACGCGCGGAGCGGAAGGCGGCCGCATTTAGTGCCTGGTACGAGCTCACGCCCCGCTCTCAGTCCGGCGATGCAACTCGCCACGGAACTTTTTCAGACGTGATATCGCGTCTGCCCTACGTGGCGGATCTGGGCTTCGACGTCCTGTACCTTACGCCCATACATCCTATCGGGACGACGAACAGGAAAGGCCGCAACAACAGCCTGGTGGCCGAGCCGAGGGATCCCGGAAGCCCGTATGCGATCGGTTCGTCTGCGGGCGGTCACGATGCAATCCACCCCGAACTCGGAACGATCGAGGATTTTCGCGCGCTGGTTTTGGCCGCGCGCGATCATGGACTCGAGCTGGCGCTCGACTTCGCGGTCCAATGCTCGCTCGACCATCCCTGGATCGAGCAGAACCCTGAATGGTTCGAGTGGCGCCCCGACGGGTCGATCCGCTTCGCCGAAAATCCGCCGAAGAAGTACGAAGACATCGTCAACGTGCATTTCTACGACGATGCGTTCCCCGATGTCTGGCATGCGCTGCGGGATGTCGTGCTTCATTGGGTGCGAGAAGGCGTAAAAATCTTTCGCGTCGACAACCCGCATACGAAGCCCTTCCCGTTCTGGGAGTGGCTTATTCGGACGGTGCAGACGGCGCATCCGGACGTGATCTTCCTGTCCGAGGCGTTCACGCGGCCGAAGATCATGCAGTATCTGGCAAAGATCGGCTTCACGCAGTCCTATTCCTACTTCACCTGGCGCAACACGAAGCCGGAGCTGACGGATTACATCACCGAGCTCACTCGAGGTCCGGCACGTGCCTACATGCGTCCGAACTTCTTCGTCAATACGCCCGACATCAATCCCCACTACCTGCAGACAGGCGGTCGGCCGGCCCATCGGGTGCGCCTCGTGCTCGCGGCCTCGCTCGGCGGGAACTACGGCGTCTATAGCGGCTTCGAGCTGTGCGAGGCGGAGGGGTTGCCGGGCAAGGAGGAGTACGCCAACTCCGAGAAGTACGAGCTCAAGGCCTGGGACTGGGATCGGCCGGGCCACATCCGTGACGACATCCGCTTCATGAACCGGCTGCGCAAATCGTCGCCAGCCCTTCAGAACTTCGAGAATACGACGTTCTACAACGCCTGGAACGACGAGATCCTCTATTACGGCAAGGCGACGGAGGATCGATCCGACTTCCTCCTCTTCGCGGTCAATCTCGATCCTCACAACCCGCAAGACTGCGATTTCGAAGTGCCGTTGTGGGAGTTCGGTTTGCCCGATCACGGGACCGTCGAGGTCGAAGACGTTTTGTCCGGCCATCGCTTCAATTGGACGGGTAAGATCCAGCACATGCGTCTCGATCCGGAGACGTTGCCGTACGTCGTGTGGCGTCTTCGTCCGCTTGGGAGGGATGCATGACGAGCGTGCTTTTACGCCACCATGTTCCGGTTCCCGACGACGTCTCTCTGGCCGCCGTCGAAGCGCCTGCGCAGGAAATCAATCGCGAGGATCGCGATTGGTATCTGGACGCGATCATCTATCAGCTTCATATCAAGGCGTTCAAGGATTCCGACAACGACGGCGTCGGGGATTTTCGCGGGCTCCTCTCACAGCTGGATTACATCCAGCAGCTCGGCATCACGGCGATCTGGCTGCTGCCGTTCTATCCGTCCCCGCTGCGTGACGATGGCTATGACATTTCCGACTACACCGCGGTGCATCCCTCCTACGGCACACTCGACGACTTCAAGGAGTTCCTCGATGCCGCTCACCAGCGGGGCATCCGCGTCATCACCGAGCTCGTCATCAATCACACATCGGACACGCACGCGTGGTTCCAGCGAGCGCGGGCGGCGCCGCCGGACTCGCCGGAGCGGAACATGTACGTGTGGAGCGACACCGAGGATCGCTATGACGGAACACGCATCATCTTCCTCGACACGGAGACCTCGAACTGGACTTGGGATCCCGTCGCGAAGGCCTATTTCTGGCACCGCTTCTATTCGCATCAGCCCGATCTCAACTACAACAGCCCCCTCGTCTTCGACGAGGTCGTGCGCGCCATGCACTTCTGGCTCGAGATGGGTGTCGATGGACTGCGGCTTGATGCGGTGCCCTATCTCTGCGAACGCGAAGGGACCAACAACGAGAACCTCCCCGAGACGCATGAGGTTCTGAGGCGTATCCGCGCCGAGATCGAGGCCCGCTATCCCGACCGCATGCTGCTCGCGGAGGCCAACCAGTGGCCGGAGGATACGCGACCCTATTTCGGCGAGGGTGACGAATGCCACATGGCTTTCCACTTCCCCCTCATGCCGCGGATGTACATGGCGCTGGCTCAGGAGGATCGCCACCCGATCACGGATATTCTGCGTCAGACGCCCGAGGTGCCGGAGGGGTGCCAGTGGGCGCTCTTCCTGCGCAATCACGACGAGCTGACGCTCGAAATGGTGACGGCGGAGGAGCGCGATTATCTCTGGCGCACGTATGCGGTCGATCCGCGCGCGCGCATCAATCTCGGCATCCGTCGTCGCCTGGCGACCCTGATGGAGAACGACCGGCGCAAGATCGAGCTCATGAACGTCCTGCTCATGTCGATGCCGGGAACGCCCGTGATCTATTACGGCGATGAAATCGGCATGGGCGACAATTTCTATCTGGGAGATCGGGACGGCGTTCGCACGCCGATGCAGTGGTCGCTCGATCGCAACGCGGGGTTCTCGCGCGCCGATCCGCAGAGGCTTTATCTTCCGGTGCTGATGGACCCGATTTACGGGTATCAGACCCTGAACGTGGAAGGTCAGCAGGGTCACGTCTCGTCGCTGCTGAACTGGATGCGCCGCCTGATCGCCGTCCGCAAGCGTCATCGCGCGCTTGGCCGCGGCAGCCTGGAGTTCCTCTATCCGAGCAATCGCCGCATTCTTGCGTTCCTGCGGGAGAGCGAGGACGAGCGCCTGCTTTGCGTCGTGAATCTCAGCCGCTCGGCGCAGGCCGTCGAGCTCGAGCTCAGCCCGTACCGCGGCATGGTTCCCATCGAGCTGACGGCCGGGGCGAGTTTTCCGCCTATCGGCGCGACGCCTTATGTGCTGACGCTGCCGGCCTATGGCTATTACTGGTTTGCGCTCGCGGATGCCGCGGCCCTGCCGCGCTGGCACAGCCCGACACCCGAGCCGCTGCCCGAGCTCATCACCCTCGTTATGGGAGGGGATTTTCCAAGCCTTCTCGCTGGGCGCGAACTCGCCTATCTCGAGCGCAATCTTCTCAAAGCCTATCTCCCTCGGCAACGCTGGTTCGGCGGGAAGAACGAGCGCATCCAGAAGATTGCAGTCGAACCTGTGGCGCAGCTCGAAGGCGGAGCGCTGGAACATCTTCTCACGACCGTGAATGTCGAGTTCGAAAATGGAACGCGGCAAACCTATGCGCTGCCTCTGCTGCTGAATTGGGCAAGCCATAGCGAGCTCACGCCAACCCAGAGGGCGTTTTCACTGGCCAAGGTTCGCCGGGGTGCGCGTGTCGGCATGCTGCTCGATGCCGCCACCGAAGACGTCTTCTTTGCCGCGCTGGCCGATCGGCTGCGCAGGGGCATCACAGTTCCGACCGCAAAGGGCGATCTCATCTTCTCGCCGAGCCCGCTCATCGAAGAGCGTGACCTGTCCGACGCCGTGCGGGTGCTTCACATCGAGCAGAGCAATGCCGCGGCGGTGGTCGGCGAATCCACGCTTCTGAAACTCTACAGGCGTCTCGAGGAGGGCTTGCAGCCCGAGATCGAGATGAGCCGCTTCCTCACCGAGGAGGCAGACTTTTCTCACGCCCCGAAGCTTCTCGGCGTTATCGAGCACGTCACAGACGACAGCCGGACGACGTTGGCCGGAGCATTCGAGTTCGTCTACAATCAGGGCGATGCTTGGCACGTGCTGACAGAGGCGATCGAGCGCATGCTCGAGGAAACCGGGCTCGACACCGCCTCGAGCGAGCTTCCGGCCCAGGCGTTTCCGCTCGACATCGCCGCCTTGCTCGGACAGCGGACGGCGGAGATGCATGTCGCCCTCGCCACGCCGACGGACAATACGGACTTCGCGGCCGAGCCGATTGCGGCCGACGACATCCGGCGCTGGATCGCGGACAGCGAAGCCGAGACGGATCTTACCTTCGAGACGCTCGAACAGGCCAGGACGAGCGAGATCCCACCAGGCAGCCGCGAGTGCATCGATCTTCTTCACTCGCAGCGGGACAGGATCAAGGAGCTGTTTCACGGCTACCGACAGCTGGCGCCTTCGGGCCAGAAAATCCGGCATCATGGGGATTTCCATCTCGGCCAGGTGCTGATCGTGCAGGACGATGTGATGATCGTCGACTTCGAGGGCGAGCCGACACGGACGCTGGCCGAGCGCCGTCGCAAGACGTCCCCACTTCGCGATCTCGCCGGCATGCTGCGCTCGCTGGACTATGCGGCGTGGGCTGCGCTCGACAAGGTCATCTCGCGCGGAGCGGCCCATCCGGACGTGATCCGTCAACTTGCGTTCCAGTGGCGCGATCGGGCGGTCAGCGATTGCACAGCCGCTTACATCACGTCTGCCGCTTCTCATGCGTTTCACCCGGAAGACGAGGACACGACCCAAGGCCTTCTCACGATCTTTTTGCTGCGCAAGGCCATGTATGAGGTGCGCTACGAGGTCGGGAGCCGTCCCGATTGGCTGTCGATCCCGGTGCGCGGGATCATTGCTCTTCTTGACAGGTTTGGAGGCGAGGGATGACGCCACATGCCCCTGCCGCCCGGGCCGATGCGTGGAGGCCGGTCGGCCAAGACATCGAGGATATCGTTGCGGGCCGCCACGCAGATCCGTTCGCTGTTCTCGGCCCGCACCGTGCGCCCGACGGAGACCTCACGGTCAGCGCCTTTCATCCCGACGCCGAGACCTGCGATGTCGCCGATGCCGAGGGAAACGTCCTCGTGGCTCTCGACAAACTGCATCCGGATGGATTCTTCTTCGGGCGGCTTCTGCGTGCCGTCGATGCCTACACGCTCCGGATGAGCGGCGGCGGGCATCACTGGCAGATCGAGGATGCCTACGCCTTTCCGTCCGCGCTCGGTGAACTCGACCTCCACTTCTTCGCGGAGGGTACGCATACTCAGTCTTACAAAAAGCTGGGTGCGCACCCGATCATGCTGAACGGCGTCCCCGGCGTTTCGTTCGCCGTCTGGGCGCCAAATGCGAAACGCGTCAGCGTCGTCGGCTCGTTCAACGGATGGGATGGGCGCCGGCACGTCATGCGCAAGCACCCCGGCGCCGGCATCTGGGACATCTTCATCCCACGGGCCGAAGCCGGAGATCTCTACAAGTACGAGCTTCTCGATGCCGCGGGCCGGCTCCTGCCGGCGAAGGCCGATCCGTTCGGCCAGGCCCACGAGCTGCCGCCCAGCACCGCATCGCGCGTTCGGCATGGCGTGGCTTACTCGTGGTCCGATGCGGACTGGATCGCGCGGCGCGCGCGCTTGCAGGCACGATCAGCACCGATCTCGATCTACGAGGTGCATCTGGGGTCCTGGCGGCGGGGCAAGAACGACACCGTGCTCGATTACGACAGTCTCGGCGACGAGCTGATCCCGTATGTCATCGACATGGGCTTTACGCACGTCGAGATGATGCCGGTCGCCGAGCATCCCTTCGGCGGCTCATGGGGCTATCAGCCCGTCGGCCTTTTCTCGCCCACGGCGCGGTTCGGGCCGCCCGAAGCGTTCGCGCGCCTGATCGACCGCTTCCATCAGGCCGGCATCGCCGTCCTCATCGACTGGGTGCCCGCGCACTTTCCGAGCGATCCGCATGGGCTTGCCCGCTTCGACGGCACGGCGCTCTACGAGCACGAGGATCCGCGCCGCGGTTTTCACAAGGACTGGAACACGCTGATCTACAACTACGGCCGGCGCGAGGTCGCAAACTTCCTGAGCTCGAACGCTCACTATTGGCTCGACCGATTCCACGCTGACGGTCTGCGCGTCGATGCCGTGGCGTCCATGCTCTATCTCGACTACAGCCGAAGTGCGGGCGAGTGGGAGCCGAACCGGTACGGCGGCCGCGAGAACCTGGAGGCCATCGCGTTTCTGCGCCACACGAACACGATGGCCTATCGCGACTTCCCGGGCATCGTGACGATTGCCGAGGAATCGACGGCCTGGCCGCAGGTCTCGCGGCCCGTGGACAGTGGGGGATTGGGCTTCGGCTACAAGTGGAATATGGGGTGGATGCACGACACCCTGAAGTACATTTCAGAAGATCCGGTCCATCGGAAATTCCATCACGACAAGCTGACGTTCGGACTTCTCTACGCGTGGGACGAGAACTTCATCCTGCCGATCAGTCACGACGAGGTGGTGCACGGCAAGGGATCGCTGATCGGCAGGATGCCGGGCGACACCTGGCAGAAGTTCGCCAATCTGCGCGCCTATCTCGGGTTCATGTGGACGCATCCCGGCAAGAAGCTGCTCTTCATGGGATGCGAGTTCGGCCAGCACCGCGAATGGAACCACGACCAATCCCTGGATTGGCATCTCCTCTCGGAGCCGTCCCACCAGGGGGTGCAGAGCCTGGTGCGCGACCTCAACAGGCTTTATCGCGACCTCCCGGCGCTGCACGCGCTCGATTGCGAGCCGGACGGCTTTGCCTGGATCGACGGCGGCAATGCGAACGACAGCGTGCTCGCCTACCTGCGCAAAGGCTCACACGACGGCGAAGCTGCACTCGTTGTCTGCAATTTCACGCCCGTCGTGCGGCGCGACTATCGGATCGGCGTGCCGTCAGCCGGCCGATGGAACCTCAGGCTCAATACCGATGACTTGAAATATGGAGGATCGGGCGTCTCACCCGGCGACGGAGCGGCAGACCGGCAGGGGTGGCACGGCCAGCCGAGCTCGATCGTCGTGACGTTGCCGCCGCTCTCGATTCTCGTGTTCATCCCTGGAACCGAACGCACGTGAGCAAGGCCCGCCATCGCGTGACAGAAGGCTCGCCCGCACATCTCGGCGCGAGGGCGGACGCGAACGGCGTCAACTTCGCCATTTTTTCGAGCAACGCCACACGCGTCGAGCTCTGCCTGTTCGATGATGAGGGAAAGCAAGAGACGGCGCGCATCGCGCTGCCGGAATACACCGATGAGGTCTGGCACGGCTATGTGCCCGGTATCATGCCGGGGCAGCTCTACGGCTATCGCGTGCATGGCCCCTATGAGCCGGAAGCGGGGCACAGGTTCAATCCCGCTAAGCTTTTGATCGACCCCTATGCCACTCTGCTCGAGGGCGACTTCCTGTGGAACGAGGCGCATCTCGGCTATGTCGTGAGCGCTGACGACGACATCCCGAGCGAGTCCGACAGCGCGCCGTTCATGCCGAAATGCGTCGTCACCGCGCCGCGTGCGCGCTGGCGCGACCGTCTGCTTTCATGGCGCAGCAAGCGCGAGCCGCGTCCCTGGGCCGAGACCCTGATCTACGAGGCCCACGTCAAGGGGCTGACGCAGCGTCATCCCGCTCTTTCCAAGAAGAAGCGGGGCACGTTTGCCGGGCTCGGAGATCCGAAGGTGATCGATCACCTGATTTCGCTCGGCGTCACCGCCATCGAGCTCCTGCCGGTGCAGGCGTTCTGTCACGACAGCCATCTGATCGAGCGCGGCCTCAAGAACTATTGGGGCTACAGCCCCATCGCTTATTTCGCCCCCGCGCAACACTACCTCTCGAAGCAGGACATCGACGAAATCCGCACGACGGTCGAACGGCTGCATCGGGCCGGCATCGAGGTTCTGCTCGACGTGGTCTACAACCATACGGCGGAAGGCAATCACCTCGGGCCGACCCTCTCGTTCCGAGGCATCGACAACGCCGTCTATTACAAGCTCGACGACGATCCGCGATTCTACTTCGATACGACGGGCTGCGGCAACAGTCTCGACCTCGACCATGCGCGCGCCCTGCAGCTCGTGACGGATTCGCTGCGGTACTGGGTCGAGGAATTCGGGGTTGACGGGTTCCGCTTCGATCTCGCGAGCACGGTCGCGCGCAAGGACCGCGCCTTCAGCCTCGATAGCCCGTTCCTCACGGTGCTGGCGCAGGATCCGGTC
Source organism: Hyphomicrobium sp. (assembly GCA_035445405.1). Lineage (GTDB taxonomy): Bacteria > Pseudomonadota > Alphaproteobacteria > Rhizobiales > Hyphomicrobiaceae > Hyphomicrobium_C. Next base: position 42,639 of record DAOMQQ010000002.1, read on the forward strand.
CTGTCGCGCACGAAGCTCATCGCCGAGCCGTGGGACATCGGTATGGACGGCTACCAGGTGGGAAACTTTCCGCCCGGATGGGCGGAGTGGAACGACAGGTTCCGGGACGATGCGCGCGCGTTCTGGCGCGGAGACGAAGGCGCCTTGCCGGCGCTTTCGGCAGCGCTCCTCGGCAGTGCCGCACAATTCGACAGAAAAGGGCGCCGGCCGTGGGCGAGCGTCAACTTCGTCACGGCGCACGACGGATTCACGCTCGCCGACGTTTATGCCTACAACGACAAGCACAACGAGGCGAACGGTGAAGAGAACCGCGACGGGCACAATCACAACCTGAGCTGGAACTGCGGTGTCGAAGGGCCGACATCCGATGCGGATGTGCTCGACCTGCGCGACCGCATGCGCCGCAATCTGATGGCGACCCTGGTGCTTTCCCAGGGCACGCCGATGATGCTGATGGGCGACGAGCGCAGCCACACGCAGTCCGGCAACAACAACGCCTATTGCCAGGACAACGAGCGGACCTGGCTGCGCTGGACCGGCATCGACGGGAGAGACGACGCATTCGAGGCGTTCACGCGGGGGGTGATCGACATTCGCCGGCGCCGTCCGCTTCTGCGGCAGCCGCATTTTCTCCACGGCACGGAGGTGGCGGCGGGCGTGAACGATGTCATGTGGTTGCGGGCGGATGGTGTGGAGATGACGGCAGACGATTGGGCGAACCCGCTCAATCGCAGTGTCGCTCTTCTGCTGGCCGACCAGCGCCGCCAGACGCTGCTGCTGCTGGTCAATTCCTACGCCGAGGGCGTGTCCTTCGCGATACCCGACCCGCCCTTCGGCGGACGCTGGCGCCTGCTCGTCGATACCGAGCGCGGAACGATCCTGCCCGACGAGGACGCCTTGGTGCCCGGCGAACCCCGGATCATCGCCGGGCGAGCGCTCGCTCTCTACGAAGGAACGCGGGAATGACCTCATTCGCGTTCGAGACGACGTTTTCATTCGAAACGACGTGGGGCGCCAACGTTCGCGCGGATGGCGGCGCAAGGTTCCGCTTGTGGGCTCCGGGATTGGAGTCCGTCGCGCTATCCGCACCTTCCGGCGACATCGCCATGGCGCGAGGCGGCGATGGCTGGTTCGAGATCGAGACGGATGCGGTTGCCGTCGGGCAGCCTTACGGTTTCCGACTGCCGTCGGGAGAGGTCGTGGCCGACCCCGCCGCTCGCGCGCAGGCTGGTGACGTTCACGGGCGCTCCATGCTGGTCGATCCTCGCGCCTATCGCTGGCAGTCTGCCGGATGGCGCGGGCGGCCGTGGGACGACGCCGTCATCTACGAGCTGCACACAGGCACGTTCTCGCCGGAAGGCACGTTCGACGGCGTGGCTCGGCGGCTCGATCATCTCATCGATCTCGGCGTGACGGCTCTCGAGCTGATGCCCGTCGTTCAATTCGGCGGTGTGCGCGGCTGGGGTTACGACGGTGTTTTGCACTATGCGCCGCATCCGGCCTATGGCGGCGTCGAAGGCTTGAAGGGCCTCGTCGATGCCGCTCACGGGCGCGGGCTGATGATGATCCTCGACGTGGTCTACAACCACTTCGGGCCTGACGGAAACTACCTCCCCCTCTATGCGCCGGAGTTCTTCGACCCGGGCCGTCACACGCCGTGGGGGGCGGCCATCCGCTTCGATGCGCCGGCCGTGCGCACGTTCTACATCGAGAATGCGCTCTATTGGCTGGAGGAGTTCCGCTTCGACGGGCTCAGGCTGGATGCCATCGACCAGATCGACGATCCGTCCGACGAGCCGATCCTCGAAGAGCTGGCGCGGACGGTTCGCAGCCGCATCCGCGATCGCCACATCCACCTCACGACGGAGGACAACCGCAACGTCACGCACCTTCATGCGCGCGACGCGGATGGCCGCCCCTCGCTCTATACTGCGGAGTGGAACGACGATTTTCATCACGTCGCGCATGTCATCGCGACCGATGAGCGGCAGGGATATTACGAAGACTATGCAGACGATGCGGCCGGCAAGCTCGGGCGTGCGCTGACGCAAGGCTATGTCTACCAGGGCGCGCCTTCCGCCTTTCGTGACGGTAAGCCCTATGGCCAGCCGAGCCGCCGGCTGCCGCCCACGGCGTTCATCGATTTCATTCAGAACCACGACCAGATCGGCAACCGGGCGTTCGGAGAACGGCTTACGGCGCTGGCACCCGAGCGGACCGTCGAGCTTCTGACGGCCGTTCTTCTCCTTAGCCCTTCGATTCCGATGCTGTTCATGGGCGAGGAATGGGGCGAACAGCGGCCGTTTCTGTTCTTCACCGATTTCACGGGCGACCTCGGGCGGAACGTTCGCGAAGGGCGCCGCACGGAGTTTCGCAAGTGGCCGGAGTTTCAAGATCCCGAAACGCGCGAACGAATTCCGGATCCCAATGCGGAGGAGACCCTGCGCGCTTCGGCGCTCGATTGGAGCGCGCGAGAGCGTCCGGCAGGCGCAAAGCGCCTCGCGCATGTGCGTGCGCTGCTCTCGCTCCGCCAACGCGAGATCGTGCCGCGCCTCAAGGACGTGGCGGCTGGCTCGGGCGAGGCCGAAACCCTGTCGCGCCGTGCCTTAAGCGCCACCTGGATGCTGGCCGACGGCGCTCATCTGCGCTGCGTCGCGAGCTTCGAGCACGAGCCGATTGCCGCGGCTGTCGCGCAGCTCGAAGATAGGCGGGTGCTGTTCGAGTCGGAGCCGGATCTTGCGACCAGCGTCGCTGACGGCGCGGTCCCGCCGAATTCCGTGGTGTTCGAAATCGGGCGGCCCCGGCCATGACCTCGGATCTCGATCGGCTCTGCGAAGAAAGGGGGATCGAACTCTCCTATATCAGCGAGACGGGCGAGCACGTCATCCTTGCCGACGACGTGAAGCGGGCGCTTCTCGAGACCTTGGGCGACGGCGTCGATGCTTCGGTTTGTGCGGACGAGCCCCTGGCCAAGGAGTCCCGCTGCTTCATTCCCGGCTGGCTGAGAGTGAGCCGAGCATGGGGCGTCACGGTGCAGCTCTTCGGCGTGCGGTCCGCACGCAACCACGGCATTGGCGATTTTGAGGATGTCGCACGCCTCTGCGAGCTGCTGGGACCGTTCGGCGCCGATTTTCTCGGTATCAATCCGGTTCATGCGCTCTTCCTGGCGGATCCGACGCGGACGAGCCCTTACTCTCCCTCGACGCGGCGGTATCTCAATCCGCTCAATCTTGCGCTCGACAAGGTGGAAGGCGCGGCGCACGCCTTGTCCCATGACGAGAGCGAGGCTCTGCGATCCGGCGATCACGTCGATTACGCGGCTGTGACAGACTTGAAACGCCGAGCGCTCGAGCACGCCTTTGCGCTGGGCGTTTCGGAGGCGGGCTTCGAGGCATTCTGCAATCGGGAAGGCAGGGCGCTGGATGATTTTGCGACCTTCGAGGTGTTGAGCGAATGGTTCGCCGGTCGCGGCTACGGCGCGGGGTGGCACACTTGGCCAGAGACATTCCATTCCGCTCAATCGGACAATGTCCTCGGGTTCCGGCACACGCACGCGCAACGGGTCCGTTTTCACAAATGGCTGCAATGGCTCGCCGACAAGCAGCTTGCGGATGCGCAGCGGCGCGCACGCGCGGCCGGGATGCGAATCGGGCTCTACCTCGATCTCGCCGTCGGGGTTGCGCCTGACGGTGCGGCAACGTGGGCGCAGCCGAGAAGCTATGCGTCCCAAGTGCGCGTCGGTGCACCTCCGGATGCTTTCAACAGCGCCGGTCAGGATTGGGGTCTCTCGCCGATGCGGCCACAGGCTTTGTGCGGCACAGAGGCTGCCTTCGGGCACGATCTCGCCGCGGCCATGCGGTGGGCAGGTGCGGTCCGTTTGGATCACGCGATGGGGCTCAAGCGTCTCTACTGGATACCTGCGGATTTCGAAGCCCGCGCCGGCGGCTATATCCGCTACCCGTTGGAACGCACGCTCAAGGTTCTGGCGGAGCTCTCACAGGAAAAGCGCGTCATCGTCATCGGCGAAGATCTCGGCACCGTACCGGCCGGTTTCCGCGACATCATGGAAAGGGCAGGCCTGCTCGGCTATCGCGTCTTCTACTTCGAGAGGGAGGACGACGGCCGATTTCGCTCGCCTCGATCCTACACGACCGAAGCGTTGGCTTGCGTTTCTACACACGATCTCCCGCCTTTTCAGGGGTGGTGGGATGGAGGTGACATCGCAGCCCGCGAAGGGCTCGGCAAGCTCGATGCCGGCGATGCCGCGGTGCTTCGCAATGCGCGGGGCGAAGACCGCAACCGGCTTCTAAAGGCCCTGACCGCGGAAGCTCTCGTGCCGGATGGAGACGATACGGAGGTGTCCGCGGACGACATCCTCACGGCTGTTCATGTCTTTCTGGCGCGCACGCCGTGCCGCTTGTGCGCGGTTCAGCTCGAAGACCTCTGCCGGGCGACCGAGCAGGTCAACATGCCTGGCACGCACCGCGAATACCGCAACTGGAGCCTCAGGCTTCCGCTGACCCTCGAGGAGCTGGCTGACGATCCTCTCGTTTTGCGCACGCTCGGGGCGGTTGCGCGGGAACGTCCGAAGGTGCTGCCATGACAGTGCCGCTCGCGACATACCGCATCCAGCTCCGGGAGGGCATGGATTTCGACGCCGTCGCGGCGCTCGCGTCCCATCTCGCCGCACTCGGCGTGTCGCATTGCTATCTCTCGCCGATCACGACGGCGATGCAGGGGTCGACACACGGCTACGATGTCGTCGACTTCGGCACCATCGACCCGGTGCTTGGCGGTCGGGACGGCTTCGTAGCTATGGCGCGTGAATTGAAGCGCTACAACCTGAGTATCCTGCTCGATATCGTGCCCAACCATATGGCCGCGAGCCCGATGAACCGGTGGTGGCGCGACGTGCTGGAATGGGGCCAGGCGAGTGCCGACGCGCTCCACTTCGACATCGACTGGAGCGCGCCGAAGCTTTTGCTCCCGGTGCTCGGCACCCATTATGCCGATGCGCTCGCGGAGGGTGCGCTGACGCTCTCGTGCGATCGCGCTGCAGGCAAGCTCTTCATGCGCTATGGCGCGCTCGATCTTCCGCTCACGCCGCCGTCCTATAGCCATGTGCTCGGCCTCGTGCCCGGTGATCATTATTCCGAGCTTGCTCTAAGGTTTGCTTCGTGCTCGCCGGGGGGCACGCAAGAGCTGACAACCGCGCTGGCAGAGGTGCTTTCCGGTGACGAAACGGGATTTGACGATGCCGTCTCTGCGATCAATGCCGACAAGGATGGGCTTCATCATATTCACGAGCAGCAGGTGTGGAGACTTGCGCACTGGCGGCTGGCCCGCGAGGACCTCACCTATCGGCGCTTCTTCGAAATATCCGATCTCGTGGGTGTCCGTGTCGAAGATCCGGCTGTGTTCGACGACGTGCACGCGTGCGTCGTCGACCTCGTACGGGACGGGCTCGTTGACGGCCTTCGCGTCGATCATATCGACGGCCTCGCCGATCCGCTGGGCTATTTGCGGCGCCTTCGGGCGGCCGTCGGCGAGGGGACGTACATCGTCGTCGAGAAGATTCTCGGGCCGGGCGAGGTGCTGCGGCCGAGCTGGCCCGTTGCCGGCACGACGGGGTATGAGTTCATCTCCGATCTGGCGCGCCTCTTCGTGCACCCTGCGGCCGACACGTTGACACGGGCCTATGTCACGGCAACCGGGGAAAGTGGCGACGTCGATGCGGCCGTTACGGAGGCCAAGCGACGGACGTTCAACCGCAACCTCGCCGGCGAGCTCGACTATTTGACCCATCTCGCGGTGGAGCTTGCGCAGGCCGACGTCGCGACGCGCGACCTTGGCTCCAACACTCTGCGCCGAGCGATCGTGGAGTTGGCATCGGCTTTGCCGGTTTACCGGACGTATGTGGATGCCGCCGGTCCTGCTCCGGAGGATCAGGATCTGATCGCACGCAGCGTGGCCCGCGCGCGCTCGTCCGGTGAGGTCGAGGACGAATTGGCTTTCGATCTTTTGACCGGTCTCCTGCTTCTGACGGGGGCGACGGCCGAGCGTCAGGCTGCTGCGCTTGGCTTTGCGGCGCGTTTTCAGCAGACGAGCGGGCCGCTCATGGCCAAGTCGCTGGAAGATACCGTCTTCTACAGATTCAATCGTCTTATTGCGCTGAACGAGGTGGGCGGCGAGGCCAGCCTGCAAGGCGGCAGTGCCGGCGATGTGCACGCCAGCATGATGCGACGCCTGGAACGGGCGCCGTGCTCGCTCTCCGCAACGACCACGCACGACACGAAGCGCGGCGAGGATGCGCGCGCGCGGCTCTATGCCATCAGCGAAGCCCCCGAACACTGGAGCACGTCCGTCGGACGCTGGATGCGCATGAATGCGGCGCTACGCTCCGGCACGGAGGGCGATCCGCTGCCGGATGCAAATGCCGAGTGGCTCTATTACCAGGCGCTGTTGGGCGCGTGGCCGGCAGAGCTCCGGCCGGACGATCCGAGCAGCCTTTCCGAGCTTGCGGACCGCATGTCAGCTTTCATGATCAAGGCGGCACGCGAGGCGAAGCGGCATACGAGCTGGACCCGAATCGACGCGGGCTACGAGGATGCGCTAACGACATTCGCGACGAGGAGCCTGGATCCGGGGCGCTCCGCCGTCTTCTTGCGCGACTTTGCGGAGACCGCGCGGCCGTTCCTCGTCGCCGGATCTATCACGAGCCTCACCCAGCTTGCGATCAAGCTGCTCGCACCCGGTGTTCCGGACCTCTATCAAGGATCGGAACTGTGGGATCTCTCGCTCGTTGATCCCGACAACCGCCGGCCGGTCGATTATGACGCGCGACGCGCGTATTTCGATCCGGGACGGCGCAGCTTCGGCGACTTGTTCTCGCAATGGGAAAGCGGTGCGGTCAAGCTCGCCGCGCTCCGCGCGATCCTTGGCGTGCGTGCGACTTTTGGCGAGGGCATCATCGATGCCGACTACATTCCGCTGCATGTGGAGGGGCCGCGGTCGGAATACATCTTTGCGTTCGCGAGGAGGGTCGGTGAAAAATTCGTCATCATCGCCGGTGTGCGATTTGCCTATCGCCTTTTCGAGACCGCAGGACGACCTACATTAACTCGAGAGATATGGGATGGGACGGGCATCGTATGTCCGCCGGATCTTAACGCAACGCGGCTCACAAGCGTTTTCCAGGGGCATGACGTGACCTTCGCCGAAGGACGCATCGGCCTGGATCAGGTCCTGGACAATTTTCCCGTCGCCGTCCTCACCAACTGAAATGCCATGGGCGCGTATTCGCGGAGGTGACTTTGCTCGATCAGCTAAAACATTCGGCCGAGATCCGCCATGAGCTGCTCAACCAGCTTCGTCGCAATGTCGGCGTGTCGGAAGCGGACGCCACGCCTCGCGACTGGTTGCGCGCAGTCTCGCTCACCGTGCGCGGCCAGATGGTCGACCGCTACCATGAAATGAACCACCGTCTGGCTTCGGAAAAGACCAAGCAGGTGTCGTTTCTGTCGATGGAATTTCTCATGGCACGCCAGCTCGACGGCGCGCTTCTCGCCATGGGATTGCGCGAGGCCTATGTCGACACGTTGGCGCAATTCGGCGTGACGCTGGACGATCTTTTCGAACTCGAGCCGGATCCCGCCCTCGGCAACGGCGGCCTTGGCCGGTTGGCTGCGTGCTTCATCGAATCCATGGCCAGCTCCGGCATTCATGCCTTCGGCTATGGGATCCGCTACGAATACGGGATGTTTCGCCAAGAAATCGCGGACGGATGGCAGGTCGAGCAACCCGACGACTGGCTGGCTCACAGTAATCCGTGGGAGTTCGAGCGACCGGAGCCGAGCTATACGATCGGGATCGGCGGGCATGTGGAGCATCGCGATCATCGCGCAATCTGGTATCCATCCGAGCAGATTATCGCTGTGCCGCATGACGTTCTCGTTCCCGGTCTCGGCGGAGAGACCGTCAACACGTTGCGCCTCTGGGGTGCAAAGCCGGTGACCGCCTTCGACATCGCGAGCTTCAATCGGGGTCGCTATCTCGAGGCGCTCGCGCCCAAGATCCGCTCGAAGGCCGTCACTCGTCTGCTTTATCCGGACGACAGCACGGCGGAGGGGCGCGAGCTGCGTTTGCGTCAGGAGCACTTTTTTGCATCGGCGTCGGTGCAAGATATCGTGCGACGGTTCCAGAAGACCCACGGAAGCGAGTGGTCGCGCCTGCCGGATCAGGTCGCGGTTCATTTGAACGATACCCATCCGGCCCTCGCGCCTGCCGAGATGATGCGCCTGCTTGTCGATGTGCATCACCTGCCCTGGGACGAGGCGCTGGCGCTTTCGCGCGAGGCGTTCTCGTACACGAACCACACTCTCATGCCGGAGGCGCTGGAGGTTTGGCAGGCAGATCTTATTCACCGCATCGCGCCGCGTCATCTCGAGATCATCGAAGAGATCGATCGGCGGTTTGTCTCGAGCCTCCGGAGTGGGCCGCATCGAGTGGATCCGGATCGCGTTGCGGTCGTCCGGGACGACGATCGGGCGCGCATCGTCAATATGGGGCGCTTTTCCGTTCTCATGAGCCATCGCGTCAACGGCGTTTCACAGCTGCACAGCGGTCTCGTCAAGGAGCGGCTCTTTCCCGAATTTGCCACTCTCTATCCGGATCGCTTTCTGAACGTCACGAACGGAATCTCACCGCGGCTGTGGCTGTTCCAGACGAACCCCGGGCTGGTGCGACTGATCGACAAACACCTTGGGAAGAGTTGGCGTGATGCCTTCGATCTCACCGGCCTCTTGTCCTTCGTCGATCGCGACGAGGTGCTGGACGAGCTGCGGGCCGTCAAGGCGGAAAACAAGCGGCGCCTTGCGAACGTCATTGCCCAGCGAACCCATATCGAGGTCGATCCGTCTTCCCTTTTCGACGTCCAGATCAAACGCATTCACGAATATAAGCGGCAGCTCCTGAACATCCTTGGGGTGGTTGCGCGGTGGAATGCGATCAAATCGGATCCCGCCGCGGGCTGGGCGCCCCGCACCGTGCTGCTTGCGGGCAAGGCTGCGTCCAGCTACTGGCAGGCGAAACTGATCATCAAACTCGCGCACGACATCTCCACCCGTATCAACGGAGATCCCGAAACGGCGCATCTTCTCAAGCTTGTGTTCCTGCCGAATTACAATGTGTCTCTCGCCGAATGCATCATTCCGGCAGCCGACCTTTCGCAGCAAATTTCGCTCGCGGGAACGGAGGCATCCGGAACAGGAAACATGAAGCTCGCCCTCAACGGTGCGTTGACGCTGGGGACTCGCGACGGAGCGAACATCGAGATTGCCGAGGCCGTGGGGGAGGACCTTGTTTTTTTCTTCGGCCTGAACGTCGAAGATGTCGATCGGAAAAAGCGCGACGGATATGTGCCCATCGATGTTTGCAACGGGGACAATCGCATTCGGACAGTTCTGGAGCAGATCGCACGCGGAGATTTCTCGCCGGACGATCCGCATCGTTTCGAGCCCGTCGTGAAGTCGCTTCTGCACGACGGAGACCGCTACATGGTGCTTGCCGATTTTGCCGACTATTGGCGGGCACAAAGAGACGTGGACGCGCTTTGGCACGATCAGCGCGAATGGTCGCGCCGCGCGCTGATTAACATCGCCCAGATGGGCTCCTTTTCAGCCGACAGGACGGTGCGGGCGTATGCCGACGCGATCTGGCGAGTGACATAGGCGGGGCAAGCAACCGTTACGACTTTTTTGCTGATCTATAGGGAGCTCGCTGCAAGAGTTCCGCGAGATGCACCGCATTGGCGGCTGCGGTTGCCGTGGCCGAAGCGGTGGTGTCCGGTGTCGAGCCGAGATCCTGATAGTCCGTCTTTTGCATGGCCTCGCCGACCCAGTAGGTTGACCCGGCGGCAGGGATCGTAAACCCGACGTCCGCAAGGGCTTGGTACAACTCGGCGGTGACATGATGGGCACCGTCCTCGTTTCCGACCACCGCGACGATTGCCACCCGGCCAAAGCTCATCATGCGGCCGTCGTCATCGGTTTCTCCGAGGAAGGCGTCCATGCGCTCGAGAACGCGCTTGGCGATGCTCGACGGCTGTCCGAGCCAGATCGGAGTTCCGAACACCAAAATGTTCGATGCGAGGATGCGACGGCGCAGCTCCGGCCATTCGTCGCCATCGCCTTCGTCGCTGGTTACGCCAGGGTGGATTCTCAGATTGGCGACACGGACGGGAGGTCCGTCGCGTTGGCAGCCGTGCTCTTTCATGGCGTCCAAAACTTCGCCAACGAGCTTGTCAGTAGACGATTGTGCGGTGCCTCGTTTCAGAGAGCAGTTGAGCGCAAGGGCGCGCATGGTCGCCTCCATGTGGAAGTCGCTGTGGGCATTGGTTCGAACGGCAATAATTAGAGGAGCGCATGCCCGTCCGTTCGGCGGATTTTGCGGACGTGCTGGTCGTCTCCGTGAAGTGCCGGTGGGCGACAATGGTTCCCTTGCGATGAGATCCGCCATCGTGAGCGGGATCTGCCCTGAGTGGCGCGATGGCGAGTTTTACGATTCAAATTTTCCAGAGAAGAGCTCTCATGCGTGGAGGCAAGGGCTCGCAGGTGATGTGATCGAGCCGTCGGTTGAGCTCATGGGCCACCGCCGCGCGGATGCAAGCTGGCGCGCCCCCTTCGTCGGCTCGCCAACGCGCGTATGAAACGCCGAACCTCTCCTGGAGGTCTCTTCGCTCATACGCCATGCCGATCGCGATATAGAGCGTCAGGAACGAGGCGAGCAGGGCATGCCCCACGGTCATGTGGGGCGTCATCCAAATGCCGAGGATCACACCGACATACATGGGATGCTCGAGATAGCGGTAAAGCCAGGACGTCTTGAGCCTCAGCGGTGGATGCGGTCTGCACCGAAACCACGCCCATGCCTGCCTAAGGCCGAGCAACTCCCAGATGTTCATGGAGAGAGCGGCTGAGAGGAGAATGAGCCAGCCTGCAGCGAACGCGCACCAGATGAGACCTTCCAGCAGGCTGTTGTCGATCGTCCACAACGGTGTCGGGATCGGCTGCCAAAGGGCCAGAAAAAACATCCCTGTTACGTTCGCTGCATGCACATACGTTGCCCGTTCCAAAGCTTCCGGAATGGAGCGGGCGAGCGCGGCCTTGAACCAGGGGCGGGCCATCAGCGAATGCTGCAGGCAAAATATGGAAACCAGGCCGACGTTGATCAGCGCAGCCGTAAGCGGCTCCACGGTCTGTCCGACGTCGACCGTGGTTTCCAGCCAGGGCGAAGAGCGTTTGGGGAAGTTCCCGAGAAAGAGGACGAACCAGGTGAAAAAGATCCATGTTCCGGTGAAGGCGGCAAGGCCATAGGCCAATCCCAGGGATCGGATCCAGGCGCCGTGTTTCCTTTGTCGTGGGCGCCAGATCGTCTGACGTTGCTCACCGTGCATTCGAATGATCCGCTCGTGTTTGTGTGATTGCGTGTTTGTGTGATTGCGTGTTTGCGCCTCAACTGGAGGGGCGCACTTCGAGATAGACTAGCTCGCCTGACGGTGTGCGGGTTCCGTCTGGCCTTTCCATCAGAGGTTCCAGTTCTTTCGTGCGGAGCGACATGAAGGAGAGCGAGACGCTGCGGTGACGGAGGCTGACCGCCGATCCTCACCGCAACGAGCTGGATATCTTGACCGGCCTATCTGACATACGGGCACTCAAGAAACGCGTTTCAAGGCCGGAACTTGCTTGGATAATGGTCGTTCATTTCCAAGCAACGGGCACCGCTCCGGAAAGGATCGTGCGGGTGTTCAGGAACATCAGAGAATCGATTTCAGCTAAAATGGCGTCTTACGGAGCGTCTGCCGGCATGATGGCGTGCCTGGCGCTGGCGGCCGCATTCGCGCTCGGTGCGGGTGTCGTTTGGCTGGCCCAGTATGTGGGGCCCATTTGGTCTCCTCTCTCGTTCTCGGCGGCGTTCCTCCTGCTTGCTTTGGTTTTCAAGCTCATCAGCAGCTCGAAAGACGAGGAGGCTTCCGAAAATCTCGAGGAGGCCGGGCAACAGGCGAGCGATGCCGTCAACGCCGTTTCCATTGCCGCAAAGACGGCCGCAGTCGCAGTGCCCGCGAAACCGTCGGTGCTGATACCGGTGCTGGTTGCGGCTGGCGTTTTGATGGTGATCCTCGGCCAAGAGAAGCGCGCCGAGCATTAATCCTGACGGTTGTCCCGAACAATCGTCGAGACGTTGAAAGCGTTTGAGGCCCTGCTTCGTGCGCGCGGAAGGACTGCGATGTGGAACGTGCTGAAGAAAGCCGGCCAAGACTGGCTTCGCCACCGGAGTCCAAGGCTTGGAGCGGCTCTGGCCTATTATACCGTTTTCTCCCTGGGACCGCTTCTGCTCATCGTCACTGCGGTGGCAGGGTTCTTTTTGGGGCCCGATGCGGTTCGCGGGACTCTGTCTGCGGAATATTACGCGCTCCTCGGGGAAAGCGGCGGTCAAGCCGTGGATGCAATGCTACAAGGCGCTGCGGATACGTCGAGCGGTCCTCTGGCAGCGATAAGCGGCACCGTTCTCCTGCTCGTTGCGGCTCTCGGCATCGTCGTGCAACTCAAGGATGCCTTGAATACGATTTGGGAGGTGGACGACGAAGCCAGTGGCGGCGTTCAATGGTATCTGCGGACCTATCTCATCTCCATGGCCGGCGTTCTGGGTCTCGGATTTCTGCTTGCGGCTTCTCTTGTCCTCAGCACGGGATTGGCCGCCTTCACCGGCACCCTGGGGATGGGCCCTGCTGCGGGATTGCTTTGGCAGGCTGCCGACGTTGTCATTTCAACGGCCGTTCTCGCGATCCTGTTTGCGATGCTGTTTAAATATTTTCCGGACGCGCATGTCCAATGGCGGCACGTATGGTTTGCGGGTCTCCTGACGGCGCTGCTCTTCCAGGCTGGAAAACTGGCGATTGCCTGGTACATCGGAACGCAGGGACTTGAATCGACGTATGGGGCGGCCGCGTCAGTCGTTGTCTTGCTGATTTGGGTCTACTATGCCGCGCAGATTGTTTTGTTCGGCGCTGAGGTCGCTCATGTCAGCGCAACGACCGAATTGAGCGCCAAGTCCTGAAGCGCGCTTTTGCGGGGGTCCGGCTTGACCCTCCGCTGATCCGTCAGCGGTGAGTGCGTTCCGTCGGAACGCGCGCGGCTCGATAGCGGGAATTGCCCGGTAGTGACGACGTGCATCATTACCGGGATTGGCGACTATTGCACCTTCGCCTTCTTCTCGCGTTTGGTATTCTTTCGGCCTTCATATGAATAATGGCGGGCGGGTACGGACTGGTTGCGGCCTTTGCCCTTGCGTTTGCGCATGGTTGTCTCCGTTTTCTTCTTCGCCAATCGGCTCTCCGCCCGCAAAGCTGATAGGGGCGGGCTGCGATAGGCCTGCTGTTTGATGTCGAGGAGCGAGATGACGGTCCGGACGTTTGCGGGCCTCTCGCCTGCGGCGGAGGTGCTGGCCATCGGCGAGCCGTCGTCAGGAACTGGGAAGGCGGGCAAAGGCACTGCGGACAACAGGGCGCTGCGCGCGGCAGCCTAAGCCTGTTGTTATCGCAAGGTGATGTTTTGAAACCCGCAAACGCAGCTCTGCTCTCGCGCATACGCTTGACGCGTTGGCACGCTGAGCTCTCGCTTTATGCGCGTAACCCCGGAGAGCTGCCAGCTGCGACGATCAAAGCGCAGCGAGGCCCGCCGGGGCCAAGACATGCTTGATCCAGCGTCGCGCGGCGAAAGGGATGGGGACCTGAGACATGAAAATCACGATAAGCTCGGCTCGAGGGAAGTCAAGGCGGCGCTTGGTTTTCGCTTCAGAAGGAGTTCGAGCGTCGCCGGCTGGGACCGGGATCGGAAGCCGGTCCCTGAAGGGCCGACTTCGCAGTACTGAAAAGAGATAGCGGCAGGACATACCTGCGTGCGCGAGGTGCCCGACGCGGCGCATGCGTGCCTTATTAAAAGAAGCCCGGCGCGGACGCCGGGCTCAAGATCAATAGAAACGGGACGTGAAAAGGGCGCCGTTTCGAAGGGGAGTGATCCAGCGCTAACGGAGATAATCCCGGGCGTCGGAAAAAGGCGAGTGCCGGCCCCCAGAAATTGGATGGTGCCACGCGGCGCTGCCCGTTTTCGTGGCAGGACACCTAGTCTGTTTCTCAAACGACGTTGCCGCCAGCATCCGGTTTGCCCCACACCGTCGGCTCCGACTCGAAGCTTGGTTCCCTTCGGCGGCAGGCCCCGTTGATTAAATGGCGGCGCCTTGCCTTACCTTGGCGCTCGCGCAGGACGGCCCTACATGTAGTCTAACGGCGCTTGTGCCGTATCCTGACCAGGGACGATCCCAATGACAGCAAAGTTCAAGATCGGCGATCATGTGACCTGGAATTCCGAAGCCGGGCGCGTGTCGGGGAAGATCATCGCCATTCATACCGAGGACTTCGATTACAAGGGTCATGTTCATCGCGCCTCGAAGGACGACCCCCAATACGAAATCAAGAGCGACAAGACGGATCATATTGCGGCGCATAAGGGAAGCGCGCTCGACCATGCGCGGTGAAGGTTGTGCGTGACGCTTTCGTTCTTCACCATCGGCCATTCCAAGCGGAGTCTCGATGAGTTCGCCGCACTGCTGCGCGGTTCACGTATGGAAAAGGTGGTCGACGTCAGAACCGTTCCGAGATCCAGAACAAATCCGCAGTTCAATAAGGATGCGCTGCATGGAAATCTGGCTGCCTTCGAGATCTCCTACGAGCATCTGGCAGCACTGGGCGGGCTGCGTGGAAAAGTCAAAAGCCTGCCCCCGGACATCAACGCGTTCTGGACGAACGAAAGCTTCCACAATTATGCGGACTATGCCCTCTCGGAGCCGTTTCGCGCGGGCCTCGAACATCTGCGCGACGAGGGAGGCGAACGGCGCTGTGCCATCATGTGCTCGGAAGCCGTCTGGTGGCGGTGTCACCGCCGTATCATCAGCGATTACCTGATCGCCGGCGGCGCGCGCGTGTTTCATATCATGGGGCCTGGCCGGGTAGAAGCTGCCCGCTTGACGGGAAGCGCCGTCCCACGAGCCGACGGCACGATCGTCTATCCCGTGGAACCATCGGACGGATAGCGACGAGGGTTGCGGACTAGGGGCGTATTGGCCCTCGCGCTCGGATGTGTAAGACTTGGTTGCGGCGGCATACGCTGCTTCCGAACGTCGAACGCGAGACGACATGGCCAATCCGTACGAGACGCTGGGTGTCGCGCCCAATGCCAGCCAGGAAGAAATTCGCAAGGCCTATCGCAAGGCCGCCAAGGAGACGCATCCCGATCTCAATCCGGGCAAGCCGGAAGCGGAGAAACGCTTCAAGGAAATCAATGCCGCGAATGACATCATCGGCGATCCGGACAAGCGCAAGCGCTACGACGCCGGCGAGATCGACGAAACCGGCGCGGAGCGTCATCCGGAGCGGCACTTCTACCGTGAGTATGCGGAGGAAGATCCAGGGCCACGCTACAGTTACCGCGGCGCGGCGTCTGGCGATCACGGCAGTGGCGGGCCGGATTTCGACTACGATATCTTCGCTGACCTTTTCCGCGGCCGGGGCCGCGGCGGTGACGGCGGAACCTTCCGCATGCCGCCGCAGGATCTGCAGTACGCTCTCGAAATCGACTTCATCGATGCTGTGAGCGGCGGCCAGAAGCGTGTCACGATGCCGGACGGCAAGACCCTCGACATCACGATTCCGCCCGGGCTCAACGACGGCCAGATGCTGCGCCTCAAGGGGCAGGGGGTGCCCGGCTCGGATGGCAAGACGGGCGACGCGTATGTGCAGGTCTCCGTCCGGCCGCATCCGGGCTTTCGGCGAGAGGGGAACGACATCCTGACCACGCTGCCGGTTTCGCTCGGCGAGGCGCTGAACGGGGCCAGCGTGCGCGTGGATACGGTGGATGGACCGGTCGAGGTCAAGGTTCCGAAAGGGGCCAGGAACGGCACGAAGCTGCGGTTGCGCGGGAAGGGCGTTCGCTACGGCAAGGACAGCGCGCGGGGGGATCAGCTTGTCGAGATCCACATCGTGCCTCCCGAAGGGGCCGACGACGCTCTGGCGCAGTTCATGGCCGAATGGGAGAAGGCGCACCCGCAAAACCCGCGCAGAAAGGGAGCAGCCTGAGATGATCCGAGAACCCGAACTCATTGCACAATTCACGCTCCTGAAGCGCGAGGTGCTGCTGACCTGGATCGAGGAAGGGGTCATCGAGCCGCATCGCGACGAAGAGGGATACCTGTTCGATCGGATCGACGAGTCCCGCGTTGCTCTGTGTTGCGACCTGCATTACCGGATGGGCCTCGACCATGTGAGCCTGCCGGTCATTCTCTCTTTGATCGATCAGCTTCATGATGCGCGGCGCCATCTTCGCAAGCTCACGCGCGCGGTCGCCGGACAGCCTGAGGCCGTGCAACGAGAGATTACCCGTCACTTGAGCGGGGAAGCGGACACGGAGAGCGATTAGATCGATACGGGAACTAAGATCTCTGCATGCGCGGTCCTGGTGGTCTCGCGAGCGCCACCCTGTAGCGTTCCGTGCGCGAGCCGCAATGGCTAGAGCGTGATCATTTTCGATTGAATCGGGATCACGCTCTATCTCTTTGGTGAGACCGATGATTCACGCTTCAGGCTGATAGGGCCTGAAGCGATCATGGTCTAGGCTGCACGAAGAATGTTCCTGCCGGGCTCGATACGATGCGCCCCGTTGTGAGGCGATTTTTTAATTGCGAGCGCTTGTGCCTGCGCTTGCATAAGTGTTCGTTCCGATATACGGAGTTTGCAAATGCATCGTACCCAGACAATCAAATGTCAGGGTAATAATTCACATGAGAAGCAAATTGATCCGGGCAAAATTCTAAAGTCATTTGGCTGGTTTCATTTTTGCTTTTACAGGGTGGATTGAGCGGGTGGGACGATGATCATTATTGCTGTGACGGCTGAGGGGGCTGACGAGCCTCGTGTTGCCGTCTCGCCGGAGACGGTGAAGAAGCTCACGGGGCTCGGGGCGACGGTTCGGGTCGAGAGCGGCGCGGGCCTGAGGGCACGTTTTTCCGACGACGCGTTGAAGGCGGCGGGGGCGGAGATCGCCTCGTCCGCGGCCGCGGCCGTCTCGGGGGCGGACGTGCTGCTCAAGGTGCGGCGCCCGTCGGTGGACGAGCTCCGGGGGCTGAAGCCGGGCGCCGTCGTCGCTGCAAGCCTCGATCCCTACGACCGGGCCGGGCTCGATCCGCTCGCCGGGACGAACGCCAGCCTCTTCTCCATGGAGCTCATGCCGCGCACCACGCGCGCGCAATCGATGGACGTGCTGTCGAGCCAGGCGAACCTCGCCGGCTACAAGGCGGTGGTCGATGCCGCGTCGCTGTTCGGCCAGGCGCTGCCGATGATGATGACGCCGGCGGGCACGGTGCCGGCCGCGAAGGTGTTCATCATGGGCGTCGGCGTCGCGGGCCTGCAGGCGATCGCGACCGCGCGCCGGCTGGGTGCCATCGTGTCGGCGACGGACGTGCGCCCTGCCACCAAGGAGCAGGTGGCCTCTCTCGGCGCCAAGTTCGTGGCGGTCGAGGACGACGAGTTCAAGGAAGCGCAGACGGCGGCCGGCTACGCCAAGCCGATGTCGGCCGAGTATCAGGCCAAGCAGGCCGAGCTGATCGCGACCCACATCAAGACGCAGGACATCGTCATCACCACGGCGCTCATTCCGGGCCGTCCCGCGCCGCGTCTCATCACGCGCGCGATGGTGGAGAGCATGAAGCCGGGTGCGGTGATCGTCGATCTCGCGGCGGAGCGGGGCGGCAACTGCGAAGCGACGGTGCCGGGCCAGACGGTCGAGGTGTCGGACGTGAAGATCGTGGGCCCGCTCAACCTCGCGGGCACGGTCGCGGTCAACGCGTCGAGTCTCTACGCCAAGAACCTCTACGCCTTCCTCGAGCTCTTCTTCGACAAGAAGGACAAGTCGTTCCGCATCGATTGGGACGACGATCTCGTGAAGGGCACGCTGGTCGCCCGGGACGGCAAGATCGTCCATCCGAGCCTCGTCCCGCAATCCGCCTGAGGAGCCGCACGATGACCCGTCATTCTCCCCGCGCGCCCGACACCGATCCGATCCAGAGCGACGGAGCGCAGGCGCAGGCCGATCTTTCGCGCCGCATCCTGCGCGCCGGCTACGCGGTCGCGGCCGCGACCGTTCTCGTGCCGACGGCGGCGCTCGCGGCCGAGGGTATGGGGGGGGCGGTCGATCCCTCCGTCTATCGCTTCATGGTGTTCGTGATGGCGATCTTCGTCGGCTACTACGTGGTGTGGAGCGTGACGCCCGCGCTGCATACGCCGTTGATGAGCGTGACCAACGCCATCAGCTCGGTGATCGTGGTGGGCGCGCTGCTCGCGGTGGGCGTGGAACTCGTCACCGACGGCACGACGGCCGCGCGCGTGTTCGGGTTTCTCGCGCTCGTGATGGCGTCGGTGAACATCTTCGGCGGCTTCCTCGTCACCAGCCGGATGCTCGCCATGTACAAGAAAAAAGACAAGACCGGGAAGTAGAGGGGACGACGTCCGATGACTCCCAATATCGCTGCCTTCCTCTACCTGGTCTCGGGTGTGCTGTTCATCATGGCGCTCAGGGGGCTCTCGCATCCCGAATCGAGCCGCAAGGGCAACGCCTACGGCATGATCGGCATGGCCATCGCCGTCTTGACGACGCTCGCGGTCTCGAGCCCCGATCAGGCGCTGACGTGGGCGCTGATCGTCGGCGGCATCGGCATCGGCGGCGCGATCGGCGCCGTCATCGCCAAGAAGATCCCGATGACGCAGATGCCCGAGCTCGTCGCCGCGTTCCACTCGCTGGTCGGCATGGCGGCGGTGTTCGTGGCGGCGGCCGCGCTCTATGCGCCGGAAGCCTTCGGCATCGGCACGCCCGGCAACATCGGCGCCTTGAGCCTTGCGGAAATGGGCATCGGCCTTGCTATCGGCGCCATCACGTTCACGGGCTCGGTGATCGCGTTCGCGAAGCTCTCGGGGCGCATGTCGGGCGCGCCGATCCTGCTGCCGGCGCGGCACCTGATCAACCTCGCGCTGTTTCTCGCGATGGCGTTCCTGATCTACCGCTTCTGCATCTCGGGCGGCGATACGACGACGTTCTGGATCCTGACCGTGCTGGCGCTCGTGTTCGGCATCCTGATCATCATTCCGATCGGCGGCGCGGACATGCCGGTCGTGGTCTCCATGCTCAACTCGTATTCGGGATGGGCGGCGGCCGGCATCGGCTTCACGGTCGGCAACATCGCGCTCATCATCACGGGTGCGCTGGTCGGCTCGTCGGGCGCGATCCTGTCCTACATCATGTGCAAGGGCATGAACCGCAGCTTCCTGTCGGTGATCGCGGGCGGCTTCGGCGGCGAGACGGCGGGTCCCGGCGGCGGCGGCGGGGAGCAGAAGCCGGTCAAGCTCGGCTCGGCCGAGGATGCAGCCTACGTGCTCAAGAACGCGTCGAAGGTCATCATCGTGCCGGGCTACGGCATGGCGGTGGCGCAGGCGCAGCACGCGCTGCGCGAGATGGCGGACGCGCTGAAGAAGGCGGGCGTCGAGGTGAAGTATGCGATCCATCCCGTGGCGGGGCGCATGCCCGGGCACATGAACGTGCTGCTCGCGGAAGCCAACGTGCCCTATGACGAGGTGTTCGAGCTCGAGGATATCAACAGCGAGTTCTCGCAGGCGGATGCCGTC
Organism: Hyphomicrobium sp.; assembly: GCA_035445405.1. GTDB lineage: Bacteria > Pseudomonadota > Alphaproteobacteria > Rhizobiales > Hyphomicrobiaceae > Hyphomicrobium_C. The sequence continues at coordinate 62,419 of DAOMQQ010000002.1, forward strand.
TACGTGATCGGCGCCAACGACGTGGTGAACCCGGCAGCCGAGGACGACAAGACGTCTCCGATCTACGGCATGCCGGTGCTGCAGGTGTGGAAGGCCGCGACCGTGTTCTTCAACAAGCGCTCGCTCGCGTCGGGGTATGCCGGCATCGACAACCCCGTGTTCTATCGCGACAACACGGTCATGGTGCTCGGCGATGCCAAGAAGATGACCGAAGAGATCGCAAAAGCGCTGAGCCATTGAGGGCGGGGTGGCTGCGCGTGAAGGTTGGGTATCGCCAGCTTCTCGAAGACGCGAACGCCAGGATCGAAACGCTGGGCGCGGAGGACGTGCGCGCCTTGCGGGAGCGAGGCGAGGTCCTGCTCGTGGATCTGCGCGACAGGCGCGAGCTCGAGCGCGACGGGCGTATTCCCGGTGCTTTTCATTGCCCGCGCGGGATGCTGGAATTCTGGATCGATCCCGAGAGCCCGTATCACAAGCCGGTTTTCGCCGCACCGCACCGCTTCGTGTTCTACTGCGCGAGCGGCTGGCGCTCGGCCCTCGCGACGCGGACGGCCCAGGACATGGGGCTTCAGCCGGTTGCGCATCTGGCGGGCGGGTTCACGGCGTGGTGCGACGCTGGATTTCCGATCGAGCCCGTGACGGCAAAAACCTAGAGCGCGATCATTTTCGATTGAATCGGAATCACGCTCTATCTCTTTGGTGAGACCGATGAGTCACGCTTCAGGCTGATAGGGCCTGAAGCGATCATGGTCTAGCGCGCTGAAGCCATCCGCGGCCTTCGCATGTGCAGGCGGCCCGTGCCCGTCGGGCCGCATTTCGCATGCGGCAATGTTATCCCCTTGCGTGGGAGATCGGGAAAACTCTAGCCTGCGTAAAAGAAGGGCAATCGAACCTTTTTGTCAGAACAGCAGAGGTCGCGCATGAAGGCCGTCGCGCTTGCCCTCGGGATCCTGGCTGCCATGCTCGGCGGACGGACCGCGCTTTCCGGCGCGTTCGAGGCCAAGCCTGTGATTGGCGGCGTCGCGATGACGTGCCGGGATTTCCGCGGGCGGATCGTGCAGACGCTCAATGCGCCGCTGAGAGGCGACGTGGGCCGCGCAACCTTCATTGCCACCGTGCCGGTGATCGCGCTCGATCCGGTCCGGCTCGCGACGTTACCCGAAAAGATGCGGATCTTCTTCTATCAGCACGAGTGCGCGCACCACGTGCTTGCGCATATTTTCAATCCCACCATCGAGAGCGAGCGAGAGGCGGATTGCTGGTCCATCGGACATGGACGGACCGCCGGGCATTTCACGCGCGAGGATGTGGAGGCGTTCGCGCCGTTCCTGGCTCATAGCCGCGGCTCGCCGTTCGGGCATCTGCCGGGTCCGGAGCGTCATGCCCACCTGCTGGCGTGCTACGACGCTCCGGATACTTCACGAGCCGCGTACAATCGCTGAGCTCAGCGGACGCCGAGATCAGCGCGCGGTGTTCGACGTCGCGTGGTAGGTCACCATCAGGAGCGCCAGCAACACAGCCGAGAGCAGGCCGGCGAAGGTGCCGAGCAGGACTGCGGACGGCGGGGTTGCGATGTGGTTCGCGATGTCGTGCGCGGCGAGGCTGCCGGCGATCGATGCGATCGCGGCGTTGACCACGACTACACTCGGAACCTTCGAATCGTCGGGGCCGACGCCAGCGCCGAGGAACACCGCTTTGTAGCGCGCAACCGAGGCAACGAGCGTGGCGATCAGGCCGGCGGTGACGGCGAGCGTGCGCGAGCCGGTAATGGTGTCGCCCAGAACCAGGCCAACGAGAGCTCCAACCGCGGTCGCGATCAGAAGCAGGATGATGATGCTCATAGACGTCTTGCCGCTCACGGCTGCCATATGCGTGTCTCCCCTTGTTCCTCTTGACGAATACAAGAATCCGTCTGCCGATCACCGTAAACAGTGTTCTTGATTTTGGTCAATGCGCTCGGCGTGCAGAGCAAATCAGGAAGGTGACGATCCTCAGGCTCCAAACTCAATCAGGATGGCATCACGACGCGAGGGCTTTTGTTCGGCCGGAAGGAGCGAGGGCGCCGCAAACCTGATGGTTTGCAAGCCCTTGCAACGAACCGGGCGGGCAAAAGAACCGCGCGGCTCCGCCGTGAGACGAGATTGGTCGATGGCGGCGTCGTGCTGAAAGCACGCCTCCGGCATGAACCGCTCGACCGATGCGTAGGCATCGCTCTTCGCAGTTCTCCTGGCCCTCGACCAATCTTGTCTCATCGTGATGCCATCCTGATTGGGTTTGGAGCCTAGGGGCGGCGGTTATCCCCGTCGCGACACGGCCGCCTAGGATGGGAGCCTCGATGGGCTCCATCCGAGCGGCAGACGCCATGCACCTTCTGGAAACGCCTAAGCGGTTGCTCTCGCTCGCGGAGACGCTGCACCGCTGGTCGGGCCTCTTGAGCGCTCTCGACCGCCCGCGGCGCGCCAAGGTGGTGCGCTATGCCGAGACCATTGCCGATACGCTCGGCCGGGCGGCCCGGTTTGCGGTGCGGCTGGCGGAGGATCCGGGCGACACCCGGGCCGAACGGGGCCTCGTCCGGGAGCTGGGGCGTATCTCGGGTTATCTCGAAACGCTGGTTGCTGTGCTCAAGCACCATCTTGACGGACGAAAGCTCGCTGGCGTTAAAAGGCGGCTTGAGCAGCTCGGTTCGCGCCGGGCAGGCCGTGCCCCGGGAGGAGCGGCCGCCCGCATCCGGATCGAGCGCCTGCTCGCCGCCGAAGGCTATTTCCGTGCGCTGGCCGACAGCCTGCGCGTGTAGGCTCCTTTAGGGACGGAAGACCTCCAGGGACGCGAAAGATGCAGAAATTCACTAAGCTTACGGGTGTCGCCGCACCGTTCCCGCTGCGGAACGTGGACACGGACATGATCATTCCCAAGCAGTTCCTGAAGACCATCAAGCGCACGGGGCTTGGAAAGTCGCTGTTCTACGAGCTGCGCTACAATCAGGACGGCAAGGAAAACCCGGATTTCGTGCTCAACAAGCCGGCGTACCGGAGCGCGGAAATTCTGATCGCGGGCGAGAACTTCGGCTGCGGGTCCTCGCGCGAGCATGCGCCCTGGGCGCTTCTCGACTTCGGTTTTCGCTGCATCATCGCGCCCGATTTCGCGGACATCTTCTTCAACAACTGTTTCCAGAACGGCATTTTGCCGATCAAGCTGCCGCAGGCGGACGTCGAGAAGCTCTTGGACGACGCGAGCCGGGGCGCAAATGCGACGCTGACGGTCGACCTCGAAGCGCAGGAGATCCGCGGCCCCGACGGCGGCGTGATCCGCTTCGACATAGATCCGTTCCGCAAGCATTGCCTGCTCAACGGTCTGGACGCGATCGGGCTGACGCTCGAAAAGGAAAACGCGATCCAGGACTTCGAGACGCGGGATGCTCTGAGCCGGCCGTGGGCCTGATCTCGATCGGACGCGCGAGAGCGGGGCTCGCTGGGTGTCGATCCGTTCAGGGTGTCATGCCTGGGGCGATGCCGGAGGGTGTTTCGCCCAGATTCGGCCCACGCCGACCGTCGATCTTGTGCGTCGAGATCGGCACGCATCCTTGAATTTCTCCCTCTGCTCGTTGCCGCGGGCGCTGCGAATATGTTAGAGCGCGGTCAGCACATTCGGATCGCGACGCGCTTCGACTTTTGCAGAGACCGATGAGTGATACGGGAGCCTGACAGGGCTCCGGGCCATCGTGGTCCAGGTGCCGGCTATTTCCGGCCCGCCTCTCTAGAGCGTGACCGTTTTGATCGCGCTCTAGATCCTTGGTGAGACCTATGATTCAGGCTTCGGACTGATAGGGTCCGAAGCGATCATGGTCTAGGGAGGCTTCATGCGCTTGGCGTGGATCTTTGCCGCTTTTTCGGTGCTGGCGATTGCAGCCGGCGGCCCCGCTTTCGCCCGGGGGCCTGCGCTTGTATTCGACGTCACGGACGGCACGGTTCTTTACGCCGACGACGCGGACGATCATTGGCATCCCGCCTCGCTCACCAAGATCATGACCGCGTACGTGACGTTCAAGGCGCTCAAATCGGGCAAGCTCAAGCTCGACCAGAGAATTCCTTACAGCCCGCGCGCTCAGATGCAGCCGCCGATGCGGCTCGGTCTCAATCTCGACGCGACGCTCACCGTCGATCAGGCGCTGAAGGCGCTGATCATCCGCTCGGCCAACGATGTGGCGGTGATGCTGGCAGAGGCGGTCGGCGGGTCGCAGCCCCAGTTCGTCTCCTTCATGAACGAGACGGCGCGCGAGCTCGGCATGACGCGGACGACGTTCGTCAATCCGCACGGGTTGCCCGCCCCCATGCAGGTCACCACGGCGCGCGATCTCGCAAAGCTTGCGCGTGCGGTGATCCGCGATTTTCCGCAGTACCACGCCTACTGGTCGATGTTCGATGCCCGGATCGGTAAATTTCGCATCGCTTCGCACAACGGGCTTCTCAGCACGTACACCGGCGCGGACGGTATGAAGACGGGTTTCATCTGCGATTCCGGCTATAACGTCGTGGCGAGCGCGACGCGGGATGGGCGGCAGATCCTGGCGGTGGTGCTGGGAGAGACGACAAGCGCGCGACGCACGATCCGCGCGGCGCATCTGCTCGAGCACGGCTTCGACATCTACGACTGGAAGCGGATGCTGGACCAGACCGCCGACCTCGACACGATGCCGATGCCCAAGGCTCCCAACGGCGTTGTCAGCATCCGTTCGTCGGTGATCTCGTACGTCTGCGGCACGGGCCCGCCCCGCCGGGCGAAGCAGCAGAAGGCTGTCGGCAGTAAAAAGGCTTCGCCTCAGCCGCAGACCGCGGAGCAGAGGAAGCAAGGGGCGTCCTCGGCAGGCAAGGCCGTTCGTTAACCGCGGCGCTCCGTTCGGGGATTGCGCGCATATCGCGTCAGGGCGGGACAATGCTGCCTCTCGTCCGCGCCAAAATTGGGACGCTCTGCGGTTTAGCGGCCCAAAATCGGGTTTGGCATCGCCATTTCAGGGCATTTTCGGATCGTGGACGGCGTCTGCCGACTGGCTTCGATCTTGCTCTCGATCTTCTCGAATTCGCTTCGAGAGGACGTTATGCGGAATACTTCGGGCCAGAACGACGAACTGCTCGCCGATGTGCCGGACTCGGAACTGATGGCCGTCGTGCTGGAAGGCCGGCACGGCACCTATGCGGCCGAGGTGGCGGAGTTCTTTGCGCTTTTGCATCGCCAGCTTGGCGACCGAGGACGGTCGCAGGCGTGGGGCGGCGTGGCGCGCCTCGTGCGCCGCCGCGAGCATGACCGGCTGCTTACGGTTCAGTAGGCGGTTCAGGTCGTCTCGGCCGGAGCGCCGTAGAGGACAACGACGAGCCGGCGGGGGCCGTGCGCGCCTTTGACGAGCCGGCCTTCGATGTCGCTGGTTCGGGAGGGCCCGGAAACAAGATTGACGGCGCGGGGGAGACGATCGGGGAAGGCGGTGCGAAGCCGGCTGAACGCCGCCTCGAACGATCCCACGATCGTGTCGCGGGCGACGGCCACGATATGGGTCTCGGGCAGAAACGCGAGCGTGGCGGGGCTTGCGGCACTCGACGCGAGCACGAGCGTTCCCGTTTCCGCGACCGCGGCGACGGCGTGGGTGAGGGCGGCGGTGCCATCGTCCGGCTTTTGCGCCGGATTCCAGCGTTGCGGCGGAATGCTCCAGGGAAGCACGGCAAGCCGCGGATCGTCTCCGACCAGAAGATGCGTTCTCTGCTCGTGGAGGAGCTGGCTTTCCACCGCTCGCGGGAGCGCTGCCAGATCCGGGATCACGACTACGTTTCCGCCGCGCGCTTCCAGGGCGGCGATCAGCTCTTTCTCCCAATCTTGCGAACGCGCTTTCGCACAGATGGGCAGGGGATGTCTCGGCGGATGCGCGAGACGTCCGGCGACCGCGCTCTGGCGTGTGGCCGCTGTGGTGCCGCTCGCCGTCTCGACGGCGCCACGCACGCGGACAAGAAATGTGCTGCGGCTCATCGGGGCACCCCGCGCTCGCGCTCGGCCCAGTGCTGCTGGAACGTGCGCCCCTGGGGAGCTGGAAAGTCGCGGCTTGCGGTCCAGCCGCGGGCAAAGGGAAGCCTGCGGAAGACGCCGCGAGGGCGGCCCAACGCGGAGAGCATCGCGATGCCGAGCCGGGTGGCCGCGTGATAGAGGCGGGGGCGCCGCGCGGTGAAGCTCCAGGCGGCGAGCGCCATGCGCTGCAAGGCGCTGCCGCTCGTTGCGCGGCTTCGCTCCCGCCATGTGCGCATGAGGCTCGTGAGCGGAATTCTGACGGGGCAGACCTCCTCGCATTTGCCGCAGAAGCTCGATGCGGACGGGAGATCGCTCGCTTGGTCGACGCCGAGAAAGGCCGGGGTCAGCACGGCGCCGATGGGGCCGGCATAGACCCAGCCGTAGGCGTGGCCGCCAATGGCGTTATAGACCGGGCAATGGTTGAGGCAGGCGCCGCAACGGATGCAGCGGAGCGCTTCGCCGAGACCTGAGCGCAGCATCTCGCTGCGCCCGTTGTCGAGGATCACGATGTGGCATTCGCCGGGGCCGTCGGGGTCGGCCTGCAACCGAGGCCCTGTGAGCAGGCTCGTGTAGGCGGTCATGTCTTGGCCGGTGGCCGAGCGCGCCAGCACGCGAAGCAGCGTCGCCGCATCGGCGAGCGTCGGCACGATCTTGTCGATGGAAGCGAGCACGATGTGCGTTTTCGGCAGATGGGCGGACAGGTCGCCGTTGCCTTCGTTGGTGACGAGGATGGCGGAGCCGGTTTCGGCCACGAGGAAGTTGGCGCCCGTGATGCCGATGTCGGCGGCCAGAAAGCGCTCGCGTAGCACGGCGCGGGCTTCGGCCACGAGCGCCTCGGCGGTCGAGAGATCGCGGTCGGGCACGAGGTGGGCGTGATGGCGGCGGAAATCGGCCTCCACGTCGTCGCGGCTCAGGTGGATGGCGGGGACGATGATGTGGCTCGGCGTCTCGTTGCGGATCTGCACGAGGTATTCGCCGAGGTCGCTTTCGAAGACTTCGAGGCCAAGGCTTTCGAGATAGGCATTGAGGGCGATCTCTTCCGAGATCATCGACTTGCCCTTGGCGACGAGACGGGCGCCATTCTTCAGAGCGATATGGGCGATGACGGTGCGCGCTTCCACTGCGTCGGCGGCCCAGTGGATGCGCGCGCCGGCGGCTTCCGCCTTGTCGGCGAAGGCCGAGAGGTACACGTCGAGGTTCGACAGCGTATGATCGCGGATGTCGCGCGCGGCGGTGCGCAGCGTCTCGAATTCGGGGACGCGGGCCTTCGCGGCCGCGCGCTGCGCGACGAGCCCCGTTGGCAGGCCGCCGAGCGCCTTGGCGAGCTTGGCGTCGCCGAGCGCGGTGCGGGCGTTCTCGCGGAAGGTGCGGGTGGCGGGCGTCACGGTGCCGTATCTCCCGCCCGGCCCGCGATGGGCGGTGCCGCCATCTCGCCCGCCAGAACTTCGGCCACATGACGGCAGGGAAGCGGGTTGCCGGTGCGATGGAGCCGTCCGGCCAGATGCATCAGGCAGCCGAGGTCTCCGGCGGTGACGAGATCGGGAGCGGTGCTCGTCAAATCCGCGATGCGCCGGTCAGCGATGGCGGTGGAAACCTCGGGGTATTTGACGGAAAAGAGGCCGCCGAAGCCGCAGCAGGCGGTGGTCTCGGGCGCTTCGACAAGCTCGAGCCCTGCCACCGAGGACAGAAGCCGGCGCGGGGCATTTTTGATGCCGAGCTCGCGCAGGCCCGCGCAGGCGTCGTGGTGCACCACGCGGCCCACGAAACGCGCGCTCGTTTCGGTTTTGCGGCGGACGTTGGCGAGGAAGTCGGTCAGTTCGTGGACGCGCTCGGCGAAGGCTTTGGCTTCGAGCTCGGTCTCGCCCTGGCCTTTGAAGAGGGCCGGGTAATGGAGACGGAGCATGGCGGCGCAGGAGCCCGACGGAGCGACGACGAAATCGCAATCGCCGAACGCGCGGATGGTTTGCAATGCAAGCTCGCGCGCGGTTTTGCGGTCGCCGGCGTTGTAGGCCGGCTGGCCGCAGCACGTTTGTCCAGTCGGGACAGTCACGGCGCAGCCTGCGTCCTCGATCAGGCGCGCCGCGGCGAAGCCGATGGACGGTCGCATGAGATCGACCAGGCAAGTGACGAAAAGCCCGACGCGTGGCTGCAAGGCGTGCTCTCGGATCGCTCAAGTGGACGCGACGCAGCCTAGAGCGTTTCGGTTTTCGGTGGAAGCGAAACGGCTTGGGACGGACGGCTCGCGGTGCGGCCTGCGTGTTGCCGGAGGGGCCGCGACATGCGAGACTCGCGGCCCTGCCGGCGGGGCTCTTTCCCGCAGGTGAGAGAGAATTCGAGAGATTGCCCGCGCGATGTCGCTGATCGAACTTCCGCCACCCGATCCTGCCGTATTGGATGCTCGCGAGCAGATCGTTCGCGATCTGATCGGGATTTGCGGCGAGAGCGCAGTGATCTCCGACGAGGACGGGCGGCGCACGTTCGAAACGGACGCGCTGACAGCCTATCGGCGAATGCCGCTGGCCGTCGTGCTGCCGACCTCTACGGAAGACGTTGCGGCGGTTCTCAAATATGCGAAGGCGCATGGCATCAAGATCGTGCCGCGCGGGGCCGGGACGTCGTTGTGCGGCGGCGCGCTGCCGGCCGAGGATGCGATCGTGCTCGGCGTCTCGAAGATGAACCGGGTGCTGGAGCTCGATTACCAGAACCGCTTTGCGCGCGTGGAGACGGGTATCACCAACCTTGCGATCTCGGCGGCCGTGGCCGAGGAGGGCTTCTTCTACGCGCCCGATCCGTCGAGCCAGCTTGCGTGCACGCTGGCCGGAAACCTCGCGATGAACTCGGGCGGGGCGCATTGCCTCAAGTATGGCGTCACGACGAACAACGTGCTCGGCGTCAAGCTGGTGACGATGGACGGCGAGATCGTGGAGATCGGCGGCTCGTATCTCGATGCGGAGGCCTACGATCTCCTGGCGCTCATCGTCGGGTCGGAAGGGCAGTTCGGGATCATCACGGAAGCGACTGTGCGCATCCTGCGCGCTGCCGAGGGCGCGCGGCCGATGATGATCGGCTTCGAGACCTCGGCGAAGGCCGGGATCTGCGTGGCGCGCATCATCGCGTCCGGCATTATTCCCGTTGCGATCGAATTCATGGATAAGCCGGCGATCGAGGTTTGCGAGGCATTTGCCAAGGCGGGCTATCCGACGGACGTGGAGGCGTTGCTGATCATCGAGGTTGAGGGCTCGGAGCAGGAGATCGTCGACCGGCTCGCCTATATCGCGAGCATCGCGCACGAGCTCAATCCGAAGGCGCTGGTCGTCAGCGCCTCCGACGAGCAGAGCGCGAAGATCTGGAAGGGGCGGAAGTCCGCTTTCGGCGCCATCGGCCGGCTGGCCGACTATTACTGCATGGACGGCACCATTCCGCTCGGGCATCTGCCGCATGTGCTGGAGCAGATCTCCACCATCTGCGCGCGGTATGGGCTGCGCGTCGCCAACATCTTCCATGCTGGCGACGGCAACCTGCATCCGCTCATCATGTACGACGCCAACTCGCCGGGCGAGATCGAGAAGGCGGAGCAGGCGGGCGCGGAAGTCCTCAAGCTGTGCGTGTCGGTCGGCGGCTGTCTCACGGGCGAGCATGGCGTCGGGATCGAGAAGCGCGACCTGATGCGCGCGCAGTTCACGGACGAGGATCTCGCCGTGCAGCTTCGCATCAAGGCGGTGTTCGATCCGGATTGGCTGCTCAATCCCGGCAAGGTGTTCCCGCTCGATGCCGTGGAGCGGGCGATGGCCGACACCGACCGTGTGGTGCGAGGCCAAGAGCCCGCCTCCGGTCCGGCCGAAGCGGCTTGAGGAGCGGCCCCATGGACGACATCATGAGGCCCGCCACCGAGTGGGAACTCAAGAGCATGATGACGGCGCTCAGGGAACGCGCGATCCCCGTCGAGATCATGGGTGCGGGATCGAAGCGCGGCGTGGGCCGGCCGGTGTCGGCGCCGGTTGCGATGACGACGGCGGGCATCCGCGGCATTTCCCTTTACGAGCCGTCCGAACTCGTGATGGCGGCGCGCGCAGGCACACCGCTCGCGCAGATCGAGGTGGAGCTCGCCTCGCGCGGGCAGATGCTGCCGTTCGAGCCGATCGACCTCGGGCCGGCGCTGAGTGTCGGGGCGGGGCTGCAAACCATCGGCGCGGTGTTCGCCGCGAATCTTTCCGGCGCCCGCCGCATCTCGAACGGGGCAGCGCGCGATCATCTGATCGGCGTGCGCGGCGTCAATGGACGCGGGGAGATCTTCAAGTCCGGCGGGCGCGTGATGAAGAACGTGACCGGGTATGACGTGGCGCGCGGGCTTTCCGGGAGCTGGGGCACGCTCGCGGTGTTTTCGGAGGTGACGTTCAAGGTGCTGCCGCTGCCGGACGACGTGGTGACGCTGGTCTATCCGGATCTGACCGACGATCTCGCCGTCGAGCTGATGAGCCTTTCGCTGGCGCAGCCGTACGAGGTTTCGGGCACCGCGCATCTCTCGGGCGCGCTGGCGGGCCGGCTCCGGCACAAGGGGCTTGCGAACACGGGGCGGCCGCTGACGGCGATCCGGCTCGAAAACTTCACGCGCTCCATTACGTATCGCAAGCAGAAGCTGCGGGAAGTGCTCGTCGCGTATGGCGCACCGATGGAGCTCGATCTCGAAAGCTCGCTCGAATTCTGGGCGGAGGTGCGCAAGCTCTCCTTCCTGCCGCCGAACGGGACGCACCTGTGGCGCATTTCGACGACGCCGAGCGAGGCGGCGGCGCTGGTGGCGGCGGTGCGGCGGCATATGGCGGTGGAAGCGTTCTACGATTGGTCGGGCGGGCTCGTCTGGCTCGAAACGCCGGCGTCGGCGGATGCGGGAAGCGCGGATGTCCGCCGCGCGGTTGCGAGCCATGGCGGGCATGCGACGCTCATTCGTGCGGATCAGCCGGTGCGGCAGTCCGTCGATGTGTTCCAGCCGCTGGCACCGGCCGTCGACCGGATCACGCGCGGCATCAAGCAGGCGTTCGATCCGTTGGGCCTGCTCAACCCTGGACGCATGTACGCGACGATGTAGAAGAGGAGGAAGCCGAAACGCTTCTCTCCGATCCAAAGGCCCGAGATGCAGACCAACTTCAGCCCCCAGCAGCTCGCCGATCCGCGCACGGCGGAGGCCGACCGCATTCTGAAGCGGTGCGTGCATTGCGGGCTGTGCACTGCGGTTTGCTCCACCTACGTCGTGCTGGGCGACGAGCGCGACAGTCCGCGCGGGCGCATCTATCTCATCAAGGACATGCTGGAGCGGCAGGACGAGCGCGCGCCGACGCACGAGGTGCGCCATCACCTCGACCGCTGCCTCACGTGTCTGTCCTGCATGACGACGTGTCCGAGCGGCGTCGACTACATGCACCTCGTCGATGCGGCGCGGGCGCATATCGAGGAGCGCACCCAACGTAGCTTCAAGGACCGGGCGCTGAGATCGATGCTCGCGTTCGTGCTTCCGTATCCGATGCGGTTCCGCCTGGCGCTGAAGGCGGCCGGGCTCGGGCGGCCATTCATTCCGTTGCTCGAGAGGCTCGGACTGAAGGAGGTTGCGGCGATGCTTGCGCTTGCTCCGAAAGAGGGTGCGTCGCGCGAGGGCCGCTTCCGCGGCGCCGGCACCGCGGTCACCCACAGCGAGCGGCGCGCGCGCGTGATCCTCATGACGGGGTGCGTGCAGCCTGTGCTGCGCCCCGACATCAACGACGCGACCATCCGGCTGCTCGCGCGGCGCGGGGTCGATGTCATCGTGTCCCACGGCGCGGGATGCTGCGGCGCCCTCGTGCATCATATCGGCCAGGAGGCCGAGGCGCACCAGCATGCGCGGCGCAACGTTGATGCCTGGGCCAAGGAGGTGGAGCGGGGGGAAGTGGATGCGATCATCGTCAACGCCTCGGGCTGCGGGACGACGGTGAAGGACTACGGACACATGCTCCGCCACGATCCGGCTTATGCGGCGCGCGCAGCGCGCATCTCGGCGCTGGCGCGGGACGTCTCCGAGTTTCTCCACGAGTATCAGCTCGGCGCGCCGGAGCGCTGGTCGTCGATCCGCGTGGCCTATCATTCCGCATGCTCGCTGCAGCACGGGCAGCGCGTGCACGACGAGCCGCGCGCGCTGCTGAAGCAAGCGGGCTTTGCCGTGGTCGATGTGCCGGAAGGTCACATTTGCTGTGGCTCAGCAGGCACATATAACATCCTGCAGCCGGAGATCGCGGGCGAGCTCAAGGCGCGTAAGCAGAAGCACATCCGCACGACGCGGGCCGATGTCGTAGCGGCCGGGAACATCGGCTGCATGACGCAGCTTGCGGGCGGGCTCGACGTTCCCTTCGTGCACACGGTCGAGCTGCTGGATTGGGCTTACGGTGGGCCGGTTCCTGCGGGCCTCGAGCATCTCGCGCCGTTCGTCAGCGATGTGCCGCGGCCGCGTCGGCAGGTTGCCGACTACATTGAGACTTAATTATTATTCCCTGTCATGCGTCCGCCATCGGGCGCACTTAGATAAACCGGTCCATGACCTCAAACCCCGACAGGGGGCCGTTGCTCGACCGGGTCGACCGGAGAGACGAGCAGGGGCCCTTCGACATTATTGGCGATGTGCACGGCTGTGCGAGCGAGCTGGAATCGCTCCTTGTGCGGCTGGGCTACCACGTGCGCTGGAGCGGCATGCCGGGCGCGGTGGACGTGAGCGTGACCCCGCCTGCCGGCCGTCGTGCGATCTTCGTAGGCGATCTCATCGACCGCGGCCCGCGCGCGCCCGACGTGCTGCGCATCGTGATGAGCATGGTCGAGAGCGGGGCGGCAATGGCCGTGCCCGGCAATCACGACGTGAAGTTCATGCGCTGGCTCGACGGAAAGAAGGTTGCGCCGACGCATGGGCTCGACCGGACCATCGCGCAGTTCGAGGCCGCGCCGCGCGACTTCCGGGGACGGGTGAAAGCGCTCTTCGAGGGACTGCCGATTTACGTGTGGCTGGAAGGCGGACGGCTCGCGGTGGCGCACGCCGGGATCAAGGACGAGATGCTCGGGCAGACGACGGGCGAGGTGCGCCGTTTCTGTCTCTACGGAGAGACGTCGGGGGAGACCGACGAGTTCGGGCTGCCGATCCGCTATCACTGGGCGGCCGAGTATCGCGGACGGACGACGGTCGTCTACGGGCATACGCCCGTGCCGGCGGCGGATTGGGTCAACAACACCATCTGCATCGACACGGGTTGCTGCTTCGGCAACGCGCTTTCTGCCTTGCGCTGGCCGGAGCGGGAGATCGTGTCGGTTGCGGCCGAGCGCGTCTATACGGTGCCGGTGCGGCCGTTCGGGCATCCGCCGCCGCGGCCCGGCGCCGTGATCGCTTCAGGTTGACGCGGGCCGTTCAAATCTCGCAGCGCTGTGTCAGCGATTGGTCGCGGTGAATGAGGTCGTCGTGGCCGGTCCCGCATCCTTTGGAGGAGCTGCGTTCTTCGAGCGGTCGACGACGGTCTGATATTCGGTCGGCGGCTGGTGCCCGCCCGCTTTCAGCACCGTGCTGCATTCGTCCGGCAGATCGGCCAATGTCATCTCAGGCTTCGGAAGCCTCGGCGGCGCAGGCTTTGCCGGTGGTTTCTTGGCTTCGGTCGGCGGCGCCGGCGGTTTCGGCGCGACGCGCTTCAGCCAGGTTTCAAGCTCCTTCCCGCAGCCGTCATCCTCGCCGACAGGATGCTGAGCCTGGCAGCTCGTCGAGTTCGCCGGGCAGCTCATGCGGATGTGGAAATGATAGAAGTGGCCGAAGACGGGGCGCACCTTGCGCAGCCAGGACGGGTCGGCGCCCGGAGATTCGCAGAGCGCCTTCTTCAGCGCCGGGTGGACGAGGACACGCTCGACCTCGGGATAGGAGGCGGCGCGCTTGATCAGCTTTTCCTGGCCTTCGCCCCAGACCTTGCGGTTGACCGAGACGCGGTCGGCGGCGAGCATCGAGACGGCCGACATGTCCTCGCGCTCGCGCTTGGTGAGCGTGCGGTCGGGCATCGGCGTGAGCC
>DAOMQQ010000003.1:0-69967 GCA_035445405.1 Hyphomicrobium sp.
CGGTGGCCGGGATCTCGGCCGAGATGGCGCGAAAGATTTACGATTTCTTCCACGAGCGTCGGGTTTGAATCACACCTTTGCGATGTCTTAAGTCCGTCAGGACTGAACCGATGCCGCGGGGTGCCGGATCGCCGTTCTGTCGCGGCTTGGGCTACCTATTTTTCCTCTTTATCAATGATTTGAACATTCTTTTTAAACCGCTTGTCTTCATAGTCGAACGTACGCAGGGAGGGTGGGCTTCCGAGCCCGAGCCGAGCTCGCGGACGCGCTCAAGGCGCGGACTAAGACGGGGAGCCAAGGACAATCGTTATGCGTACGAGTGTGGAGTTGGGAGGGCGTGGTTTGTCCCGCGCCAACAAGAAGCCGCGCGCCGCCTCTCACAAGAAGACCGCCAGCAAAGCGTCGAAGACGCGCGGTGGCGTCAAAGCGACCGGCGATCGGGGGAAGGCCAAGCGCGCTGCGCCGCGCGGCCGCAAAGAGGCGCCTCTCGGCACGCTGCCGATCCTCTACATGCTGTCTCCGCAGAAATTCATGAGCCCGTTCGACTGCAACATGGCGGTCGATTCCGGTTTCAAGGTCGTGCTGCCGTACGACAACGTGGGCGTCGGCGATGTGGCAGGTCTGGTTCAGGACGCAATTTTCTCGCGTCCGCCGGGCGCCAGAACCGGCGTATTCATCGGCGGCAAGGACGTGACGCTTGCGCTCGATATGATGAAGGCCGCGCGTGCGGCGATGGTGCCGTCGTTCGAGGTGTCTGTGTTCGCCGATCCCGGCGGTTCATTCACTACGGCGGCGGCGATGGTCGCGTGCGTCGAGCGCGTGCTCAAGAGAAACTACGGCCGCGGCCTCAAAGGGCTTCGCGCGACGGTGTTCGGCGCGATGGGCGTCGTCGGGTTCTCTTCCGCAGTGGTCGCGGCCAACGAGGGCGCGAAGGTGCGCATCGTGGCCCACGATACGCTCGAGCCGCTGGAAGAGCTGGCGCGGTTGGCCAAGGAGCAGTTTGGCGTCGAATTGGAACCGGTCGCCGGGCAGACAGATACGCTCAAGGGCAAGCTGCTTGCTGTGTCGGACGTCGTGCTTACGGCGGGGCCGGCCGGCGTCAACATTCTGCCGCGGCTTCTTCTCTCGCGCGCGCCGGGCGTTCTGGTCGCCGCGGACGTGAATGCCGTCAATCCGTTCGGTATCGAGGGCATGGACCTGTTCATGAACGGGACGCCTCTGCCCGGCTGCTCGACGCTCGGCGTCGGTGCGCTCGCGATCGGCGACGTGAAGTACAAGACCCAGGCCGGTCTTTTCCGGCGGATGATCGCCAGCAAAGAGCCGCTCGATCTCGATTTCCGCCATGCGTTCGAGCTCGCGCGCGAGATCGTGACGGAGCAGGCCGCCAAAAAGCCGGCCGAGAAGGCGCAGCCTGCCAAAACCCGCCAAGCCAAGCCGCAAAGGCCGCGGCGGTCCAAGGCAGCGACCGCGACGTTGGCGCTCCCGGCGGCTTGAGCCGCTCGCGAACGGCAAACGAAATGAGCGGAGCGGGAGGCTTGCTCCCACTCCGCTCACACTTGCGCTCGCTTCCAGATACGCGGACACCGACGGGCGCTTGCGACCAAACAGTCGACGACGCAACACTTACGATCGCTGCTTGACGCTTCCGTGAAGAAGAACGTTGCAGGCGGCCGATTCTTCCCGATGCTTATCGATCTCCTGTGGATAAGGTGCTTCGGGGCCTCCGCCGCGGGCGGTTAGGCATATTTTCTCCCATCGGTCCTTAACCGCGTCCGGGTACCCCATTGACTGGGGTGCGTGCGAGTGGTGTTAGCTTGGCCATCATGGATACGCCCGTCACCTCCCGACCTCATGCGGCGACTGTGCCCAACGTGCTGACTTACGCACGGATTGCGGCCGTGCCTGCGCTCGTCGCCTGTCTTTTGATGGGAACCGAGGGGGGGCGCTGGGCGGCCTTCTGGCTCTTCGCCGCAGCCGCGGCCACCGACTGGCTCGACGGATACCTGGCGCGCCGGCTGGAGCAGCAGTCCACGCTGGGGCGGATGCTCGACCCGATCGCGGACAAGCTGATCGTAGGGGCGGCGCTCATCATGCTCGTTCACGACCGGACGCTGGACGGGTGGTCGATCTGGGCGGCGATCGTCATTCTCTGCCGCGAGATCCTGGTCTCGGGGCTTCGCGAGTTTCTGGCCGAGCTCAACGTCAAGGTTCACGTGACGAACCTCGCCAAGTGGAAGACGGGCGTGCAGATGGTGGCTCTGGGCGCGCTCATTGCGGGACCTGCCGGTGACAAGATCGTGCCCGGCGTGTCGACGGCGGGCATGGCGCTGCTCTGGATTGCGGCAGGGCTTACGCTCTGGACCGGCTATGACTATCTCAAGGCCGGTATCCGCCACGCCATGGAAGGATGAGGCCATGTCCAGCGATGCGATGACGGTTGGTGACGCGCCCACGGCTGCTTCCGCCGGGCAGCGCGTAACCGTGCGTTATTTCGCGTGGGTGCGCGAGCGTGTCGGGCGTGCGGAGGAGCAGATCGCGCTTCCGGCAGATGTTGCCACGGTGGGCGAGCTTGCCCGCTGGCTGGCCACGCGAGGGCCGGAATACGCGGAAGCCTTCCGGCGTGCGGATGTTGTCCGCGCCGCGCTCGATCAGGTGCATGTGAAGCCCTCGGCGCCGCTTGCCGGCGCGCGTGAGGTTGCGTTTTTCCCCCCTGTGACGGGCGGGTAAGCGGAGAGGCCCCGTGGCGGTCAGGGTTCAGCAGGAGCCATTCGAGGCGGCGGCCGAGATCCAGGCCCTGACGCGAGGGCGCACGGACGTCGGCGGCGTCGTGACGTTCACCGGGCTCGTGCGCGGGGACGTGGCGGGGCGTCCGCTGGTTTCGCTCACGCTCGAACACTATCCCGGTATGACGGAGGCCGAGCTCGGCCGCATCGAGGCCGAGGCGCGGGTGCGCTTCGAGCTGCTCGATTGTCTCGTGGTGCACCGCGTTGGATCGCTTCAGCCCGGCGAGGAGATCGTCCTCGTCGTCACGCTTTCGCAGCATAGGCAGGCGGCCTTCGAGGCGGCCGAATTCCTGATGGATTTCCTCAAGACCCGCGCACCCTTCTGGAAGAAGGAAACGTTCGCCGACGGGGAGGGGAATTGGGTCGATGCGCGCGATAGCGACAGCGCGGCGCAGGCGCGCTGGGACGGGGCATCTGCAATACAAAAGTAACCATAGCCGATTTGTAAGATCCCGCTTTCAACACTCTGTAATTCCTTGTTCTTTTGGCATTCGTGTCGCAATTGACGAAATTGCGTTAGGCCTTTGTTAACCTTTCACATTTCATAACTTTGCCTCGATGGTGTCCCGTAAAAGGCCATCATCCGAAGGTTAGATTTTGACCGTCCCGGCAAAGGACCGTGTTGCGTAGACGGGGGTCACACAACGATGACGATTGGGTACTTGCGGCGCTTCGCGCTGCAACTGGGCTGTGCGCTGTCGGCGCTGGCTTTCCCGCTCGCGGCCTCCGCGACGGGGGGCGGAACTGCGCCTGCCGCCATGCCGCTTCCCACTCAGAAATCCCTGCATCAGGCGAAGAGCACCGAAGGCAAGACGCGTGGCCTCACCACGGGGGCGCTGTCGGCCGCCGTCAAGGCGAAGCCCGGCGCGGATGCGGCTCTTGGCGGCGACGTCACCCGCACGCGGTTTCTGATCGGGCTCCCGCGCGAGACGGAGTTCCAGGTTTTCTCGCTCGCCAATCCCAACCGGGTCATCGTCGACATCTCCGAGACAGCGCTGCAGCTTCCGCCGCAGCCGGACGAGAACATCGCGGTCGGGCTCGTCCGTAATTTCCGCGCCGGTCAATCGGGTCCGGGCAAGTCGCGCGTGATCATCAAGGTCACGCGGCCGGTGATCGTCGAGAGCGCGCAGATCGTGCCGGCCGCCGACGGCAAGGGCCATCGTCTCGCGCTCGACATCGTGCCCGTTGCCGCCCCGCAGGCGGCGGCCAAGGCGACGAAGAAAGCGATCGCGAAACCTTCGTTCTCTCTCGGCGCTGCCAGCGTGCAGCCGCCGCTTCCCGTGCCCGCAACGCGTCCCGACGAAATCGCCGCCCGCTCGTTCAAGCCGATCATCGTGATCGATCCCGGCCACGGCGGGCACGATTCCGGCGCGAAGAAGCATGGTGCGGTCGAGAAGGACGTCGTGCTGGCGTTCAGCCTCATGCTTCGCGACAAGCTCGAGGAGACAGGGCGCTACAAGGTTTTGATGACGCGCGACACGGACGTGTTCGTTGCGCTCGACGACCGGCGGCGCTTTGCGGAGCAGCACGGAGCCAATCTCTTTATCGCCGTTCACGCCGATTATGCGCAGCGGGCGACCGCGCGGGGCGCCACGATCTATTCGTTGCGCGAGAACGTCGCCAATTCGCTGAAGCGCTCCGCCAAGGGCAAGGTTTCGTCCAACGTGCTTTCGAAGGACGAGATCGAGACCATGAACCAAGTCAGCGCGGATGGGGATTTGGCTGCGGTGCGTAGCATCCTCGCCGATCTTGCCGGCCGCGAGGTTGGCGCCACGCAGGAGCGGACGAACGTCTTTACCCGCTCTGTCATCGAATACATGGGTGCGAGCACGGAGATGCGCGCCAAGCCCGATCAGCAGGCGGCCTTCCGCGTGTTGCGCACCGCGCAGTTTCCTTCCGTGCTGATTGAGCTCGCCTATGTCACCAACAAGCAGGACGCGGCGCTGCTCAAGTCCGACTCGTGGCGGGACAAGGTCTCGGACTCCATCATGGACGCGATCGAGAATTACTTCTCGAACCAGATCGCCAGGTTGCCGCTTTAGTTTTCGCTCACGGTCGCTGTTCCGTTCGCGCAATGCGTGAACGGGTGACCGTCCAAGCGGAGCTTGGCTCCGCCATGACGGGGGCGGGCCAGTTCATGCGGAGCATGGCTCCGCCATGACGCCCGGGTCGCCTTGCTCCCGGGCGCCTGCGGCGCCAGCCGAACACGTTCCTTGTGCGTTTCTTGGCGAAGCTTGGCTACCCCAAGGCGCCCCCGGGCTGCTTTGCAGCCGGGCCAGATTGCTGTGTTCGAAAACATAAAGGCCGGTCCCGCAGGACCGGCCTTTGTTCGTGTGGCCGGCTTCGGGTCGCACGCCCTGCCGGCATCGTCTCAATCAGAGTCTACTTGGAGGATGCTTGGTTTTGAGGCGCCAGAGAAAGACAAATTTCCAGTCGATTTCGTGCCGAAGCCCAGGAGTATGAGCGGTGCTCTCCGAACAGGGCGCGTCGATTGACCACTGACGAAGCTGCTTCAGCATGGTGCACTCCATCTTCGAGTTGGGGCCGTGTCCGAGCTCTGGAGAAGTGCTCCCGCATCAGCCGCGACACACCTCTCCCGCTGCCTGGGTTGGCGGCAGAAGACGACGACGGCGCTGACGGGGACGGAGCGGATACGGCGGTCCTGGACGGATACGGGTGCGATGCGGGCCCTGAGAGCGCTCCCTCTGGCAGCTCCGTCCGGGGCTGCCACGCGCTCTGCTGGGCTCGATGACCAGCCGGTCGGTCGTATTGGCTCAGAGATCTCAAGGACTCCTGTCCCTAGGCTCTGACGCACGCACCCTGTGCAGACGACACTGAGGCCGAGGCCGCGCGCACCGTCCGGCGAGGTGAAAATTCTCCCCACGGCGCGAAGATTACGCGATTCGATGACGGTGATGTGTGCGCCGCCGAAACTATCGCGGGCGCGTGGCCGGCGTGACTCACTCCTCCGGCTGCGGCTCGTTTTCGGGCGCGCCGCCGCAGGAGGAGAACAACGACGTTATGCAGGTCCAGGTGTTGGAAGCGGCCTGGCCGATCGCGTTGCCGGCCTTGCCGATGCCTTCGCCGGCCTTTTTCGCCGAGCCACCGATGGCCTGGCCTGCCTTCTCCAGCCCTTCCTTGGAGGAGCGGACGGTCTGTCCGGCCAGTTCTTCGACGGTGCGGGGAACTTTCGATGCGGGTTCCGGCGCGGTCTTTGCCGGCTCGGCTTCGGGTTCTGGTTCGGCAAGAGCGTCCGGAGGCGAGTGAGGGTCGGGATACGGCGCGGCGTGCTCGGGATGGGCCGGCCCCTGCCGTTGCGGCTGGATCAGCGCTGTCAGACCGGGGCAGGGGAATGGCGCGCCGCGCGATACCGCGCACCGCTCGTGCTTGCCCTGTTTGGCCATCTCGGAAATGCAATAGATCGACGCGCGCGGATCCTTCCCCGGGCCTTCGGCCTGGCCGTCGATGACGCAGCGGTAAAGCGCGGGCGGGCCTTCGCAAGTGACGCAGTATTCCGCGCCGTAGGCTGCGGCCGACAGCACTTGGGTGAGGCACACTCCAGCAAGGATCGGTGTGTATTTCAGCATGACGCCCCACTCCGGCGCGATGAAGACGCCCACTTCTTCGGGCGACGCACGGGCTTCGCCACCCTTAGCACAGGGCTTATAGCAAACCAATGAAGCAGTCCGTGCGGCGGCCGTGCTCCGTTCGGATCTTTTCTCCCGCGCGGTGCGCTTGCAAACGGCCAAACCCACCTCTATACGGGTGCTCGCACCGATCCGGAGACGTGGCCGAGAGGCTGAAGGCGGCGGTTTGCTAAATCGTTATACCCCCTAAAGGGTATCAGGGGTTCGAATCCCCTCGTCTCCGCCATTTTTGGCTCACGCGCCTGTTCGCGCACCCTGCGGGTGCGCTGGCGCTCCGCGGGGGCGGCGCTCGCGTCCGAGCAGAACTCGGCTCCGCCGAGATGGGTCGCCTTGCTCCCGAGCCCTTCGGGGCGCAGGCTGAGTTCAAACGCAATCCTGTAGCAGCCCCCGTCGCATTTTCTCAGCTTGTTGAGGTTGTTGAAGATTTGCTCTCAGCGGTGGCAACGTCCGCTCAGATTCCAAAGTGGGAACCGATTTTCCGATAAGAAGCACGACAAAGCAAAAACTTAGAGCCGTTCCGCGGTTTCACCAAAATCGGAACGGCTCTAGAACCGCCACGGCCCGACACGCCGTGATCCTCGACGTTGCTCGCGATCTCGGCGTTGTAGGAGATGCCGAGCATGGCGGAGGGTGAGAGGCTGACGTCGAGGCCGGCTTCGATCAGCGCTGCGTTGCGTGCGAGCGGCGTGCCAGCAATCGTCATGCCGGGAGGGCCGGAGAACGCCAGAGCCTGACATGCAGCGCCCACGAACGCATGATGGTTCTTTCCCGCACGCGTAAGGTGTGCCGAGTTGACATGGCCTGCTGAGGTCCTGCGGCTCAACAAGCACGGAACTATCTGCTGCTTAGCGCGCGATCCTCGTTCATCGTCACAAGCTCTTGGCGCCGAAGCAACGCGCGGCCCACTCATCTTCGTCGCTCGCAAAAGAAACCCGGCGCAAGGCCGGGCTCAAGTTGCGAGGAAATCTATTCGGATCCCGAATTGCTGCGGGGATGGAAATATCTAATTGGATGTGGCTGTAGAAACGTACGTGGCGAGAGCGTCGACCTCATCGCCCGATAGAGCTTCGTACGCCGGCATGGCCCCCATGCCGCTCCGGATGACCGCCATGACACGGGTATGGTCCGGTTTCAGTTGATCCAGATCTGGACTGCAATTGGGTGAGTCTGATCCTTCTGTAGGTTGCTGTGTGGACGAGCCAGCGTCGGGTGCGCGTGAGGCCAAACAACAGGCGCTCCGTTTCACGCAGATTGCCGGGCTTTGGTGTGTGACCTCATCGATCCCGTGAGCCTGCAGAGTCCGTTCGCCCAGGGAAAATCGAGGCGATGCTTATGCTCGCCAGTCTCTGCCCGACGTTGAGCCGCACCCGACGAATCACTAGCATCCCCGCAGTCACGTCGCGTCACATCACCGCGTTCACGAGAGTCGACAATGCGATTTCGGGAGAACTGCGGATGGTGGCGTGGACCAGAGGACGATTGGCGGCCCTCGTAGGCGCGGCAGCGTTCGTCTTCTCTCATCCGGCAACGGCCGATGATTGGCAGGATGGGGCTTTCGCCAATGGCGCGCGGTTCGATTGGACAGGATTCTACGCGGGGCTTCACCTCGGCGGGCTTGCCGATTTCAGCGACGTTTCCGATCCGCTCGGCGCATCGATGTTCGGCAATCCGATCCATGCGACGGGAGGATTTGCGGGCGGGCGCATCGGCTATGCTTACCAGTCCGGGATCGTCGTCTACGGACTGGAGGCCGATGTCTCATTTCCTCGCGTGGAGGGGACCGGCACGTGCTCGGCGCTGTCCGGCTGGTTCGTGAACGCGAATTGCGTGACGGACATCGACGCCTTCGGTGCGCTGGCAGCGCGTCTCGGCCTTGCGGTCGGTTCGAGCGGCCGCACGGTCATCTATGGCAAGGCAGGCGCGGCCTGGTATGCGGGCCGTCTCGATCAAGCGACGAACGACTGGGCGGAGGGAGTTGCCGGCAACCCGTTCACGGTCCGAAGCGACGGTCACTCGGGCTGGGGGTGGACGCTCGGTTTCGGCGCGGATTATGCCCTGAGCCGTACATGGTCGCTGAGTGCCGAATACGGCTACATGAATTTCGGCAATCGCGCAGTCGGGCTTTTGCCGAGTGCCGTGCTCGACAGCACGGGCGCCGTCGTCGAAACCATTCCCGGCCGAACGGGCCAGGTTTCGCACGATTTTCATACGTTCAAGGTGGGGCTCAATTACCGCTTCGGTTCCTCTTCCGGCCAAGACGACGCAGAGGCGTCGGTCTCACGGTCCAGCGATCTGGCGTCCATGAACCACGGCTACGGATTGGAGATCGGCGCCCGCTATTGGCACAGTTGGGGACGGCACAAATACGATCTCGGTTTCGAAAAGAACGGACCTGCGCCGAAGTATTCGCTCGTCTCGCGTCTCACCTATGACGACATCACGGCCAGCACCGGCGAGATAACGGCGCGCCTGACGACGCCGTCGAACGTATTCGCGGCCGGCTTCATCGGCGGCGGCTCGGTCACGGGCGGGCGCATGAACGACGAGGATTACAATATCCCCGGAGATACCGTTGCGAGCATTCCGTATTCGAACACGCTGAGCCCGAAGGTCAGCGGCGACATTCCCGCATACGGCACGGTCGATGTCGGCTACGACTGGTGGCGGGCGCCAGGGCACCGTCTGGGAGCGTATGTCGGCTATAACTACTATCGCGAGCAGATGGGGGCGCACGGCATCATACAGATGGCCAATCAGTTGGGGCCGATCGGCGCGGATGTCGGAGGCCCGATCCCGGCGATTGGTCACGCCGTCATCGCACAGGAAGCGACGTGGCAGTCGCTTCGTCTCGGCGCATCGGGCGCGTTCAATTTCGCGGGGCGTTTCACGCTGAGCGTGGACGCGGCCTTTCTGCCGTATGTTTCCGTCGATGCCGAGGATCGGCATTATTTCGGCAACACTTCCGAGATCGCCAGCATCAATCCGTTGCGCGGGCGCGGGTATGGCACGCAACTCGAAGCGATGCTGGCTTATGCGATGACGGACCGATTGGGCATCGGCGTCGGCGCGCGTTACTGGTCCATGTGGACGAACGACGGAAGCATGGAGCGCATTTACGATGCCGGCGGGCCGATCTCGCCCATACGGCAGAATTTGAAGATCGAGACCGAACGTGTCGGCGTGTTCGGCCAGGTGTCGTATCGCTTCGGCGATTGACAGGGTTTCGAACAACGAGGCCGAAACGGCGGCACAGGTTCCGTTGACAACACCCCGTTGCGCGGCCTTATGGCGTTTTGGCATTCGCAGACGCGGAATGGCGCGCGAGATGGTGACATGAGAAAGCTGCTCGTTATCGGTGTGGGTGCCGGCAGTCCGGGCTATTTGACCGTGCAAGCGATCGATGCGCTGAACCGGGCGCGCGTGTTCTTCGTCTTCGACAAGGGCGAGGCGAAAAGCGATCTCGTCGCGCTGCGCAAGGAGATCTGCGAGCGGTTCATCGAGAACGGCGACTATCGTTTCGTCTCCATCGACGATCCCGTGCGCGATTCCGAGCCGCATGGCTATAAGCGAGGCGTCGAGGCATGGCACCGGGAGCGGGCGGAAAGGCTGGGTGCCCGTATCGCGGCCGAAGTGGCCGAGGACGGATGCGGCGCGTTCCTGGTCTGGGGCGATCCCAGCCTCTACGACAGCACGTTGCGCCTGCTTGAGCTCGTGCGCGAGGACGATCGTTTTGCGTTCGAGATCGAGGTCGTTCCAGGGATCAGCAGCGTGCAAGCGCTGGCCGCGCGGCATCGGCTGGTGCTGAATTCCATCGGCGGATCGCTTCTGGTGACGACGGGGCGCGAGCTTGCGGAGCGCGGATGGCCCGAAGCCGCGGACAGCGTCGTCGTGATGCTCGACCGCGGCGACGGGCTGAGGGCGGCGGCAGGCGAGGACGTCGAGATCTATTGGGGGGCGTTGCTCGGCACACCGCGGGAACGGCTCGTATCGGGTAAGATTCAGGATGTGATCGAGGAGATCGAGCGCATTCGCGCCGAGGAGAAAGCGCAAAGCGGCTGGATCATGGATATTTATCTGCTGCGCCGGACCCGGACGGCCTGATCAACCGCTTGATGCGGAGAGCAGGTGAAAGAACGACCCGGTGACGCTGCCTTTGCGCGAGCCGGCGGTTTTGCTCTCCGGCGAGCCGTCTTCCATATCGAGGAGCGGTTCGCCGTCGTCCGAGACCAGTGTCGCGTAGTGGAACTCGTGGCCGTAGAGCGTGGCTCCTCTGAGTCCGAGCGCGCAGTCCACACGGAGCCTGGCGCTACGATAGCCGAGATGTAGCTTGCGTGTCCGAAACGAGGTTTCGGAGGCCAGAAGGCCGGTCATGGCGTGACGTACGCCGTTCGCGTCCTCGATGCCCTGGCCGAGCACCATGTATCCTCCGCATTCGCCATGGATCGGCACGGACCTCGCGGCAAGGGCCTTCATGCCGTCGATGAAACGAGAGGCGGCAGCGAGTTTTCCGGCGTGCAACTCGGGGTATCCGCCCGGGAGCCATACAGCGTCGGCCGCCGAATGAGGCGCTTCGTCGTCGAGCGGTGAGAAGGGTGTGATCTCCGCGCCTGCATCGCGCCAACTCTGCAGAATGTGATTGTAAGAGAATGAGAACGCCGCATCGTGCGCAATGGCGATGCGCTGGCCTGGCGGCTCCACGGCCCGCTCGTGCATGTGCGTTCCCGGCGGGAGGGTCGCGGGGCTTGCCGCGGCGAGAACGGCATCGAGATCGAGCGATGACGTGACGATGTCGGCCATCGCCGCGATGCGATCCATGTAATCGGCATGCTCGTCGGCCCCGACGAGGCCCAAGTGTCGCTCCGGCAGATGGATTTCGTCCGTGCGGCGCAGGGAGCCGAAGATCGGCAGGCCGATCCGCTCGAAGCCGGGCCGGATCAGGGCCTCGTGCCGCTCGCTCGCGACCTGATTGAGGATGACGCCCACAACGCGCACGTCGGGCCGATAGGTGGCGCAGCCGAGCGCGAGCGCGGCGGCGGTTTCCGTTTGGCCCGAGACGTCGAGAACGAGGATGACCGGCCAGCCGAGACGTGCGGCGAGATCTGCGGTGGAGCCGTTGCCGGAGAGGCCACGACGAGGGCCGGCGTCGAACAGCCCCATGACACCCTCGGCGATCGAAATGTCGGCCGATGTTGCGGCATGGGACACAATGCTCGCGATCAGCTCATGCGGCATGGCCCACGTGTCGAGATTGAAACTCGGGCGCCCTGCCGCGCGTGCGTGATGGCCGGTGTCGATATAATCGGGTCCGGTTTTGAACGGCTGAACCGCAATGCCGGCTTTGCGCAGCGCCGCGAGGAGGCCGAGCGTGACCGTCGTTTTGCCGGAGCCGGAGCTGGGTGCGGCAACGACGATGCCGCGTGGAGGCTGCGTCTTCGACGACATCAACGCCCCCTGTAGCGCCGCTGATAGTCGACGCTGTAAAGCGCGCTTTCGCGGAAATCGCGACAGGCGAGGGAGGGGCCGACGAGGATGAGGGCGGTGCGGTCGATGCCGCTTCTCTCGACCGCGCCGGCGACGGTCCCGAGTGTTTCGCGCAGGATTTCCTGATCCGGCCAGCTCGCCTTTGCGACGACGACCGCGGGGCACTCGCTGCCGTAGAACGGCGTCAGCTCCTCGACAACGCGTTCCACATTCTGGATCGAGAGATGGATTGCAAGCGTCGTGCGCGTTGCGGCGAACGCGGCCAGCGTTTCGGTGGACGGCATCGCGGATGCGCGACCGGACGTGCGCGTCAGTACGAGCGATTGGGCGACCTCGGGGAGCGTGAACTCTTGTCCGAGCGCGGCCGCGGCGGCGGCGAACGAGGGGACGCCAGGCGTCAGGGTGTAGGGGATGGCGAGCGCTTCGAGGCGGCGGATCTGCTCGCCGGCCGCGCTCCAAATCGAGAGATCGCCCGAATGCAGCCGCGCGATGTCGTGGCCCGCCTCGTGGGCTTTTTCGATCTCCGCCATGATCTCGTCGAGCGAGAGAGGAGCCGTATCGACAATGCGGGCGTCCGGAGGGCAATGCTCCAGAAGCTCTTTCGGAATGAGCGATCCGGCAAAGAGGCAGACCGGGCAGGATGCGATGAGGTTGCGGCCGCGAACCGTGATGAGATCGGGTGCGCCTGGTCCCGCGCCGATGAAATGCACGGTCATGGGCGGCTCCCGATGCCGATTGCGAACGCGCAGGTGGCCGTGGCGTTTGCGATGCGAGGGGCCAGCAGGCGTGCATTCGTTCCGGCGGCCAACAGTGCTGCGGCCTCGGCGACGGATGGCACGTTCTTATGGCGCAGGGCTGCGGGCGACACGGTCAGCAGGGCATCGGCGACGCTCTCGAGTTCGTCGGTCGTGAAGGAGACGAGTTTTGCGCCCAGCCGGTCTGCCGCTTGGCGCAGGCCGGGCTCGCTCGCTTTGGAGGTTTCGGTGGCGATGATCGCGATGCCGTCCGCGCACCCGAGCGTGTCGCGTGCGGTGCGAATGATCGCCTCGATATCCTCGGCCCGCGTGCCGCGCCGGCAACCGATCCCGCAGGCTAGCATGGCTTCACGACCCGCCAGTGAGTCACCGGACGCGCGGGCGACCATCCGAGCTCGTTTCCGATCGGGCCGATGCGGGCGATGTCGAGACGGACGAGGTCGCCGCCGAGCTTTTGTTGGAGGTCGAGCATCCGTTGCTCCGTTTTGAGCGAGACGGCATTGGCCACCAGACGGCCGCCGGGCTTGAGCGCGGCCCAGGCGGCTTCGAATGCGCCCGCTTCGCCCATGCCGCCGCCGATGAATACGGCATCGGGGCTCGGGAGACCAGAGAGAGCCTCGGGCGCGCGACCGTGGACGATGCGAAGCTCGGGGGCGCCGAGCGCTGCGGCGTTGCGCTCTGCGCGCGCGGCGCGCTCGGCCCGCTCCTCGATTCCGATGGCGCGCATGGCGGGGTGGCGAAGCAGCCATTCGATGGCGATGGAGCCCGCGCCGAGACCGATGTCCCAGAGGAGCTCGCCGGGGCGGGGGGCGAGCGAGGAGAGCGTGACGGCGCGGACTTCACGCTTGGTCAGTTGTCCGTCGTGTTCGAACAGGTCGTCGTCGAGGCCGCTCGCGAGGGCGGGAGTCCGGTGCGCCGATGCCTGCGGCAGCGCTACCGCGATGGTGTTGAGGTCCTCGATCGTGTCGAGGTCGAATGCGTCTGCGCGCGCGCTTCGAATGCGTTCGCGCGGGCCGCCGAGCGCTTCGAGGACCGTGAGCGTCGCTGCGCCGAGACCGTGCGTCGTGAGGCGGGCGGCGAGGCGGCCCGGCGTTTGGCCGTCCCAGGAGAGCGCGAGGATGCGTGCGCCGGGCTGCAGATGTCGCACGATGCCATCGAGCGGGCGGCCGTGCAGCGTGACGAGCGCGGTGTCCTGCAGGGGCCATCCGAGCCGCGATGCCGCGAGACTGAACGCCGAAGGCTGGGGCAGGCAGAGGATTTCGTCGGCGGAGACGATCTCGACGAGTTGCTTGCCGATGCCGTAGAAGAACGGATCGCCGCTTGCGAGAACCGCGACGGGGCGTCCGCGATGGGCCAGAATTTCGGGGAACGCATCGGCGATGGGGCTCGGCCATGCGAGCGGCTTGCCGCGGATGGCATCCTGCGCCAAGGTGAGATGGCGCTTGCCTCCGATCACGAGCTCGGCCTGGGTTAGCAGCGATTTGGCGGCGTCGGAAAAGCCGGCAAGCCCATCCTCGCCGATTCCGATGAGGGCAAGCCAGCGCCCCTTCGGCTGCTGTTCCATCCTAGCATTCATGAGGCCGTCCTCGATGCGCGTCCTTATTCTCGGAGGCACCACGGAGGCGCTTGCCTGCGCCGACCGCCTCGGCAGCGATCCGAGGTTTGATGTCATCCTGTCGCTTGCCGGGCGGACGCGCAATCCTCGCCAGCACGCAGGCGTCGCGCATCGTGTCGGCGGGTTCGGCGGTGTGGACGGCCTCGCGGCCTATCTCGGCTCGGAGAGGATCGACGCTGTGCTCGATGCCACGCATCCCTTCGCCGCCCAGATCTCGGCCCATGCGGAGCAGGCGACGGGCGAGCGCGGCGTTCCGCTCTGCACGCTCGTGCGGCCGGGCTGGGTCGCGGAACCGGCCGACCGCTGGATCAGCGTTGCGACGATCGAGGACGCGGCGGACGCGCTGGGGGCGGAGCCGCGACGGGTGTTTCTCGCGGTGGGCCGACAAGGCGTCGGGGCATTTCGGCATGCGGGGCAGCACGCTTACATCATCCGCGCCATCGAGCGGCCGGACGCGGATGCGCTGCCGCCGGATACCACGCTGATCCAAGCGCGAGGGCCGTTCGCGATCCAAGAGGAAATCGCGCTGCTGACATCGGAACGGATCGACGTGGTCGTGTGCAAGAACGCCGGGGGCGCTGCAACCTACGCCAAGATCGAAGCGGCGCGGACGTTGAAGCTGCCCGTCGTCATGATCGAGAGACCATACAAGGCTGGGCGGAACGTTGTCGCGAGCGTGACGGAAGCCGTTGCCTGGCTCGGCCGGCTTCATGGCAGCTCGCGTTCCGAGCGCGCGGTGTAGATCCAGGGGCGCGCCCCCGGCCGCTCGATCCTGCGTGTGAGGCTCGACCCGATGATGACGAGCGTGCGCATGTCGGCGCCGTCCGTATCGGCCGTTCCCAAGTCTTGGATTCGAACGCTGGCTTCCGGCGTTCCGGCCGCTCTGACGAAGATGACGGGCGTGTCGGCCGTCTTGAACGGCCGCAGAAATGCGAGCGCCTTGGCGAGCTGATCCGGGCGGGCGCGCGACGCCGCGTTATAGAGCGCGATGACGAAATCGCCGTGCGCCGCGGCCTTGAGCCGGCGCTCGATGGTGGACCAGGACTTGAGATTGTCCGAGAGCGAGATGGCGCAGAAGTCTCCGCCGAGCGGAGCGCCGACCTCGGCTGCCGCTGCGAGCATCGCGGTGACGCCGGGTTCGATGCGGATGTCGAGTGCACGCCAGGCGGCATCGCCCGTTTCGACAGCTTCGAACACGGCCGACGCCATGGCGAAGACGCCCGGATCGCCCCCGGATACGACAGCGACGTTTTTCCCGTCCGCCGCGAGGGCGAGCGCGTGACGGGCGCGCTCCAGCTCGACACGATTGTCGGAGGCGTGGCGGTGCTGGCCGCGCGGCCCTTCCGGCACGCGGTCGAGATAGGTGATGTAGCCGACGAGATCCGTTGCCTCTGCGAGCGCCTTGCTCACGGCCGGCGTCGTGAGGTCGAGAGCGCCCGGACCCAGCCCGACGACCGTGAGACGCCCCGTCATATCCGGCGTCCCTGGCCGGGAATGATCACCATCGAGAAGTATGTGCCGGGGACGTCGTCGCAGGCGCCGAGGGGGAGAACGCGTTCTTCGCTCATCGTGCCGCGCTCGACGTAGATCGCGCGCTCCGTGAGGCCGGCGGCTTCGACCGCGCGGCGCACCTTGGCGAAGTTGGTGCCGATCTTCATGATCACCGCCGCATCCGACAAGGCGAGGCGTTGTTTGAGACGGTTCTCGTCGAGCGTTCCAGGAAGCACGGTCAGGATATCGTCGCCCCAGGCGATGGGGGCGTTGGCGCGCGTCCAGCAGCCCGACATGCCGGTGACACCGGGGACGACCTCGACCGGAACGGCGTCGTCGAGGCGGCGCCACATGTGCATGAACGAGCCGTAAAAGAAGGGATCGCCTTCCGCCAGAAGCCCCACGGATTGCCCGTCGTGCAGCGCCTGCACGAGCGCGGCGGCGGTGTCGCGGTAGAACGCGCCGATCTGGTCGCGATACTCCGGATGGTCGGCCGGGATCTCGTCCGTCACCGGGTATTCGAACTTGAGCTCGCGCTGGTCTGCCTTGAGGAGTGGCGTCACGATCTTACGTGCATTGCCTTGCCGGCCCTTCTTCGCGAAATACGCCACGATGTCGACGGATTGAACGAGCGCTGCGGCGCGAAGCGTGAGCAGGCGGGCGTCGCCAGGGCCGACGCCGATGCCGTAGAGCGTGCCGCCTTTTGCCGTGCCGGCGATGTCTGTGAGGGAGATCATTCGGTCTCGCTTGCGAGTGCGTTCACCGCGGCTGCCGCCATGGCGCTGCCGCCCTTGCGGCCGGTGACGATGAGATACGGGCAGGGCGCGGCGGCGCGCAAGGCCTCCTTGGATTCCGCCGCACCGACGAAGCCGACGGGGATGCCGATGATGGCGGCGGGGCGTGGCGCGCCCTCGTCGAGCATTTCGAGCAGCCGGAAAAGGGCGGTCGGTGCGTTGCCGATGGCGACGACGGCGCCTTCGAGGCGGGGGCGCCACAGTTCGAGCGCGGCTGCGGACCGCGTCGTTCCGAGGCGTTCTGCGAGCGCGGGCACTTCGGGATCTGCAAGGGTGCAGATCACGTCGTTGTCGGCGGGCAGGCGGCTGCGCGTCACGCCATAGGCCACCATATTCGCGTCGCAGAGGATCGGTGCGCCTGCAAGGAGTGCCTCTCGGCCTGCGGTCGCGAAGTCGTCCGACATGACGATGTCGGAGGCGATCTCCACCATGCCCGAGGCATGGATGATGCGGACGGCGACTTTTTCCGCGTGGCCGGTGAAGCGCGACAGGTCGGCTTCCGCGCGGATGATGGAGAACGAATGGCGGTAAATCTCCGATCCATCGCGGAGATAGTCGCGTTCGGATTGCATGATTCTTAGATCCCGGTCCTGAGAACGGCAGGAAGGTCGGTAAGGGCGGTCGGCGCGATGACTGCGTCCGGCGCGGCGGATGCGATGCCGTGGCGGACAATACCGAAGCCGGCGGGGCCTGCAACCAGGACGAGATCGGCGGCGTGGGATCGGGCGCAGCCCTTGGCGCATCCTGAGACGTGAAGGGAGGCGACCCCGGGGAGGGGCATCTGCGCGGCGATCTGCCGCGCGGCGGAGCGGGTGTCGGCCCAGGCGGAGCGGCAGGCCGGGGTGCCGGGGCAGGCATCGATGGCGATCAGCGGGTCGCGGGCGTCCGTGACGAGGCCGAGATCCTGCCCAGTGGCGAGCAGGGATGCGGCTT
Source organism: Hyphomicrobium sp. (assembly GCA_035445405.1). Taxonomy (GTDB): domain Bacteria; phylum Pseudomonadota; class Alphaproteobacteria; order Rhizobiales; family Hyphomicrobiaceae; genus Hyphomicrobium_C. The sequence goes on from DAOMQQ010000003.1 coordinate 17,500, forward strand.
TCGTGTCGGTCTTTGCAGGAACATAGAGCGCGCGCCAGGGAGAGAGGCGGAATGTGCCGGCTCCCGTAAGCGCCGCGGCGTTCGCCAATGCCGCGAGGGCATCGGCCGTGAGACGCCCCAGGGGTGCGCCGAGGCCGACGGCGACGATGTCTCCGCCCACGTCGATCCTACCCACGCGATCGGCTGCCGACGGACGGTCCGGGGCGATGGCGGCTGGTGGGGCGCATGTTGTTCCGAGCGCACGTTGCAGCATCGAGACGCCGCCGGCATCGAGATCGCGCATTCGCGCGCGCGGCGTCGGTTTGGGCGTGCCGACGAATGCCTCGGCCACGCGGATGGCGGCGGCCGCTGCCGTGGATGGATCAAACCAGCCCAACCACCGTGTGCCGGTGCTGCTGTCGATCCCGAGTGCGATTGTGACTGGCCTGTCCGCCGTGCTCGCTCTCAGCCGGATATCCGCCCGTTCGCCGTCGAGCGGCAGGAGGCCGCCGCCATCGACGACAAATCCGAACTTGCCGGGGAGCGCCCAGAGAGCCGGCGTTTCGGCCAACGCTTTCTCGAGAGCGGCGGCGAGCGGGTGGATGTCGTGGCGTTGCGAAGGATCGAAGCCCGCGAGCGGGCTTACGATGACGTTGCGGACGGATTCGGCGTCGGCGCTCGGATCCATCAGGCCGATGTGAGACAGCGCGGTCCAAACGTCGGGGAGGTGGCGCTCGCCGATGCCGCGGAGTTGCAGGTTGGCACGACGCGTCAGGTCGATGAGGCCGTTGCCATGGCGGCGTGCGATGTCCGCAAGCGCGATCATCTGCGCCGCATCGAGCGCTCCGCAGCGCGGGCGTATGCGCACGATGAGGCCGTCGCCGGTCTGCATGGGGCGCAATGCGCCGGGGCACCAGCCTTTGACGGACGGCTCGGTTGCCGTGGTCTCGTTCTTTTCTGTTGAATGTGTGCTCACGGCGCGGCCTCGGCCTTCGCGCGGTGCACGGCACCGTGCGCCTCCAGCACCTGCGCAAGCTCGGCGTGGACGGCGTTGCGACGTGGGCTCCAGAGCTGGCGCCGGATGGCATCCTCCAGGCGTTCCGCGATGGCGCGCATGGCGGGTGCGTTGAGGGCGAGCAATGTGGAGAGACGCGCTTCGTCCCCGATGACGCTGTCGTGCACGGCGTCGAAGAGATGGTCGCCCACGATGCCCGCGGTTGCTGCGAAGGCATAGAGCGCGTCCACGCCCTGTGCGATTTCGGCGACGCCGCGGTGGCCGTGGCCGGTCATGCCGGAGAGCCAGCGGGGGTTGGTGAGCCGGCCGCGAACGATGCGAACGATCTCCTCCTCGATGGTGCGCGCGCGGGGCGCTTCGGGCTGGCTCGTGTCGAGATGATAAAGCGCAGGTTTGCGGCCCATCTCGGCGGCGGCGGCGGCGAAGCCGCCTGCAAAATCGGCCACGCCATCGCCATCCAGGAGATCGCGCTCGCGGTCGTCCTGCGGGTGAACGAGCACGTCGGCGGTTGCGATGCGTTCTTCGAACTCCTGCGGCGCTACGCGTTCGGTCTCTTCGGCGCCGTAGGCATGCGAGGAGGCTTCGAGATAGGCCGCGGCCAGGTCGCTTCGCGTGCCCCATGCGCCATCGAGTGCGGCGGAGGCGGCGCCCGCGCCATAGGTGCCAGGCTCGCCGCCGAAGATGCGTGCGAGGCTCGATCCCTTGCGCCGCGCGGCGGCGAGCGGGTTCCAGTCGTCCGGCTCGTCGCGCTCGGCGACGCGGCGTACGGCGAGATCGAACAGCGCGATCTGGGCCGGGAAGATGTCGCGGAACGAGCCGGAGATGCGCATCGTGACGTCGATGCGGGGGCGATCCAGCTTGGCGATGGGCAGAACTTCGATCCCGATCACGCGGTTCGAGCCGTCGTCCCATGTCGGCCGCACGCCGAGAAACGCGAGAGCCTGGGCGAGATCGTCGCCGCCGGTGCGCAGCGACGCGGAGGCCCAGAGATCGAGCATCAGCGCGCGCGGATAGTCGCCGTGGTCCTGCAGATAGCGGCGCACGACCTCGTCGGCTGCGCGCTGACCCACGATGGCTGCGGTGCGGGTCGGCACCGCGCGGGGATCGATGGTCGTGAGATTGCGCCCCGTTGGAAGCACGTCGCGGCGGCCGCGTGTCGGTGCGCCGGCCGGGCCAGGCGCGACGCGGCGCCCGTCGAGGGCGTCGATCAAGGCTTCGCGCTCGTGGCGTGCGCATGCCACGATGGCGGCTTCGATCGTTTCCACGTCCGCGCTCGGTGCGGCGCGGACGATGGCTGCGGCAAGGGCTGAGCAGGACTCGGGAGAGGGGGCGCGGCCGAACACGTGGAGATGGTCGCGAATCGCGAGATCCTTGATGTCGCAAAGCTGGGCGTCGAGCTTGGCGATGGCCTCGCGCGGCGCGTCGCTCTTCTCAAGGCCGCAATCCTTGGCGAGGCCCGAGCGCCAGGCGCGATCCAGGATCTCCTGTTCGAGGATGGCGATGCGCCTGCGGTCGACGCCATCGGCTTCGGCGTACTCCTCGATCAGTCCTTCGAGCTCTCCGAGCGGGCCTTCGAGGCCGGCTTCGCAGAGCGGCGGCGTCATGTGGCCGATGGTGACGGCGGAGATGCGCCGCTTGGCTTGCACCGCTTCGCCGGGGTTGTTGACGATGAAGGGATAGACGACCGGAAGCGGGCCGAGCACGGCTTCGGGGAAGCACGTGTCCGACAGCGCGAGCGCTTTGCCAGGCAGCCATTCGAGCGTGCCGTGCGTGCCCATGTGGACGAGTGCGTCGATTTTCTCTTGCTCGCGCAGCCATGCGTAGAGTGCGACGTAGGCGTGCCGCGGCGGGAGCTCGAGATCGTGATAGCTTGTCTTCCTGTCGCCGCGCGCCCCGCGATCCGGCTGCAAGGCGACGAGGAGGTTGCCGTGGCGCGCGCAGGGAAGGCGGAAGTGTGCGCCATCGCATGCGGGATCGTCTTCCGGTGCGCCCCATGCGGAGGCGAGCGCTTCCTTTACATCCAACGGCAAGCCGGAAAAGTGCCGAGCATACCAGGCGAGCGGGATTTCGATCGTTTCCGAGGCGGCAAGACCCGCGAGCCGCGCGATTAGTGTGGCGGCGTCGAGGCCGTCCGCTCCGATGGCGTAGCCTGCCGCACCGAGCGCGGAGACGATCTCCGCGACGCTCTCGGGCGTGTCGAGGCCGCAAGCGTATCCCGTGCGGCCCGCGCGATTGGGATAGTCGGAGAGCAGCAATGCGAGCTTGCGATCTTCGCGCGGCTTGCGGCGTAAGCTGACCCACGCGGCCGCCAGATCTGCGACGAACGCGACGCGGCCCGCTTCCGGCTCATGCACGATGCGCGCGTATTCGAGCCCCGGCTCGGCGGGGAGATCCTGCTTGAAGGAGATGGCGCGTGTGAAGAGGCGGCCGTCGAGCTCCGGCAGCACGACGTTCATCGCGAGGTCGCTCGGCGAGAGGCCGCGCGAGGCTTCGTCCCAGGCGATGCGCGGATGGCCGGCGAGCGCGACTTGCAGGATGGGGCAGTCCGCCGCGTCGAGCAGCGTCGTCTCGTCGGCGCGCATGGCCGAGAAAGCCGTTGCGTTGAGGATCACGTCGGGGCGGATGCGTTGGATGAGGTCGGCGACGGGCTTGGCGATGTCCGCGTCTTTCAAGCTCGTCACCGCGATGGCGACGGGTTGGAGGCCTCGTTGCCGCATTGCGTCCGCGAGGGCTGTGACGGGTCGATAATCCCCCGCGAGCAGGCTCGCCCGATAGAACGTGACGAGTGCGACGGGTTTTTCCGACGTGCTCTCCACGTTTTCGAGAGCGGTGGGATTTCCATGGGCGTCGAGCGCCAGGACGGCGGGAAGCGCCACCGGCGGATCGGCCTCGACGTCGTTTCCGAGCAGACGGCTGGCATAGAGCAGCAGGTTGCGCGCGTTGGCGGGGCCGCCGCTGCGGAAGTAGCGCTCGAAGGTGGCAAGAGCCTCGCGCGGAACGGTCGAGATCGCATCGAGGCGCGCGTCGCGGCGGTCGTCGCCCGGCAATGCGACGAAGTGGAGATCGTGCCGGCGGGCCGCCGCCGCGATCTGCTCGAAGCCGTATCGCCAATAGTCGAGGCCGCCGAGGCCGCGCACGATCACGAGGCGCGCGCCCGCGATCACCCGCTCGATATAGAGATCGACCGACATCGGGTGGCGAAGCTGCTTGAGGCTCGCGAGCCGCAAGGTGGGGAACAGCGCGGGGCTTTCGCTCCAAACCGCGGCGAGGGCGGAGAGATCGCTGTCGCTGAACGACAGGACGACGATGTCGGCGGGCGTCTGACCCAGATCGACAGCGCCCTCTATTTCATCCAGCGATCCCGTTTCAACTGCTAGCAGGTGCATCCGGGCATCTTACACGGTCCCGATGGCCTGGGCGATGGCATCGCGGTCCAGACCTTTCTGGCCGATCACCACGAGGCGGCCCTGACGGGCTTCCTCGGGACGCCAGGGGCGGTCGAACTGGTGCTGCAAGCGCGAGCCGACGCCCTGAATGAGGAGGCGCATCGGCTTTCCCTTGATGTCCGCAAAGCCCTTGATGCGCAGGATGTCGTGCGCATCCGCGGCGGCCCGGATGCGCTCCAGGATCGCTTCGGGTGCGTCGAGCGCCGGGATGTCGACGATGAAGGTGTCGAAATCGTCGTGGTCGTGCTCGGCCTCGTTGTCGTGATGCGAGGGACGTGCGGCAAGGTCGGTTTCGGCGGCCGCGCCGAGGCCGAGGAGAACCTTGGGATCGAGCTCACCGCCCGTCGTCTCGACAACCTTCACCGCACGCGGTACGGCGGCCTTGATCTCGGCGGCTACCTTCTCGCGCTCCTCCGCTGTCATCAGATCGGCCTTGTTGAGCACGATGAGGTCGGCGCAGAGAAGCTGATCCTCGAACACCTCTTCGAGCGGGTTGTCGTGGTCGAGGGAGGTATCCTCCGCGCGCTGGGCGGCGAGGGCCTCCGGATCGTCGGCGAAGCGGCCTGCGGCGACAGCCGCGCCGTCCACGACCGCGATTACGCCGTCGACTGTGACGCGCGAGGCGATGGCAGGCCAGTTGAACGCCTGCACGAGCGGCTTCGGCAGCGCGAGGCCCGACGTCTCGATCAGGATGTGCTCGGGCGGGTTCTCGAGCGCAAGGAGGCCTTCGAGCGCAGGCACGAAGTCGTCAGCCACGGTGCAGCAGATGCAGCCGTTCGACAGCTCGACGATGCTTTCCTCATTGCAGCTCTCGATGCCGCAGCCTTTGAGGATCTCGCCGTCGATGCCGACGTCGCCGAACTCGTTGACGATGACGGCGAGGCGCCGGCCCGCGCCGTTTTGAAGGATGTTGCGCACCAGCGTGGTTTTGCCGGCACCGAGAAAGCCGGTCACGATGCTGCAGGGGACTTTGGCGAAAGCCGTCATGATGGATCTTGCTCCGGATGGGTGAAGCCGAGGGGCGGAATGCGGGCGACAACGCCCTTGCGGAAAGGTTCCGGCCGTTCCTTCCACGGAACGATGCCGTCGCTCGACTGCTCGTAGGCGCGCGCGAACGTGACGATGTCGTCGAGATGCGTGGCGGTTTCGAGATTGCCGATCAGGTACGTCCACTTGTTGCGGCCCATCAGCGCGATGGTGCTCGGACGATTGCAGACGGACAGGCACTGCACGGGCGTCACGGTGACGTTTTCGTCGGCCGAAAGGCGGTCGCGCAGGATGTCGGCGAGCTCGCGTCCGGGCTGGCGGAAGCCTTCGCCGTCGGGCAGCATTTGCCGGCACGTGACGCATACGAAGACGGTGATCGGCGTGTCGGTCACCGGCGCGGCCGTCGGCCTCGGAAGCGAGGAGGTGGCGGCGAAGACGCTGCAGTCCTTGCAGGCGCCTTCGGCATCCGTCGGCTCGGAGCACGTGCAGGGTCCGGATGGAAGAGAAGGCGACGCATCATCGCCGGGCAGCTTGCTCACTGACAGTGCCTGTCCCGCGCGCCGGCTTCAGCGCGCTGCGTGGCGAGCGATCGCGATGATGATGAGGATCGTGTCTTCACGGGCGTTCTCCCTGGCCACCCCTCCGGGGCCATGCGAGTGTCTTGGTCAGACGGCCGGTCTCCTGGCTCTCGGGTCGTTTGCATCCCATCGCCTTCCCGGTTTCCCAGTGGCACTGCCGATTGGACACTCGCCGATTACAGTTGCGGGGGCAGCTGCGGCTTTGGCCCGCATCGGGGGCATCCCGCATTCCCGTTCAATCCTCTTGCGAGGAACCGTCCCGGGTTTGATAAAGGCTGCCAGATCGTTGCGTCAATGGAAATCGGGCTCGCTGGAGCGCGGTTCGGGCTTTGGACCGACAGTTCCGAAGCGATCATGGTTTAGCGCGGTGCGCGAGACCCTTTGGATGAGAGAGGCTTCGCATGACGGAAGACGAGAAAGACGACGCCAGGCACCGGGAGAAGATGGCGAAGCGCAAGGCGGCGCAGGATGCGGAGGTTTCCTCCAAAACCGTCGAAAAAGGGCTTCTGATCGTCCATACCGGCAAGGGGAAGGGAAAATCGACCGCGGCGTGGGGTCTCGTGCTGCGTGCGCTGGGGCGCGGCATGCGGATCGGCGTCGTTCAGTTCGGCAAGGGGGCCTGGGAGACGGGCGAGCGAAAAGCGCTCGAAACCTTCGGCGATCAGGTCGTCTGGTACACGCTCGGTGAAGGGTTCACCTGGGAAACGCAGGATCGCGAGCGGGACGTTGCGGCGGCCGAGAAGGCGTGGGCCACGGCAAAGGATCTGCTTGCCGATCCTTCGTTCAAGCTCATTGTTTTCGACGAGCTCAACATCGCGCTCCGCTACGATCATCTCCCGCTCGCCGACGTGGTCGAGACGCTGCGCAACAAGCGGCCCGACCTGCATGTCGTCGTGACGGGACGCAACGCGAAGCCCGAGCTGATCGAAGCCGCCGACCTCGTGACGGACATGACGCCCGTGAAGCATCACTTCGCGGCCGGTGTCAAAGCGCAGGAAGGCATCGAGTTCTAGCCCTTATGAAAGCGATCATGTTCCAGGGCACGGGCTCGGACGTGGGCAAGTCGCTGCTGGTTGCGGGGCTTGCGCGCGCGTTCGCCAACCGGGGACTGCGTGTCCGGCCGTTCAAGCCGCAGAACATGTCGAACAATGCGGCGGTGACGGCGGACGGCGGCGAGATCGGGCGCGCGCAGGCCTTGCAGGCGCGGGCGGCCCGCGTGGCGCCGAGCGTGCACATGAACCCGGTGCTGCTCAAGCCGCAGAGCGAGATCGGTGCGCAGGTCGTCGTGCAGGGGCGCGTGATCGGCAACGCGCCGGCGCGCGGCTATTGCGCGATGAAAGCGCAGCTGATGGATCGGGTGCTCGAAAGCTTTCGTGTGCTCGGCGAGGAGGCGGACCTCGTGCTCGTCGAGGGTGCCGGATCGGCGTCCGAGGTCAATCTCCGCAACGGCGACATCGCGAACATGGGATTTGCGGAAGCGGCAAACGTGCCGGTTGTGCTGATCGGCGATATCGAGCGCGGGGGGGTGATCGCGAGCCTCGTCGGCACGCGGCATGTGCTCGCCGCCGAGGATGCCGAAAGGATCGTCGGCTTCATCGTCAACAAGTTCCGCGGCGATCCCGCGCTGTTCGCCGCCGGGATGGCGGATCTCGAAGCGCGGACAGGCTGGCACGCGCTCGGACTTCTGCCGTACTTCGACGGGGCGGGCCGGCTTCCCGCCGAGGACACGCAATCGCTGACGCAAGGCGCGGCGACCGGCACGGGAAGACGCCCGCTGGTCGTTGTTCTGGCCTATCCCAGAATTTCCAATTTCGACGACTTCGATCCTCTGCGTCTCGAACCGGGTGTCGAGGTCGTGTTCCTGCGTCCCGGCGAGCCCATTCCCGGAAACGCCTCGCTCGTCGTTCTGCCGGGCTCCAAGGCGACGATCGCGGATCTCGCCGCCCTGCGCGCAACCGGATGGGACATTGACCTTGCTGCGCATGTGCGGCGAGGCGGCCATGTGCTGGGGGTCTGCGGCGGATACCAGATGCTGGGAACGCGGATCGCCGATCCGGACGGGCTCGAAGGCGTGCTGGGCGAGGTAGCGGGGCTCGGGCTTCTCGACGTCGAGACGGTTCTCGCCGGTGCGAAGACTTTGACCCAAGTGGAGGGCGTCTCGTGCATGTCCGAGGTTGCGGTCAAGGGCTACGAGATGCACGTCGGCCGGACGACGGGCGCGGGCTTGCAGTCGCCCATGATCCGCTTTCGCGACGGACGGGCCGATGGAGCGGTGAGCGCGATGGGGCGCATCGGCGGCTGCTATCTCCACGGTCTCTTTTCGAGCGATGCCTATCGGGCGGAGCTGCTGCGCGCGCTCGGCGCGGAAGGATCGCAGCTCAACTATGAGAGCGACGTGGATGCAACTCTCGATGCGCTCGCCGCGCATATCGAGGCACACGTCGATTGCGACCGGATTCTCGCGCTCGCGCGTTAGGTGCTGCGAACGGGCAGCCCGGCTCAGGGCGGCGACGGTAGGCGCGCGACGGGCTGCACGAGCAAGCCGTCCTCGGTCACCGTGCGGTGGATGCGAACGCCGTAGACCTTTGCGAAGTGGTCGTGTGTCAGCACGTCCTCGGGTGGCCCGTCGGCGACGACGCTGCCCCGATCGAGCAGCACGACACGCCGGCACCATCGGGCCGCCAGCGGAATCTCGTGGAGCGAGACGATGATCGTGCGTCCTGCCGAAGACAGGGCATCGAGCGTTTCCAGGAGCGCGATCTGATGGCCCGGATCGAGGGCGGCGACGGGCTCGTCCGCGATCAGGATGGGGGTGGCCTGGGCCAGAACCCGTGCCATCAGAACACGTGCGCGCTCGCCGCCGGAGAGCGTCGAGATGGTGCGATTGCGCAAGTGAGCGATGTCGGTCAGGGCGATGGCGCGTTCGATTTCTGCGTGATCCTCGGTGCCGAGGTGCGAGAGCGTGGACAGGTACGGGGTTCGCCCGAGTGCGACGACGTTTTCGACCGAGAGCGGCCAGGCGATCTCGCGATCCTGCGGCAGGTAGCTGGTCATGTGAGCAAGTGTATGCCGGTCGATTTCTGGCAGGGGCTTGCCGTCGTAGACGATCTTGCCACGCGACGGGACGAGGCCGAGAACAGCCTTCAAAAAGGTGCTCTTGCCTGCGCCGTTCGGGCCGATGAGGCCGACGATGCCGCCTGCCTGGAAATCGATCGAGACGTCGCGGACGGTGGGCTGGCCGCCAAGATCGACGCTGAGGTTCTGGACGCTGAGACGGGTCATGTGAGCATCCTGCGGTAGCGGATGACGAGATAGAGGAAGAATGGCGCGCCTACGATCGCGGTCAGCACGCCGAGCTTGAGATCGCGGCCAGGCGCGATGAGGCGAACCGCGATGTCGGCTGCCAGCACGAGCGATGCGCCGGCGAGCGCGCTCGGGAGGAGAAGGCGGCTCGGCTTCGAGCCCACGACCGGCCGCAGCAGATGCGGCACGATGAGGCCGACGAAGCCGATGGCACCCGCGACCGCGGTCGCGGCGCCGACCGATGTGGCCGTGCCGAGAACCGTCAGCGTTTGCGTTCGGTTGAGGCGGACGCCCATGCTTTGAGCGGCGTCGGCTCCAAGGGACAGCGCGTCGAGCGCGCGGCCGAGCGGAGCGAGCATCATCCAGCCCAGGACCATGAAGGGTGCCGACAGCCAGACGTGCACCATGGAGCGGTCGGTCAGAGATCCCAGCATCCAAAACACGATTTCCATGGCTGCGAAAGGATTGGGCGAAAGGTTCAGCGCCAGGGACGTCATGGCGCCGGCCAGGCTCGTGATCGCGACTCCCGCGAGAATCAGCGTCAACGTTCCCGCGCGTCCGCCCGCGAGGGTCTGGATCACCATCACGGCGGCAATGGCGCCCAGCATGGCCAGCACGGGCAGCGCCAGTGCGAAGGCGGCCGAGAGGCCGGTGTAAATCGCGATCACAGCGCCGAGAGACGCCGAGGCGCTAACGCCGAGCACGCCCGGATCGGCGAGGGGATTGCGCAGGTATCCTTGCAGCACGGCGCCGGAGAGGCCGAGCGTTGCGCCGATCATGGCTCCCAGGATTGCGCGCGGCAGCCGGATCTCCTGCATGACGAGGCGGGCGGCCTCGTTGCTGCCGAGAAAGAGACCGTCGAAGGATGTCGCGATGTCAAGGCCTGCGGGGCCGGTGAACAGGGAGGCCGTGAAGAGCAGCGTGACAAGGAGCGCAAGGCCGGCAATGACGAGACGATAGCTCATGGTGCGAACGACTTTCGGGGGCTGAGCGGCGCGGCGGCGTCGGCCAGAATGCGAACGGCTTCGGCTGTAAAGGGTGCGCCACAGACCCAATACTTGTCCGGGACCGCCGTCATCGGGCGCCCTTGCAGGACGGCCCGCAGAGCCGGGTGCTCGAACGTCTGATAAGCGAGAGCCGGTGCGCTGCTTTCATAACGTGTGCCTCCGACGATGAGATCGGGAGAGGATACGACAAGGGTTTCGAGGGGAAGGCGGATCGTGCCCGACAGTCCGAGACGACTGCCGAGATTTTCGAGGCCCGCTCGTGCCACCACTTCGCTCGACAGCGTTCCGGACCCCACGGTGTAGCTGTTTGCAAAGTGGAGGGCAGCGAGCGGCCGCCATGTCGGCTTGACGGGATCCGGTACGGAGGCGAGGCGCCGGTCGAGCTCTTCGACGAGCTCTTCAGCTCGCTGCGCGCGACCGAGAAGGTCTCCCATCCTGCGGATCTGCTCGCGGATCTCCTCGAAGGAGTAGGCGGGTGGAAACTGCTCCACGCGAAAGCCCAAACGCTTCAGCATTGCAACGCTTGCGCGGCTCGTGAAGGTTCCGGCCAGCACCAGGTCGGGACGCATCATGAAAATTTCTTCGGCGAGACCGTGGTTCACGGTAAATCGCTTTGCATCGTCCGGGAGGACGGAGCTTTGCGGATCGCGCGCCAGGTAGGAGACGGAGTGCAGTTGGCCCGGCGCGGCGGTCAGCATGGCGAGCTGATCCGTGCAGAGGTTCATAGAGACGACACGGCGGGGCGGGGCGTCGGCGCGCAGCGGGACGCTCGCCGCGAGAAACGCGGCGGTGCCGACCAATGCGGCAAGGGCCGTAGAGAGACGAGTCATTGTCATTTTCCGTCAGCGCGTGCTCGACGTTGTGCCGTCTGTTCTAGAGCGTGATCATTTTCGATTGAATCGGGATCACGCTCTATCTCGTTGGTGAGACCGATGAGTCACGCTTCAGGCTGATAGGGCCTGAAGCGATCATGGTCTAGGACGTCTTGAGTTGACGAAATCCGATGCCTTCTGCGTCCACGCCTTCAGCATCGCGACCAAGCCACGTTTTTGCGATCGCGCGCCACGTGTCGAGACGATCCCACACCGGCTCTTCGGCGAGGCTGTCGTCCTCGTTGATGAAGGGGTTGGGAAAGAAAATCGAAATCATCGGCTCGTTCTTCCCGTTCCACATTTCGAAGCCCCACGTGACGGGTTTTCCGTCGCCACCGAAGCCGCGGAAGATGCGCGCTTTGGTCGGGCGGCGATGGGCGCGCAACTCTGGCGAAACGGGAAACCTGTCCGATCCCTTGTTCTCGCCGATGCAGAGGTGGAAATGACCACCGAGGCCGAACATGACCGTCAGGTAGCCATCGTGCAGGGAGATCCTGGTGGGTGGACCTGGACAGCGCATCTCGAAGGCCGCGCCTTCGATCAGCGGGCCGAAGCAAATGCCCTTCCAGTGGTTCTCAAAAATATCCTGGAGGAGGGCGTGCAGGAAATCCTCCGAGAGCGGGAGCTCCCAGTATTCACGGCGCGGTGTGCCGTCGTCCTTGCGGTCGACGTGCGAGGGATCGGGACTTATGCCCCAATCGTTTGCGCGCGTTGCGGTGCTGTTCGTCAACCTTTTCACCTCCCGCGTTCGATGCGTAAAGGGATCAAGGAGACCTCGATCTTGCGCGTGATGCAGCACGCGCGGCGATCGAGGCCTCCTCGCCCGTTCATGAACGTCGTTGCGCCCCGTTTCCGAGGTGCGGTCGATTCGGCTCAGTCGCCAAAGCGCATGCGGATGCCGGCATAGGCCGCGATGTTCGCGGTCTCGTAACCGAATACCTCCTGATAATCCTCATCCAGCAGGTTTTCCACGCGGGCAAACGCGGTGAGGTTGTCGGAGACGTCGTATTCGCCGGCAACCGTCACCAGTGTGTAGCTGTCCATCAGGATGCGCGGAGGCGTATCGGCACGGAAGTCGCTGTCGTAGAAGTCGCCGTTGTAGACAGCGCTGACGGTTGCGCGTGCGCGATCAGAGAACCGATAGGTTGCGTTGACGCTGGCCTGGTGCTCGGGGCGCCTGACCTCGCGGAACCAGAGCCCGGCGGCGTCCTTCTGGAACGAGTCGAGATGCGTGTACGTGGCGATGATGTCGAGATTGTCCGTCGGCCGCGCTGTGACGGTGACCTCGATGCCCCGGCGGGTGCTGTCGTCCGTAAGGTTAAACGGTGTTGGCAGTCCGGTCACAGGGTCTGTGTGCGAAGAAATTTCGTTCTCGAGGTTGGCTCGGAAATAAGTGACATCGACGATCAGGGCCTTGTTGAAGAAGCTCTGCTCGATGCCGGCATCCCAAGAGATGGATTCTTCGGGAATCAGGTTGGGGTTGCCCTGCCACTGTCCCGGTATGAAGCCGAACTGCTCGCTGAAGGTCGGGTTCGTCACGCCCTTGCCGTAGCTGGCATGGAAGCGCGTGTCGGTGGGCCTTAGCAAGTAGGCGGCGGTTGCGCGGTATGTTTCCGCGTCTTCGAACGCGTCGTTGACGTCGTAGCGGTACGCGCCCGTAAGGAACAGGCTGTCGAAGAGTTCAAGCCGATATTCGGCAACGTGGCCCCGCAACGTCCGTTCCTGTTCCGGGATCTGGCTCGGGTCCCAGAAAATCGGTCCCGTGTTGCGGTAGGATTCCGTCTCTTGCTCGATCAAGCCGATGAGTGTGTGACGCGCGTTGGCGATCGACGGCGTATCGAACTGCAAGGTCGTCTGATAACCGAAATGTTCGCGTTTGCCGACGTTGCCGCTGTCGGGGAGTCGATCGGCGAAATACTCGGTTTCGTAATCGGCATAGTTGAAGAACACCGAATGCTTCCAGTGATCCTCGAACGTGCTGAGGGTTGCGCGCGTGCTTGCAAAAAGCTGCTCGACCTTATGGGTGCGATCGCCGTCGACGACTAGGCCGTAGAACGGGCTCGGGACAAATCCGGGGAAGGGAACCAAGTTGGTGAAGTCTTGTGGGTCGGTTTCAGCAAACGTCCGTGTGCTCCGGACCGTCCCTTGAATGTTCAGAAACGGTAGAACGTCGGCGTCGCCTTTGAACGAGACGGTGCGATTTTCGTAGCCGTCCTTCTCATTGCCGAAAGGGGAGGTATTGTATCCGTCGGTGTCGAAGCCGGTCGCCGAGACGATCCCGCGGGCCCATTCGTTTGCCGCGGAGGCATAGCCCGAGAGCTTCTTTGTGCCGAACGAGCCGCCTTCGGCCGTGATGCCGACGCGCGTGCCGGGCTCGGCATTTTTGGTGATGATGTTGATGACGCCGGCCGTTGCATTCGACCCCCACAGTGCACTCTGTGCGCCGCGCAGGATTTCGATGCGTTCGATATTGTCGGCGAGCAGCGTCGAGAAGTCGAACTCGCCCTGACCGGGGTCGGACACCTCGATGCCGTCGATAATGACCAGGGTGTGATTGCCTTCGGCGCCACGAATGCGAACCTGGGTCAATCCGCCGGCGGGGCCTGTGCGGTTCACGGCCACGCCGGGGACCGAGCGGAGCGCATCGCTCACGTAGGTGTTGCCGCGCTGGCGCATTTCCTCGCCGGTGATGACGGTGACCGCGGAGCCGACCTTCTCGGCTTCCACTTCCGTGCCGCGGCTGTCGCCCTGAATAACGATGCCTTCGAGATCGACGGCTTGCGCGGCGGCGGGGCCGGTGGCGGCAAGAACGGCGAGCAGCGCACTCGACGAAAGAAGCAGTTTTTTTGAGAACGCAGTGCGTCTTGCTGGTGCGCCTCGCTCAAATGAACACGACATATCGGTCCCCCGTCCGCGTGATGGCGGGAGCGTCGGCGGGTATGGCCGGTGGCGCGATGCGGGACGCGCAACGCCTATCGGCCGCAAGCGTTTGCGGCGTCACGCGCTGCTCGCCTCGAGACGAGCCTCAATCAATTCGTCAGCGGGTGTTCAAGACCCTGGCCATACCTGACGTTGCCCCCATTCGGTTGCACATCAGTCGCCACTCCGGGTAACCGTTCCCCTGCGCGTCCCGCACGGAGGATGGGCGACTCGTGGCGGCAGGTCTCCTGGCTTACGGCTCGAACGTCGCTCTCCAGCCTTCCCGGGGCTCCAACGCGGAGCGCCAGTGGCGTGTTTGGAGAGGACTTGCCGCTCACAGTTGCGGGCGCAGCCACGGTTTTGACGCCTATCGCGTCGCACCGTGTTCCCTCTTCATCTCGACGCGCTCGCGCGCGCCTCGACACCGTCACCCGTTTAAACCGCCGCAGAAACGGCGAGCTGTCAACGCAAATCCGAAGACATGCGGGGGACCGTCGCACGCTCTGATACAGTTCTGCAACAGTGTCGGAGTTTTTCGGCCGCGTGTGCGGAAGATTTGTCATCGTCCACAAAGGCGGTGTGCCTGCTAAGCCGTTTCAGCCTCGTCGGCTTCTTCCCCTTTGTCGAATGCGCCGCGCCAGGCGCCAACGTGTTTCTGCATACGCTCGTCTCCCGACGCTTCGGCCTGTCGCGCCATCTGGCGGAGGGCGTTGCGAAGCGCGACCCGCTCGAGCCGCGTGCCGGGCTCCTCCAGTCCGCTGGGATCGTCGCCGGCTTCGACGGCGGCCCACACGGTTTTCTTCGTGCTCACGTAAGCTTCGGGGCCGTAGAGATCGAGATAGCTCTGGAAGCGCGCGAAATCCGCAACGTCGAACGGTCTGTCGTCGCCCAATGGTGCGATCACCGGGTTTGCCGGATGCAGGTAGGCGCAGGGCGTGAGGCCTTCGGG
Source organism: Hyphomicrobium sp. (assembly GCA_035445405.1). Classification (GTDB taxonomy): domain Bacteria; phylum Pseudomonadota; class Alphaproteobacteria; order Rhizobiales; family Hyphomicrobiaceae; genus Hyphomicrobium_C. The sequence goes on from DAOMQQ010000003.1 coordinate 32,555, forward strand.
GATCGGGGTGTTCGCAGAGTGCGTGCGGCGGGCGGCGAGGAGTTTGGGCAGAACATGCGTGTGGGGGCCCTCCGGCGATTTGCCGCCGGTATCCGGTCCGCCGATTTTCTGGAACACTTCCGCCCGTCCGAGCTTGGATAGGACGACGCGGTGCGGATGCGCATTGAGGATTGCGTGTCCCGCCTCGCAGGCGAAGGTCGTTTTTCCCAAGTTGCGCCTGAGAACATCGAGCAGGTCCGGGTCGCTCGTGCGAATGCAGAAGTCGATTTGCGGCTGTTCGAGGCCGATATCGAACAGGATGCCGTCGCGGTCGGCGGGGCGAATGGCGTCTTCATCGGGACCGAGTTCGGTCAGCGCCTTGCGTTGCGCGCAGAGGGCAGATTGCTCCGGAAGGCACAGAGCCATGCCCTGGCTCCAGCGCTGGGGCCGCGGGCTCAGAAGCTCATACGCCACGGCCTGCATGTCCGGCCGGGGTGCGATGCGGATGGCGCCGCGAGAGGTGGCCCGGGTGAGGTTTTCCGTATCGGAGACATCGAGCGCCTCGCCATCGTCCTGATGGAACTCGCCGATGGCGCCGAACGAGCCGATACTCCAGCCGCTGTTCCAGCGTTCGAGCTCCGTCTTCAATATGGAGATCAGCTTGTCCAACTTCGCCTCCTCGACGTATTTGGGGCAGATGACTTGGGTCCGGGCTGGACGAAGGATCGCCGGACGAAGGGATCGTCTGCGCCACCTGCCGGGCGCAGCGTTCTCGTAGATGAATAAGGTGGAGCGGAAAAGGGTGAATTCGGAAAATACAGCGCGTCCGGACGCGTGCCTCTTGGTGACGTGTCATCCGTCGCCAACGAGCTTTTGCGCGCGCATCGCGACGGTGGTGAAGGATGCGATCGAGGCGCGAGGCGGCCGCATACTGATCGACGATCTGATCGGCGTCGGCTTCAATCCTACGATCACGCGGCAGGAATTCGAGGTTTTCTATCGGGATCGGGTGCCGGAGGATCTCGCGGATCTCGTTGCCCACCTGCGCGCGGCCCGGGAGCTGGTGTTCGTGCTCCCGGTGTGGATGTACGGGCTGCCGGCGATCCTGAAAGGATACTTCGACAGGGTGTGGCGGCCGCACGTGGCGTATCGGATCGACGGCGACGAGATCGAAGCTCTGCTTGGCCACATCACGAGGATGACCGTGATCGTGACGCACGGGCGCAGCAAGGCGGAGACGGCGCTCGTCGGCGACGGGACCGATCTTTTCTTCGACAGGTCTCTTTCGAGCTTGCTGCCGAACGCGACCGATCGGCGAAGGTTCGATTTCTACGCGTTGGATACGCCGGATGCGTCGGAGATGGAGCGCGAGCTGCAAAGAGTGCGAGATCGCTTTCGATCCGCCTGAGAGATGTTCGAAAATCGCCGTAGGAGGGGATTGGCGGGAGGGGCGCAGGCACGACCTCTCCGAGCTCCGAGCCCGGCTTGTACCAAGTTGTCCTTGGCTGTCTGCAACTCTGCCTTTGCGCCCCGAGGAAGCGTTTGCAAGCGGCCGGCCGCCGGGATCGGTCTGCTTCGCCCGATCCCTCCCAACCCGGCGTGTTCGCCGCGCCACAGTTCCCGCGATCATTGTGGTTGCTTGACTTAGATCAGGTGTTGCTCTCGGTAAGTGTACTACAGTGGTCAACAAATCAATTGGCTGGGGGCCTTTAAGATGTTCGACGCGCTGAAATCCGCCCAAAGAAGGGTGCGCTTGGGCCGGGAGACGCAGGGCGCGAGCCTGTTGGGACGCTATGCCGGCGCGACCGCGCTTGCCGTGGTTCTGGTGAGCCCGACGGGCGTTCTGGCTCAGTCGGCGGCGCCTGGGACGGCCGTCGATTTGCCGGCGATCGACGTCGGCGGGGCGGCGCCGCGTCCGGCGTCCAAGCAGGCAGCAGGGGGTGGGGGCTCCGGACCGGGGCCCGTGGTCGTCGAATCTACGGCGGGCGGCGCCGACGAGTCGCCGGCAGCCGAAGCGACGCGAAAGCTCGACGCCATTCCGGGCGGTACGAGTGTCGTCACCAACGAGGAGATGTCCCCCAAGGCCACAGCGTCTCTTTCGGAGATGCTGGCGTCCGTGCCGGGTGTCGTCGTGCAGAACTTCTTCGGCGGGAACGACCAGCCGCGCCTGCAGATCCGCGGCTCCGGCCTGCAGCAGAACCCCTCGGAGCGCGGCACGCTCATCCTTCAGGACGGCTTGCCCATCAACCGCGCGGACGGATCCTATATCGTCGGCTTCGCCGATCCGAAAAGCGCCGAGTTCGCAGAGATTTATCGCGGCTATACGGCCAACCGGCTGGGCGCGACCGTGCTTGGCGGGGCGATCAACTTCGTCTCGCCCACGGGGATTACGGCGCCGGGCGCCGAGGCCGCTGTGGAATTCGGAAGCTTTGGCCACTTCGGCGTGAATGCCGCCGCCGGTGGGCAACAGGGCGCGTTCGACGCGCACGCGAGCCTCAGCTATGTCCAGCGGGACGGGTTCCGCGTCTACAACGAATCCGAGCGCACGAATTTCAATCTCAACGCCGGCGCGCGCGTGAACGAGAACATCACCACGCGTCTCTTCTTCGGCTACACGGATCTCTCCTTCGACGTCGCCGGGCCGCTGTCGGGCGCGCTGCTCCGTCAGAACCCCAAGCAGGTGTGCACGGGGCCGACTGCCTGCACCGGTCCGAACGTTGTTCGGGACCGGCCCGAGCGCGAGGCCGAGCAGTTCCGCATCGGCTCGCGCACCACCGCCCGCTACGGTGCCAACCTGTTCGACGTCGGCTTCGGCTACACCTACACCGATGACATGTTCAGGTTCCCGGTCGGAAGCGGCGTACGGGAAACGGAGGGCGGCGATTTCACAACTGTGCTGCGCTATGCTTACGCGCCGGATGCGTCGCGCGCGCTGCCGCTGTTCGAGATTACCGGCCAGTACGTCGTGGGCTCGGCCGACCGCAGCTATCTCATCAACCAGCGCGGCGAGACGGGGCGTCTCTTTGGCGAGAACGAGCTCGACTCGACCACGCTGTCCATCCACGCGGGCTTCAACATTCCGCTGACCGATCGCCTGACGATCTCGCCGGCCATCGCCTATTCGTATGCCGAGCGGGAGAACGACGACGTCTTCGGCCTCGCGGCGCGCCCGAGGTACAACGCGGCGATGGACACCTACATCGCCGGGTTCCCGTTCGCGGACACAAGCTACGATCGCTCCTATCAGGAGTGGACGCCGAGCCTGGCGCTAAACTACGATCTGACGCGGGACCAGTCCGTCTTCGCCGCCGTCAGCCGCAGCTTCGAGCCGCCGACGCACGAAGATCTCATCTCGCCGATCCAGGGTTCGCCCAACAGCAGCGCCGGCACGAATCCCGCGGGTGCGCCGCCGGCCATCTTCGCGACGCCCGATCTCGATGCCCAGACGGCGACTACTGTCGAAGGCGGCTGGAAGGGCCGGACGCACGGGCTCGCATGGTCGGCCATCGCCTATTACTCGTGGGTCGAGGACGAGCTTCTGAACCTGCGCGACTCTTTCGGCAACTCGCTGGGAGCCATCAACGCGGATAAGACGACGCACTTCGGCATCGAAATCGGCACGGCGTTCGACATCACGACGGATCTCAGCGGTCGCGTCGCCTACACGTATCAGGACTTCCGCTTCGACGGCGATCTCCGCCACGGCGACAACCGGCTGGCAGGCGCGCCGCGCCATATCGTGAACGCTGCGTTGCGCTACACGGTGATGCCGGGCCTGTGGGTCGAGGCCGAGGTGGACTGGTTGCCGGACGATACGCCGGTCGACAACGCGAACACGCTGTTCCGTGACTCGTTCGCCGTGTTCGATTTGCGCTCCGCGTATGCGATCACCGACAATCTCAGCCTGTTCGGCGAGGTGTCCAACATCTTCGACGAGAAGTACGCCTCGGCGACGCTGATCGTCGACGTCGTCAGCAATCCCAACCAGGCCGTGTTCCAGCCCGGAGAGGGCCGGGCCTTCATCGGGGGCGTGAAAGCGAAGTTCTGATGCAACACAGCGCCCGTTTCGGGCACATGCGCGGGCATGCGATCTGCCTCTCGCGGCGGGGACTTCTGAAAGGTGGAGCGTCGCTTGCCGGCATCTCCGCCGCCTCGTTTTTTGTGCCTCCCGCCGCTGCCTTGGCGGCCCCCATCGATCAGCTCGAGATCTGGGGGCCGCCTGCCGGTCCTTCGATCACAGTCCTTCATGCCATCGCGACGGGACGGCTCGACAAGGCCGCGATGAAGGCGTCCCTCCGCGTCTGGCGGCAGGTGGACGAGGTGCGCGCGGGGCTGACGTCGAAGCGTCTCGATGTCGCGATCATGCCTGTGCCCGTGGCCGCGAACCTCTACAACCGCGGTCTTGGCGTCCGCCTCGTCAACGTGATGACGAACGGCATCCTCTACATCATGTCCGCCGACCCGGAGATGACGGACCTTTCCGCCCTCAAGGGCCGCAAGCTTGCAGTGATGGCGCCGAACGAGCTGCCGAACCTGATCCTGCAACGGTTGTTCAGGCATGCGGGGATCGAGGCAAAAGATGTGGAGCTCGTGCCGACCGGAACGCCGCTCGAAAGCATTCAGCTTCTGGTGCTGGGGCGCGTCGACGCGGCGCTGGCGCCGGAGCCTGCGGCATCGGCAGCGGTGGTTCGCGGTAAGCTTGCCGGAAAGACGATCCATCGCGTGATGGACATCCAGGCCGAGTGGGCGCGGTTAACGGGGGCCGAGCCGATCCTGCCGCAAGCCGGCCTCGCCGTGACCGATGCCTTCCGCACGGCCAACCCGGAGGTTGTTGCCGCGCTGCAGGCGGGGCTTCAGCGCGCCGTGGCCGATGTGAACGCGCATCCGGCGCGCGCGGCCAGCAACGCCGCAGGGCCGCTTCAGCTTCCGTGGCCCGTCATCGAGCAGTCCATTCCCTACTCGCATCTGGTCGCGACGGCGGCCCGCGACGCACGCACGCACGTCGAAACCGTTCTGGAGGCTATGGCCGTGGTCAATCCCGGCTATATTGGTGGTCGGTTGCCGGACGGCGACTTCTACCTTTGAGGCCCTATGCGACGCGTCGTGCTCGACAGGATGGGACGTCTCGGCCGCTTCTTGTGGTCGGGTTGGGTCGGCGTGGCCGGGCTCGCGGTGTTTGCCGCGCTCTGGCAGCAGGGTCATGAGGCTTACGGCGACTTCATTCTGCCGTCGCCGATCGCAACGTTCGCGGCCACCGGCACGCTGCTTCAATCCTCCGAGACGTGGCGGCTCGCCTGGGAGACGGGGCTGCGCGCCATTCAAGGTTTTGCCCTGACGGCGCTGCTTGGCGGCGTGCTCGGGCTCGCCGTGGGATATTCCGCGGCGGCCATGCGGCTTGCCCGCCCGCTGCTCACCATCGTGATGGGCGTGCCGCCGATCGCGTGGATCGTGCTCGCCATGATCTGGTTCGGCTCGAGCACCGGCACCGTGCTGACGACGACGGTCGTCGCCTCGTTTCCGCTCGTTTTCGCCAACGTTGCCGAAGGTGTCGCAACGCGCGACCGGGCGCTGGAGGACATGGCGCGCGCTTTCGGCGCCGGCCCTCTGCAGAGGCTCCGGACGATCGTCATTCGCCATGTCGCCGGGCGCTATTTCCCGGCGCTCGCCGTGGCGCTCGGCTCCACCTTCAAGGTGGCGGTGATGGCGGAATTGCTCGCCAACATCGACGGCATCGGCGTCGCGCTCGCGACGTCGCGCGCCAATCTCGACGTTGCGCAGTCCATCTCATGGGTCGTGATCATCGTCGCGGCGATCTTCATCGTCGAATACGGCGTCGTACAGCCCATCCGCGCCGAGCTCGAGCGCTGGCGGGAGGCCGCGCGGCCGTGGGGAGTGAAGCGATGACAGCGCTCACGCTCGATGGTGTCGCGCATGCCTACTTCGGCCGCACCGTGCTCGACGGCGTGGCGCTCCGCGTCGCCGAGGACGAGATCGTGGCGCTGGTCGGTCCGTCGGGTTGCGGGAAGAGCACGCTCGTCCACATCGCAGCCGGGCTTATCGAGCCGCTGCGCGGACGCGTCGTTGCGGGCTATCGGCGTCACGGGATGATCTTCCAGGAGCCGCGCCTTCTGCCGTGGGCGACGGCCGAGGACAACATCGCCTATCCGTTGCGCCTGGCCGGCGTTGCGCGCCGCGAACGGCTCGAACGTGCCCGCCGGGCGGCCGATCTCGTGTCGCTCGATCGGCGTGATCTCGATAAGTACCCGGTGGAACTGTCGGGCGGCATGCGCCAACGGACGGCCATTGCGCGCGCGCTGGTGGTCGAGCCAGATTTCGTGTTCTTCGACGAACCGTTCACGGCCCTCGACGTTGCGCTCAAACGGCAGATGCAGGATCTCGTTATCACCGCCGCGCGGCAGGCGCGCTTTGCGGGTCTTTTCGTGACCCACGATCTCGCCGAGGCCGTGCGCGTCTCCGACCGGATCGTGGTGCTCGATGAGCGGGTGCGCGGGATCGCGGGGGAGCGGTTCGTCGGGATTGCGCATGGTGCGCGCGACGACGCGGCGGTGTTCGCGGCTGTGCAACACTATTTGAAAGAGGATCCGCTTTTCCGGCATCTCCACGAGACGGACGAGCGGCGGATTGCATGAGCCTTCACCAAGGGACAAACGCGGTGCCTTTTCGGGCGACACTCGATGTTCTGGGTGACGAGGGGTTTCGCCTCTTTTTTCCGCTTGCCGCGCTTCATGCTGCGCTGTGGCCGTTTCTCTGGGTTGCGGCGTTCGGCTTCGCTCTTCCGCTCGCGGATGCCATTCCGCCCGGGCTTTGGCACGCGCACGAGATGATCATCGGCTCATTCGGCGCGGCGCTGATCGGCTTTATCACGACCGCCGTTCCCGAGTGGACGGACACCGAGCGGCTGCGCGGGCGCGTGCTGTTTGCGCTGGCCGGATTGTGGGGCGCGGCGCGCGTCATCGGGCTGGTTGGAGCCGAGGCACTCGGCATTGTCGGTGCGCTATGCGATCTCCTGTGGCTCGCTTTCCTCGTCGGCTACCTCGTGCGTGTCTCCATTGCGAAGCGCTCGACGCGGCTCGTCGCCTTCGTCTTCTGGATCTCGTGTCTCTTCGCCGCGGAGGCCGTGACGCGTTACGCGTTTCTCGACATGGCGCAGGCCACGGAGCTTGCGGATCGCTTCCTGCACATCGCCGGTTTCGTCTTTCTCGGCATTCTCGGCATCGCACTTGCGCGCATCACGGTGCCGGTGACGAACCTCGTGCTGGACCCCAGCCAGGAGACGTCGCCGTTCCGTCCGCATCCGGGCCGTATGAATCTCGCGCCGGGGCTTGTGGCGCTTCTGGTAGTAGCCGAGGCGTTCGGACTGTCGGAGCCGACCACGGGTTATCTCCTGATTGCCGCCGGTGCGGCGTTCATGGATCGCGTCGCCGAAAGCTTCATCGGCCGGGACATCGTGCGCGCGGAAATTCTGGCGCTCGCGGGGGCGAGCGGTTTTGCCGGGCTCGGTCTCATGCTGATGGGTGCGTCTCGGCTTGGCTTCGAGATTTCGCCCTATGCGGGTTTGCATCTTGCGCTGATGGGCGGTCTCGGTCTCGGCGTGCTCGCCGTGTTCTCGATTGCCGGTCTCAGGCATACCGGGCAGGCGCTCGGTCTCGTGCGCCGGACGCGGCTTGCGCTTTCGCTGCTCGTCCTGGCTGCGCTTTTCCGCGTCGTGCCGGAGATCTTTCCGACGACGCTCCTGCCGGGGCCGCCTTTCATCCTCGTCTCCCTGCTGTGGGCGGCGGCGTTCCTGCTCTGGCTCCGGGTCTATTGGCCCTTCTTCCGCGATCCCGTCACGATCCAGCATCAAGGCTGCTGAGGCGACCATGGCTCAACTCACCGACACGCATCAATCTCGGCCGATCGCTTTTTTGAGCCTCGGCTTTCGCCCGTTTTTTCTTTTCGGAGCGCTTTACGCGGCTCTTCTCGTGGCGCTGTGGGTGCCGTGGTTTCTCGGTATCATCGCGGTGCCGAGCGCGTTTCCGCCGGTGGCGTGGCACGCGCACGAGCTGCTGTTCGGTTTCGTTCCGGCCATCATCGCGGGATTTCTTCTGACGGCGGTGCCGAACTGGACCGGGCGCGCACCCATTGCGGGGACAGGGCTTGCGCTGCTGCTCTGCGTGTGGATTTTCGGGCGTCTCTCTCTCGCCTTCTCCACGCATCTCGATCCGTTGGTCACGGCCGCCGTCTGCGTCGCCTTTCCTCTCGTGCTCGCGATTGCGATCGGGCATGAGCTCGTTGCGGCCCGCAATTGGCGCAATCTCAAGATCGTCGCCATTCTTTGCGGGATCGCGATTGCGGACGCGCTCTTTCACTACGAGATTCTCGTATTCGGGCGGACGAAGTTCGCGCATACGGGCGCGGTCGCGCTGGTGCTCATGCTCGTCATGATCGTCGCTGGCCGTATCGTCCCGCTGTTCACGACGAACTGGCTGCTGCAGAACCGGCCCGGCCGCTCCGCGCTTCCGATCTCGTTCAATCGCTGGGATATCGTGTCGATGGTGCTCAGTGGGGCGGCGTTGGCCGCGTGGGTGCTTCTTCCGCTGTTCGATGAGGTGGCGTGGGGCGTTTCTGCCACCGGAAGCGCGCTCGTGGCAGCGGGGATTGCGAACGTCGTGCGTCAGGCGCGCTGGGTCCCGCAGAGAACGTTTGCGGAGCCGCTGCTCGCAATCCTGCACGTGGCGTACGTGTTCGTCGGAGTGGGGTTCGTTCTCACCGGGCTCGGCGTGCTGTGGGACGATCCAGGGTTTGCGAGCGCGGGCCTTCATGCCTGGACGACGGGGGCCCTCGCCGCGATGATGATCGCGGTCATGACGCGCGTTTCCCGCGGACATACGGGGCGCCGGCTGACCGCGCCGTGGTCGACGGTCGCGCTCTATGCGGTGATGCTTGTGGCCGCACTCACGCGCATCGCCGTCAGCCTGGCACCCGAGCACACGATGGTGCTACTGCCGCTTTCCGGCGTCGCATGGGTGCTCGCGTTCGGAGGCTTTGCGGCTCTTTACGGCCCGATGCTGCTCCGGCCGCGGGTCGCTTGATTTACCCACGCGGTCCTGCGTCAGAAATTGACGAGTGCGCCGACGCTGAGGAAGTCCGCGGCTTTGAAGTCGTCCGCGATGCCGTCCACGTCGGCTTCGTAGCGCTGATATTTGAGATAGACCGTCGTGGCCGCCGCATCGAACTCCTGCGCGATGCCGCCACCGAAGCGCTCGAGCGTGGACGACGTTGCGCCCGCTGCCAGTGCCGCGGGGCCCAACTGGTCGAGGTAGGCGCCGTAGGTGCCGTAGAGGATCGTTGCGCCGAGCCCGGTCCAATTCCGCCGGATGCCGCCCTTCACGTACCACTGCTCGCTGTCGAGCTGGGTGTGGCCGCTGGCCAGCAACGTGTCGTTGTTGAACTCGCGTCCGTAGGCGCCGTGCAGGAAAAGCCCCGTACCGATATGCTGCACATAGCCGCCGGTCTGGAAGAAGTCCGACTGCTTCGACGTGAGAACAGCGACGGCGCCCGTCGTTACCTCGTCGCGCATTTCAGTGTAGCCGATCCCGAACGCCATCTTGAAGCCGGCCATCTCGCCCGTATGCCGCGCACCGACCTCCCAGAAATCGTCGTCGCCCCAAGAGGCCGAGAACGAGAACCCGCCGTACGTCGGGGTGTCGTAGCGCACGCCGTTCATGACGATGCCGTTGCAATCGCCGCCGAGCGGCACACCCTGCGTGTAGCAGAAGCCGAGCTGGCCCCATGTGAGGTTCGAAAGCGCGCCGTTCGCGTCCCTCAGGCGGAAGTGGGGGAAGCCGGCGAGGAAGGTGTAGTTGTCGAGGATCTGGGTGCCGGAGAGATCGGTGAACATCGCCGCGCTCTTCGCGGCGTGGGCCTGGCGGCCGACGCTGAGCTTGCCGAGGCTGTCGCTCTGCAGATACCAGAGCGACATCTGGATGTTGAGGTTGTCGTTGCGGCCCGCGTTGTTCTGGTCGATGGCGCCGGCGCCGCCTGAAAAGGCGTTGCCCGTGAGATCCTGGATGCGCATGAGGTAGCCGGCATTCCAGCCGGGCGCAATTTTCGCCTGGCCCAGGAAGCGGATGTTCGACGCCTGCGTGGGGCCCATCCCGTGGATGTAAGCGTTTTGCTCGACGCCGTCGTCCCAGACCGTGATCTCCTGGGCGATGTAGCCGGTGATGGAGAGCGAGACCTTGCGGTTTCCTTTGCGCGCGGTGGTGGCTTCGAGCTCCGCGATGCGCGATTCCAAGTCCGCGCAGCACTGGGAGCCGAGGTCCGCGGCCGCGGCGGGGGAAATCGCCGCGACCGCGAGCCCAACGGCGGCGGCCATTCGGCGCCGTCGTGTTTTGCGTTCCGATTTCGTCCGCTCCATCTGACACCTTCCTCCGTTCGGCACATGGTCCCGGACCGAATCAAATTCCCGCTCATTCTGTGCCGGGACGATGTTCAGGTGAGACGAAAAATGCATGTGTTTTCTGTTTCAGATCAGATTTCAGACGACGCGGTTTTCACGGTGCCGCCAGAAGCAGAGAGACGTTCTGTCCGCCGAATCCGAACGAGTTGGACAGCACCGTGCGGACGTTCGCGGGGCGCGCGACGTTGGCGACCACGTCGAGGGGAATCTCCGGGTCTGGCGTGGTGTAGTTGATGGTGGGTGGCAGCAGGCCGTTTCGGATCGTCAGCAACGAGAATACGGCCTCGATGGCGCCGGACGCCGAGAGAGTGTGCCCGATCATCGATTTGTTGGAGCTTACCGGCGTCGTCTCGACGTGTTTGCCGAGCACCGCACTCAGAGCGAGGTATTCCATCTTGTCGTTTTCGGGTGTACTCGTGCCGTGAGCGTTGACGTAGTCGATGCTCTCGGGCGCGACGCCCGCGTCTTCCAGCGCCCCGCGGATGGCGCCGATGATGGCGGCGCCGTCGGGCTTCGAGCGCGTGCGGTGATAATCGTCCGCCTTCTCGCCGCAGCCCAGCACGACACCGAGAATTTCGGCGCCGCGGGCCGCGGCGGCTTCGTAGGATTCGAGCACGAGGGCACCGGCGCCCTCCGCCATGACGAAGCCGTCGCGGTCCTTGGAAAAGGGCCGTGAGGCGCCGGCGGGCAGATCGTTTCGCGTGGACAGCGCCGAGAGCAGGGAAAAGCGGATCAGCGCCTCGATCTGGACGGAGCTGTCCGTCCCGATGCAGAGAGCGGCTGTCGTGTCGCCGCGGCGGATCGCTTCGACCCCGAGCTGGATGGCGGTTGCCCCGGATGCGCATGCGGTGGAGACCGATACCGGAAGCCCGCGCGTGCCGAAGGCAGCGGCGAGCCGTTCGCCGACGCTCGCGAACTGACAGAGAGCCTGGAGCTCGCTCCAGTCCGCACCCCGAGCTGCCGCGAGCAGGCGTCTGTATCCGTTGTCTTCCGATCCGGTTGCCGCATCGTAGATCGCGCGCCGGTCCGGCCATTCGATTTCGGCGGGTGGCGTGGCGAGATAAAGCGGTCCCGGAAACGGGCCGCTGCCGGCGATACCGGTTTGGGTCAGCGCTTCCTTACCGGCAGCCATGGCCATTGCGGCGGTCAGGGCTGCGGCCGAGGAGAAGGCGCCGAATTCCGGATCATCCACGGTGCCTGCGATGGTGGTGCGCAGGTCGTCGGTCGGGAAGCGCGCGATCGGCTTTATTCCCGAGCGGCCGGCGGTGAGCGCCGCCCAATTGTCGGCTTTGCCGCGTCCAAGCGACGTGACAACGCCAAGGCCCGTGACGGCGATGCGGGGGCGTCCTTTGCTGTCGTGCGTGGTGCTCATGTGGCTTTCTCGGAAATCCGTTCGAGGAGTGCGAGGCCCTCGCCACGCCAGTGGCCCACAGCCGTCACCAGAACGCGGTCGACGGCGCCTGTGAGCGGAAGCTCGATGTCGTCCGTCTCGGAGAGGGGAGGCAACTGGCCGTGCCTCAACGCGAGCGCGGCGAGCGCAATGCCGGCGGGGACGTGCGCCTCGACGCCGTGCCCGATAAGACTGCCGTATGCGCGCACGATGGGGTCGCGACCGCGTGCGGTGAGCGTTCCGAAAAAGGAAAGCTCCTCGTCCGTTGCGGGCGCGACTCCGCTCGCTCCGCTCAAGACCGGCAGCGGTCCTGTCGGAATCGGCACGCGAAGGCGGGCGATCAAGTCGGAGAGCGCGCGCGTCACGTCTCCCGGCCCGCGCCCGGTCCGCTCCGTTTCGAATGCCGCGAGACGGGCATAGGGAGCAGCGCCTCGCGCCTCTGCATGGGGCCTCGATTCCAGGATGAGAAACGCTCCGACGCTTCCCGGGATGAAGCCGCCCTGCTCGCCGGCACGCGCCCACACGGGTCGATGCGCGTCACGCCAGAGGTTGTGGCCGATCTCGTAGCCGAGCAGCAGATCCTCGCGCTCCGCGTTCAGGGCGCCACCTGCGAGTACGATGTCGGCTTGGCCCGCGCGGATGCGGCGGAAGGCGTCCTCAATGGCGGCGAGACCTGCCATCTCCTCGCCCATGAACGTCCGCGAGGACCCGGTGACGTTGTGGACGATGGAGATATTTCCGGCGAGCATGTTGGAAAGCTGGGCGAGGAACAGCGTCGGCCGGAGCGCGCCGGGCAGGATCTCTTTCGCGAGAACAGCTGCGTCGCCGCGCTGATCGAGGCGATCGAGGACCTCGCAATCCACCTTGGTGTCGCGCTCACCGCTGCCGGCCGCGACGGCGAGATGTGTCCGGTCGAGAAGCGCACCGTTGCCGGCGACGCCTGCATCGGCGAGCGCGAGGCCGGCTGCGTAAACGCCGATGCGCTGCCAATCCTCCATCTGGCGAAGATCGCTTTTCTTCGGGATCTGGGTTGCGAAGTCGATGTCGCTCAGCGGATGCACCGGATAGGGCGCGTAGCGGGTGCCGTCGACACACGGCTGGACGGGGTCGCCGGAAAAAAGATGCGCGTGGGCGGCCGTATCGCCGCCCAGCGAGCTTGCAAGGCCGATGCCGGTGATCCAGACCTCGTGCGTCTTCGGTGTTCCGCTCACCGCTTTTCTCCTAGAGTGTGACCACGATTTTGCCGAACACGTCGCGGGCTTCGAGGCGCGCCAGACCGGCTTCGAGATCGTCGAGGCGGATGACGCTGTCGATCGTCGGGGTGACCAATTTCGCTGCCATCTTTTCCATTGCGCTTTTCATATTGCTCATACGGCAGCCGAAACTCCCGATCAGGCGGAGCTGGCGCTGGAACAGCAGGTAAAGGTTGGTCTGTGCGGCGACGCCGGTCGTGGAGCCGCATGTCACGAGACGGCCTCCCCGCGCGAGGGAGAGGATGCTTCCCTCCCACGTTTCGGGGCCGACATGCTCGAACACGACGTCCACGCCGCGGCGCTGCGTGAGCTTGCGCACGCGACCTTCGAAGCGTTCCTCGCGATAGTTGATGATGTGATCCGCTCCGAGCGTGCGCGCGCGCTCTGCTTTTTCCGCGCTTCCCACAGTCGTGATCACGGTGGCGCCGGCAGCCTTGGCGAGGTGAATGGCGGCCGTGCCGATGCCGCTCCCGCCGGCGTGGACGAGAATGGTTTCGCCCGCTTGGAGCCTGGCGTTGTCGAACAGCATGTGCTCGACGGTTCCGAAGGTCACGGGAGCGAGGGCCGCGGCCGTCGCATTGATCCCTTTCGGGGCCTTGACGGCAATGCGCGCCGGCACGTTGACGCGCTCGCGCAGGAACCCGTCGATGTGGAAGCCGTACATACTGTCTGCTTGCGTGCAGAAATTGTCGCGACCTTCGCGGCAGGCCGGGCACGTCCCGCAGGTCTTGGCGCCATAAAGAGCGACGACGTCGCCGACGAAAAGGTCCTCCACCTCGTCGCCGACGGCAATCACTTCACCGGCGGCTTCCGCGCCAAGTACGATGGGCAGTTCGCGTTTTGCGAACGCCATTCCGCGCCAGCTCCAGACGTCGATGTGGTTGAGGGCGACGGCGCGGATGCGCACCTTCACCTCGTCCGCAGCAGGTGCGGGTGGGTCGTCGCGCGTGGCGATCACCACATGGCGCTGTCCACGCAACTCGGCCGCTCTCATCGTCGTCGTGCGCATGCGCACTCCCTCGCTCCCGTACATTCAAACCGTCCTTGAAAGTGTCTTCTGGTTCGGCCTTGCTCTCATGCGGGCTCCGCCGAAAATACAACGCACACGTTTTGTCCTCCGAAGCCGAAGGAATTGGAGAGAACCGTTCCGACACGTGCCGCGCGGCCGATGTCGGGCACGACATCGAGGGGCAAGTCGGGATCCGGATCGTAATTGATCGTGGGCGGGAGAAGCCCGCTTTCGATGGTGAGAACGGAGAAGACGGCTTCCACCGATCCGGCCGCGATCAAGGTGTGTCCGACCATCGATTTGTTGGAGCTGATCGGCGTGTCGCGAAGTCGGTCGCCCAGCACGGCGCCGAGCGCGATGTACTCCATCCGATCGTTTTCGGGCGTGCTCGTTCCGTGGGCGTTGACGTAGTCGATCTCGTGCGGCTCGACGCCCGCATCGTCGAGTGTCTTGCGGATGGCGCCGATAACGGCCGCGCCATCCGGCCGTGAGCGCGTGCGGTGATGTTCGTCGGCCTTTTCTCCACACCCTCGCACGATGGCGAGGACGCGGGCGCCGCGCGCTCTTGCGGAATCGTAGGATTCGAGGACGAGCGCGCCGGCTCCTTCCGCCATGACGAAGCCGTCACGATTTTTCGAGAACGGCTTCGACGCTTTCGTCGGCTCGGCGTTCGCCGTGGAAAGGGCGGAGAGCAGGGAAAACCGGATCAAGCCTTCGGGATGCACGGTGGCATCGGTTCCCACGCACAGCGCGGCTTCCGTATCGCCGCGGCGGATGGCTTCGAGGCCGAGCTGGATCGTCGTGGCGCCGGAGGCGCAGGCGGTGCAGATCGAAAGAGGCTCGCCCTGGGTGCCGAAAGCGGCTTTCAGCCGATCCGCGATGGCGGCGAAGCGGACGTGGCGCGCGAGATCGTCGAAGGCGCGGGTGCGTGCGTTTGCGAGCATCTGCGCATAACCCTCGCCTCCCGTTGCGGACGATGCACCGTGGAGCCTTCTCAGATGGGGCCACTCCAACTCGGACGGCGGCGTGGCGATGATGAGCGGTCCTGGAAAGTGCGATCGGCGGCCGATGCGAGCCTGCGCGATCGCCTCGGCGGCTGCTGCTTCCGCCATGCGGGCCGAGAGATCGTGCGCTGCATAGGGTGCAACGTCCATGTCGTCCACGGTGCCCGCGATGGTTGTTTTGAGGCCGTCCGTGGGAAAGCGCGTGATGGGCTTTATGCCCGACTGGCCGGTGACGAGCCCTGCCCACGACGTGTGCTTTCCCGCGCCCAGCGATGTCACGAGGCCGAGCCCGGTTACGGCCACCACAGGCCGGCCTTTATGATCTCTGGTCCTGCTTGCCATGCCGTGCGCCTTCACTCCGCCGATTCGCGGGCCGGTTCGACGAGGGCAAGACCTTCGCCCCGCCAGTGGCCGAAGCAGGTGAGGAGGATCCGCGCGGCCGGAGGTCCGTATCCCGCTTCGACCTCCGTCGGACCGAAGGGCGGATAGAAGGCTCCTTTCGATATGGCGAGTGCGGCGAGCGCGAGCCCTGTCGGGAAATGCGCTTCCATTCCGTGGCCCAGCACGCTTCCCCAGGCGCGAACGCAAGGATCGAAACCCCTCTGATCGAGGGTTTCGAGAAACTTGCGCTCTTCCGTCGTTACGGGCTCGACGCCGCTCGCGCCCGATAAAACGCACAAGTCGGAATTCTCGGGTTTGAGCGAGAGGTCGTCGAAAAGGCGCAGCGCTGTCGTTGCAGATTGTTCGCCGTTGCGAGAGGTACGCTCGGAGAGAATGCGGGAAAGGCGCGCGTAGGGCGCAGCACCGCGCTTTTGCGCATGGCTGCTGGCTTCCAGAACGAGAAACGCGCCGACGCTGCCCGGAACGATGCCGCCGCCGTCTGCGCTGCGCTCCCAAACGGACCGGTAGGGGCCGGTCGCCAATGCGTGCGTGATTTCGCATCCGAGCAGGAGATCTTCACGCTCGGTGTTCAGTGCGCCGCCGGCGAGGAAGATATCGCCCTGGTCGGCGGTGATGCGGCTTGCGGCATCGGCGACCGCCGATACGCCGGCCATCTCCTCGCCCTTGAAGGTGCGGGACGAGCCCGTGGCCTTATGGACGATCGAGATGTTTCCAGCGAGCAGGTTCGAGAGCTGGCCGAGATAAAGCGTCGGCCTCAAGCCTGCAGCCAGTTCCCGGTTGAGAGTGTGTTCCGGCGACTCGCTGTCATCGAGGGCCGCAAGGAGGCGTGCATCGAGCGCAAGATCGCGCTCGCCGTTTCCGGCCGCGATGCAGAGATCGACGCGATCCAGCGTCGCTTGGTCGCCCGCGAGACCTGCGTCCGCCAAGGCCAGACCTGCGGCGTAGACGCCGATCCGCTGCCACCGCTCCATCTGGCGCTGGTCGCTGGTCCTCGGAATCTGCTTTGTAAAATCGAGCGGCGTCAAAGGGTGCACCGCATAGGGTGCGAAACGTGTCCCATCGACGACAGGGCGCGCTGCGGCGGTACTCGAGAGAGCCTGCCAATGGGCGTCCGCGCCTTCGGTCAGCGAGCTTACGAGCCCGATGCCGGTAATCCAGACCTCGCGACCCGATTCCGCCATCAGCAGACGGTTCCTGGTTCCATCGCACCGAGCCGGCGCCCCTCGCGAACGACGTGCTTTTCGAGGGCGGGCGAAGGGAACGGGACATTGCGCATCGTGAGGCGCGCATCGGATACGCGCTGCCCTCGGCAGGTTAGGCTCGTCGCCATGACGGCGTATCCCGATCCCAGATGAACGCACTCCGCATGGACTTTCAGGAGCGCGCCCGGCTCGACGAATGCTCTGAAGTTCGCGGTCTTAGCCGCCGCGAAAAACGGCATGCGCGAAAAGTTGTTGAGCGACATCAGGAGATAGCCGGCCGCTTGGGCCATCGTCTCGAGAAGGAGAACGCCCGGCATGATGGGGTGGCCCGGAAAATGCCCGTCGAAGACAGGGCTGCTTCGGGGCACGTGCGCGAGCGCCACAAGCGTCTGGCCTTCGCGATCGAGCGTCTCGATCTTGTCGAGCATCTGGAACGTTTCGAGCCGCATGGCGCTGCCCGTCTACTGGGCAACGGCGGCGCGCAAGGCGTCGATCTGTGCGCAGAGATTGCCGATGACGAAGTATTCGTCGCCGCTGTCCTTGCCTTCGTTGACGCGTCCCATCCAATCCTCGACGGGAAGCTTGATGCCGAATTTCTGATCGATCTCGAAGGTGATGTCGAGGAACGAGAGGCTATCGACCTCGAGGTCCTTCATGACGTGGCTGTTGGGTGTGATCTGGTCGAGAGGGACGTCGCTCGTCTCCGCGATGATCCCGGCAACGGTGTCGAAAGTCGATGCCATGAGGCGCGCTCTCCGTTGAGATGCTTCCGTCCGGACAGGAGCGACAGGGCTCCCCACCCCCGCTCGATGTCCGGGGCCGAGCCTGATCGGCCAATGGGCATCTCGTAGCAGTGCGTTTGCGGAGCGCGCTTAACAGAAGTCAATCTCCGTGAGGATTGCGGGGGCTATTGCCTTCTCACGAGATAGCAACCGGAGCGGTTCGAGCGATGTCGAGCGGAGGAGACCGCCTGCTGGAGCTGAGCGTGGGGCAGCGGGCCAGTCTGGTCCGTACGATTACGGCGGAAGATGTCGCGGATTTTGCGCGCCTTTCTGGAGACCGCAACGCGCTGCATCTCGACGAGGAGTTTGCCGCGCGTACGGAGTTCGGCCAACGCGTCGTGCATGGATTTTTACACGCGAGCCTGCTGTCGACGCTTGTCGGGACGAAATTGCCGGGGCGTGGCGCGCTCTATGTTTCGCAGAGCATCGCGTTCACGCGGCCAGTGTTTATCGGCGATACGGTGGAGGCGAGCGCGATCGTCGAGAGCATCGATGTCGAGACGCGTCTCGTAACGCTGCGGACAGAGATCGCGCGTTCCGGCGGCGAGATCGTCATGCGCGGGACCGCAACGGTAAGGGTTTTGCGTCTTTCCGACGATACGCCGCGAAAGCCGTCGGGTTCCGTGGCTGGAGTGTCCGGTCTGCTCGACGGGCGCGTAGCACTCGTGACGGGCGCTTCGCGCGGCATCGGAAGGGCGACGGCCGAGCTGTTCGCGCGGAGCGGTGCGACGGTGTGGATCAACTATTGCAAAAGCCGGACGGCTGCGGAAGCGCTCGCTCAAGCCATCGCCGACGACGGGGGCTCGTGTCGCCTCGTGCAGGCGGACGTGACGCGCGAGGACGACGTCGCGCGGATGATGGATGACATCGGGCAGGACGGCGGTCTCGATATTCTCGTCAACAATGCCGGGCCCCGGATCGTGTCGCGTCCTTTCGCGCGTCTCGAATGGACGGCGATGTCGGACGCATACGAGCAGATCGTGGGAAGCGCCTTTCGGGTCACACAGGCCGCGCTGCCCGCGCTAAAAGCGAGCAAGGGCAGCATCGTCACGGTTCTTTCGACGGCGGCGCTCGGCCGAACGGCGCACAATTGGCTGCCCTATGTGGCCGCTAAAAGCGCGTTGCTGGCGATGAGCAAAAATCTTGCGCAGGAGCTAGGGCCCGACGGCGTGCGAGTGAACATGATCTCGCCTTCGATGGTGGACACCGACCTAGTGTCCGACGTGCCGGATCGGATGCGACAGATGGCTGTGTCCGGAACGCCGCTGCGGCGCCTCGCGACGCCTGAGGATGTCGCGGGTGCGGCTCTGATGCTTGTTTCGCCCTATGCCGGGTTCGTGACGGGAGAGAATCTCCTCGTGACGGGCGGTGCGTACATGCACTGAGGAGTGTTCGATGTCGTCGCCATCTCTTGACATATCGCGATCCCTGTCGAAGCCGCGCGGGTCGAGTGCGCCGGTCCCGGACGACAAGATCGGCGAGATCGTCGATGCGGTGATCGATGCCGCGCCGGAATGCGTGAGAAAGCGTGTCTTTCTGCCGGCCATCGATTGGGCCCTGGTTCCGCCGCACAAGGTGCGCTTGCTTTTGTCGTCGCTGGATCAGGCGCGGCTTGCCTTGCCGCGATGGCTCGCCAAGCCGCTGCTGCTGGCGGGGCATACGCTCCCGGATGGACCGGGAGATGCCCTGCCGAGCGCTCTCAAGGCGCTGTCCCGGCTCAATGGGGCCGCCGGCGAGCCCAGCGAACGCGAGGCTCTGTCACCTTCCCTGGAGAGCCTCGGATACGTGTCCGGCATCGAATCCGACATCGTCGTCGCCCTCGTCCGCCGGCTGTTGGCGTTGAGTTGGGACGACGAAGCGCTTCGATTCGCGCTTGCTCATGCGCATGCCGTGCCGCAAGCGCTGCGGCTCATCGGCGGCGCGTTCGAGCGGTACTTGGCGGGGTTGCCCAGCGTTCGTCTCCGACTTTCCGGCTCGGCAACGACGGCTATGCTCGCGGATGCGCTGGCTCCCGCATTTGCGGTGGAAGGCTGGCGGGCCGACATATCGGAAGGTGGCTTCGGCAGTGCGCTCGGCGATCTGCTATCGCCGCCCGACGACGGCGTGGATGCCCTTGTCGTGCTGCTCGATTCGGAAGGGCTCGCGCCGACGGATTGGCGGCATCCGGAGCCGGAGGTTGCGCGTCTCGCGGCCGAGCGGGCGGATATGCTGGCCGAGGCGCTGGAGACCTTTTCATCTCGGGCGAACGTGCCCCTCCTCATCAATACGCTTCCTGTGCCGAGCGCTCCCACGGCCGGGCTTCTGGACCGGCAGCACGGAATGGGGCTTCGGCGTGCGATCGATGTCCTGAACCAGCGCATTCTGGAGGCCGCCGACCGATCGGGCCGCATCATCGCCGTCGATGCGGATCAGGCTCTCTCGACGCTCGCGCCGCACGAACAACTCGATCCCAAGCTCTGGTACTATGGGCGCATCGGCTATTCGCCCGAGGCGACGCAACGTCTCGCGCGCGCTTTTTCCGAGGCGTGGCGGATTGCGCGGCGCGGGCCGGTGAAGGTCCTGGCCGTCGATTTCGACAACACGCTGTGGGGAGGCATCTATGGCGACGACGGTGTCGACGGTCTCGCGTGCGGCGAGGATTTTCCCGGCAATGCGTTTCAGGCGTTGCAACAGGAATGCCTGCGCCTCAAAGCGCAGGGCATCCTACTGGTCGGATTGAGCAAGAACGAGGCGCGTGCCATCGAGGTGTTCGAGCAGCATCCCGGGATGGTTCTCAAGGCGGACGACTTCGCCGCGCACGCCGTCAACTGGCAGCCCAAAGCCGAGAACATCAAACGAATCGCTGCCGATCTCGATCTTGGGCTCGACAGCGTTCTCTTTCTCGATGACAGCCCGCACGAACGCGAGGCCATGCGCCGGCTTGCGCCCGAGGTCGTCGTGCCGGAGATGCCCGAAGATCCTGCGGACCGGCCACGCTGGCTGAGGCGGCTTTCCGCAACATGGCCGGTGCGGCTGACCGGAGAGGATGCATCGCGGTCGGCGGTGTATGCGGCGCGGCGATCGGCGCAGGAGTTGCGCGCACGGGCGGCGAGCTTCGAGGATTATCTTTCGTCGCTCGAGCAGCGCCTTGTGCTGAGTTTCGTGAATGCGAGGACGCTGGCGCGCGCCGCGCAGATGCATCAGAGAACCAATCAATTCAACCTCACGACGCTGCGGCTTGGCGAGCCGGAGATTTCCGCGCTTGCCGAGGATCCGACACGAGGCCTCGTCCTTCTTGGGAAGGTCACGGACAGGTTCGGAGATCATGGCCTTGTCATCGCGTCGGCCGTCGAGATCTACGGCGCCGAGGCGACGATCCGTACGCTTCTGATGAGCTGCCGCGTGATTGGGCGCGATGTCGAACGCGCTTTCATGGGGGCGCTCGTTGCGGAGCTGGCATCCCGGGGCGTTGCACGGGTGCGCGGGGCTTATGTGCCGACCCCGAAGAACGGCATGGTGCGCGATTTCTATGCGTCCTGCGGCTTTTCGCAGGAGACGGGTGAAAGTGCCGAAACGACTTGGACGTTCGCGATCGGCGAGGCGCCGCCGCCGGGGTCGGCCCAAGTTGGTACAAGTTGGGAGACGTGAATGGATACGTATGCCTCCGAGACGGAGCTGGCTTATCCCGAAATCTGCGAGATCTTCGCCGATGTGTTTCAGCACGCCGGTCCGCTCGCGCGCGGGACCTCTCCCGACGACGTTCCGCGATGGGATTCGCTCCAGCACATCGCCCTGATACGCGCGCTGGAAACAACGTTCAGAGTTCGCTTGTCGATGGATGAGATGATGGAGATCCGCTCGGTCGGAGATATCGAGAGAATACTCGCTCGCCATGGCGTGTAACGCCTGACGCCGGACATCGGCCCGCTTCGGTGCGAATGCATTTTCGCCATGAGCATTTCCGTGCCTGAAAACGGAAATTCCTCCCGCACTTGTCCGAAATCAAGTGCATCCGGCGAAGATCTTGCATGAGAAAGGTGAGGCGGGCCAAAAGCAGGCACCTTCGGCGATCATGGACGCAGGCGACTGGGAGATCATCAAGTCGACGCCGCTGTTCGGTGCGATGGCATCGCAAACGGCCGAGCAGCTTGTCGGCAGCAGCCTGCCGCGTTTCTATGACAAAGGCGTCGCGCTTTTTCATCAGGGTGCGCCGGCGACCGCGTTTTTCATCGTTCTCGACGGCTGGGTGAAAATCTACCGCACGACGCCGGATGGGCTCGAGGTCGTGCTGCACGTGTTCCGCCAGGGCGAAACTTTTGCAGAGGCTGCCATTTTTCTGGGCGGGCGCTATCCCGCCAGCGCGGAAACGGTAACCCCCTCGCGGCTTCTCAAAGTTGATGGCGCCACGTTCCGGTCCCGTATCGAGGAACGTCCCGCGCTCGCGATGTCGATGCTCGCGTCCGCATCCTACCAGCTTAAATTCCTCGTCGAGCAGATCGAGCAGATCAAGGTGCGGTCCGCGCCGCAGCGTATCGCCGACTTTATCGTGCGGATGACGCGCGTGCGCGAGGGTCCGGCCGTGATCGAGCTTCCCTTCGAAAAAGGTTTGCTTGCGAACCGGCTTGGAATGAAACCCGAGAGTCTGTCCCGCGCGCTTCAGCAGTTGCGCGCGCGGGGCGTCGCGGTGGAGCGCGGGACGGTCAAGATCGCCGATGTCCGTCAGCTTCTCGATTTCGTGGAGTATGCGAACGAGGACGACGCGTGAGGATCGTTCCGGCGTCTTTCCTTCCTCTTTTCAGCGTCGCAAACGTTCCTCTTCTCACGACATTTCGGCTTTTTATCACATGACCGTGAGCTGACATATTTCAGGCACTTGCGCCTTTCTCCGTTTAACGAAAGTCAAAATGTCCTCCCGGCTTCGCGACGATAGTGCGCTCCGGGTCGCACGACCCTGGCGTTACGAAAACAGGAGGAAAACGCGAATGAAATATCTCGATCCCGCTTGCTTCGGCGGAACGACCACCCTGACCTGGGTCGCTCCGGCCTATTGCGACGTGCGCCTCGGCTTCGAGGTGACGGCCTACGTCTACGTTCGCTGATTAGGGGGCAGGGTCTCGTGGGGCCCTGTACGCGGGAGGAGCGCATGGATGCCGAGAGGCGGCTCGGACCCGAGGATGGGGTCGAGCTCAATCCCAACTACCACTTCCGATGGGAAGAGCCGCAGCAGGCTCATGTGCTCCTCTATCCGGAGGGCATCGTCAAGCTGAACGAAACGGCCGCGGCTATACTCGAAGCGTGCACGGGCGCTCCGTCCATCCAGGACGGAACGGACGAGCTCGCCCGCCGCTACGGCAAGCGCAACCTCGGCGCAGAGGTGCTCAAGTTCTTGGAGGTCGCCCATGCCAAAGGCTGGATCCGGATTAAGTCTTGACGGCCTCGGCATGCCGCTGTGGCTCGTCATCGAGCTCACATACAAATGCCCGCTCAAATGCCCCTGGTGCAGCAACCCCGTCGACTTCGATCGTTATCGCAATGAGCTTTCGACCGAAGAGTGGATCGACGTGTTGCGCGAGGGGCGGCGTCTCGGGTCGCTGCAACTCGGGTTCACGGGCGGCGAGCCGATGCTGCGGAAAGACCTCGAAGTGCTCGTCGCCGAGGCCGACAGGCTCGGCTACTACACGAACCTGATCACGTCGGGCGTCGGCTTGAGCCCGGAACGGCTTCGCGAGCTGAAAAAGGCGGGCTTGAAGCAGATCCAGCTCTCGCTTCAGGCGTGCGACCAGGAGCTCAACGAGAAGCTCGTGGGGCTGGACGTGTTCCGGCACAAGATCGAGATTGCACGCACGATCAAAGCCGAGGGCTTTCCCATGGTGATGAACGTGCCGGTGAGCCGCTTCAACATTGATCAGACGGAAGCGTTCATCGATCTCGCCGCCGATCTCGGCGTCGAGTATCTCGAATTCGCCAACCTGCAATACTACAACTGGGCACTCATCAACCGTGCGGAGCTGATCCCGACGCGCGAGCAGCTTGCGCGTTCCGAGGCGCAGGTCAATGCTGCGCGGGAACGCCTCGGCAAGAAGCTCACGATCTTTTTCGTCGTCCCGGACTACTACGACAATCGCCCCAAAGCCTGCATGAACGGATGGGGCGCGATCCATCTGACGATCGCACCCGACGGCACGGCGCTGCCGTGCCAGGAGGCGCGTCTCATCAAGGGGATCGACTTCCCGAACGTGCGCGATCACGGGCTCGACTGGATCTGGCGCAAGTCGCAGGCTTTCAACGCCTTCCGTGGCGACGACTGGATGAAGGAGCCCTGCCGGAGCTGCAGCGAGAAGGAAAAGGACTTCGGGGGATGCCGTTGTCAGGCGTTTCTGCTGACGGGGGATGCGGCCAACACCGATCCCGTCTGTACGAAGTCGCCGCACCGTCATTTGATCGACAACCTGATCGCCAACGTCGGCCCGCGCCCGGCAGAGCCGGCCACGCCGTTGATCATGCGCGAGGCCGGGCGTTCGAAGCGGACGGAGGTCGGCTGACCGGCGCACGCGCGGTCTCCGGGGCACGATATGGACCTCTCTTCACTCGATCTCGCGGTGCGCGTGCTTCACGTGGCCGGCGTTCTCATCTGGGTCGGGCACAACTGGGCGAACGTGGTGCAGACGCCCGTGTTCCGACGGGTGCTGCCGAACGATCCGCCGGAGGCCGTGCGCGACGTTTTTATCGCGGCGTCGAAGCGGGAGCACGGAATTTTCCGTCATGCGTCGCTCGTCGTCGTTGCCAGCGGGCTCTATTTGCTGTGGCGGCGCGGCGATCTCGTCGAGGCGCTTTTTCTCTCCGGTCCGTCGGCAGTCATCGGGTTAGGTGCGTGGATCGGTACGCTCATGACGCTCAACCTCTGGTTCGTCATGTGGCCGCACCAGAAGAAGGTGCTGGGCTTCGTCCAGGCGCCCACGGAAGAGAGGCTCCGTTGCGCGCGCATCACGTTTCTCGCCTCGCGCACCAATACGGTGCTTTCGGTCGCCACGCTCGTCCTCATGATCGCGGGCGCTCATGGCGGCCTCTCGTTCGGCTGAGGAGGGTGCCGCCTTGGCGGTGTATAGCTTCGCATCCGGCCCGTCAGCGCTTCCTCGCGAGGTTTTGACGCAATTGGCGTCGGACGTCACCGGATATGGCGGAGGAGAGCTGTCGGCGCTGGAGCTGCCTTTTTCCGAAGGCGCGATCTCCGATGTGCTCGCGGAGGCCGAAGCCGATTTGTGCGAGCTTCTCGACGTGCCGACGAACTATCGGGTTCTCTTTCTTCAGGGAGGCGCATCCGCGCAGTTCGCGCTGCTTCCGATGAACCTCCTCGGCGCGCGGGGGCATTGCGACTACGTGCTCGGTGGACACTGGTCGCGACGCGCGGCGGCGGAAGCGTCGCGGGGAACGGATGTCCGGGTCGTTGCTGCGGGGGATGGTCTTTCGCTTCCCGATCCGCAATCGTGGCGGCGCTCCTCCGATGCCGCGTACTGCCATTACACGACGAACGAGACGGCAGACGGGCTGCAGTTTCAGACCTTTCCGGATCCGTCGGAGGTTCCGCTCGTTTCCGACATGACGGCCGACCTGCTGACACGCACCGTGCCCGTAGACCGTTTCGGTCTGATCTATGCGAGTGCGCAGAAAAATCTCGGTGCGGCAGGCTTGACGCTGGTGATCGTCCGCGAGGATCTGCTCGGACAGGCGCGCCAGGATACGCCGGCGCCCTTCGACTATGCGCGGCAGGCCGAGGCGGGCTCTAAGATCAACACACCGCCGACGTTCGCCGTGCTGGTCGCGCACCGTATGCTGAAGTGGCTTCGAGAGGCCGGCGGCGTTTTGTCCGCAGAAAAGCGCAACAAGGCAAAATGCGCCAGGCTTTATGAGCTCATCGATAGCGACGATTTCTACCGGTGCCGCGTGCCTCCGCCGCATCGCTCGCGGATCAACGTCTGCTTTCGGCTTGCGGAGCTGTGCCTCGAGGAGATGTTCCTTGCCGAAGCGGAGGCGGAGGGACTCGTGCATCTCAAGGGTCACTCGCATGTCGGGGGCCTGCGCGCCTCGCTCTACAACGGCGTGTCCGAGCGGGCCGTTGCCGCACTCGCCGCCTTCATGACAGACTTCAAGCGCCGGAGAGGATGATGACACACGGCTTGCGTGAGAACGTTCCACGTCCCGCCGCCTCGAAGCCGGCGACCTCGTCATCACGAGCGGCGGCGGTGAGCGTCATGGGGCTCGCGTTCCCGAATACTCTCGGCCTCGCTGCCGGATTCGACCGCACCGGCGAACTTCTGCCCTCGCTTTTGACGCGAGGGTTCGGCCATGTCGAGATCGGCACCCTCACACCGTCCACCGGGCAGGCGGGAGCGCTGGCGCGAGGCGCGCGGCCCATGCGTGTGGGCATCAACATCGGGAGCGATCGTCCGGGATTGGATGAGCGCGTTATCGCCGATTACATCTGGATGCTGGAGCGGGCTTCGAAAGTTGGCGACTACGTGGTCGCCAATCTGACGGCATCGGGGTTGCACCGCGACGGGAACACTGCGGGGGTCGAAACGCTCGTGCGGCGCCTTGCCGTGACGCGCGGGGTGTGCGAAGCGGTGCTGGGACGTCGGCTGCCTCTCCTTCTCAAGATCGAGGGAGGCGCGCACCATGCGCCATTTCCCGCGGCTATCATGGCGGCGCGCCTGCATGGGCTCGATGGAGTGGTGCTGGTCTCGGATTGCCTCGACCGGATCCGCGCCGTTTCGGAATATCTGAACGGGAGCGCCGTGATTTCGGTCGGAGGCGTGAGGGCGGCCGGCGACGTCAGGGCCCGTCTTGCGGCGGGCGCCTCGCTGGTTCAGGTCCACCGTGTGTTCGCCGACTGCGGGCCGGCGCGGATCCGGCGCATCCTGCGAGACCTTGCCACAAGGAGCGCGTGACGGCGCCTTTCGTCACTCGGCAAAGACGAGGGGGCTCTGAGCGGCTTCGCCCGCGAGATGATCGGCCACGAGCTCCGCCAAGGCAGGGGCGAGAAGAAACCCGTGCCGGTAAAGCCCGTTCACGGCGATGTGGCGGCCGTTCGTCACGATGCGCGGCACGTTGTCGGGGAAGGCAGGGCGCACGCCAGCGTCGAGCGCAACGATGCGTGCGTCTCCGAAGCCCGGATGAAGCGCGTGGACGGCGGCGAGCAGATCCATCGCCGAGCGCAACGTGATGGGCCCTTGCTCCTCGCTCTCGATCACCGTTGCGCCGATCATGTACGTCCCCATGTCCCACGGCACGAGGTAGAGCGGAGAGCGGGGATGAAGCAGCCGGATGGGCCGCGTCAAGGCCACGTCCTGCGTCTGGACGACGATCCGCTCGCCGCGGACGCCGCGAAGCGCTGCGATGTCCCGATTGGCGTCCATGCCGCGGCAGTCGATCACGTAGTCGGCATCGTCATCGCGCCACGTGTGTCCGAAGGTGACGCGCCCGCCGAGGCGGCGGATCGTCCGAAGCAGATGAGCGGCTGCAGCGGTCGGTTCGACGTGCGCCTCCTCCGCGTAAAAGAGACCTGTGTTGAACCGATCCGCAAGGTCGGGCTCGAGCTTCGCGAGTTCCTCGCCATTGACGGGCCGATATCCTTCGGTCAGGCGCGAAAAGCGGACGAGCTCGCTGTATTCGTTCGGATGCGCAAGCACGAGCGTGCCGTTGCTCACCACGCCAGGGAACGTGTCGCGCCAGATGTCGAGCGCGCGCAAGCCAAGGTCCTGAATGAGGGCAGGGGCGGTGGCCCGCTCGCAGAAGGGGGCCAGCATCGCGCCGGCAGACGCGCTGGCCGAGCGCCTGAAGAGTGTCTGCGATTGCTCGACCAGGTGGACGCCATGGCCGCGAAAGGCCAGCGTGTAGGCTTGCCACAAGCCGACGATGCCGGCGCCGACCACAGTCACGGCTGGTCGCTTCATCGCAACACGTCCTCATCCGATGACATAGAGCGCTCCGTTCGTGGCGTGCACGAAGCCGTTCGAGAACACAGCCTCGGGGGCCAGCGAGCGCAGAATGCGCATGGCGTGTGCCGGCTCGCGCGCGCCGTCGAGCGTGTCGCGGAAGGTTTTGGAAACGGCAACCATGTCGCACGTGTGCGGCGAGAGCCGCAAGGCGTCGACCCCGTGCTCCGCGAGCAGAGGTACGTCGATGATGAGGTTGCAGTAGGACTGGGAGAGCGTCTGTACGCCGTTGATCGCGAGAAAATTTTCTCCGTCGAGCGTATCGACGGCAAGTCCGTCGAGATCCTTCTCGCAAACGAACTGGCAGGAATCTTTCGTTCGTCCATGGAGGCGCGCGTGATAGCAGCGGGCCGATATGGCGAGCGGCACGCGGCCGAACCCCCAGACTTCGACGACAGCCTGAGGAACGGCGGCCGCTATGGCGGCTATTGATGCCGTGGGAAGCTCCGGAGGCAGCGCGATGCGGCGCGCGCCTCTGTCCACCAGGAACCGGGCAGCCGCTTCGTTGTAGACGTTGATGAGCGGACCGATGGCGTGTGGGCGGTCGAGGAGATGGGGAAGGATGGAGATGTCGTTGGCTTCCACCATCTGCGAGGCTTCGGCCAGCGTTTCGCCGTAGCGGAGCTCTCGCTGCAGGGTGGGGAGGGCGAGCGAGCTCAGAATGACCGTCTTGCCGCCGCGCTCGAGGCGTTCGATCACATCGGGCAGGACGTCCGAGAAGAAGGGTTGCCGCTTCGAGCAGACAACCTCGCCTACGCAAACGGTGTCGACCGGCGCCTCGTCGGCAACTCGTGCGTAGAAATCGCACCATCGCTCGACCGGCCAATTGAAAAGCACCGGACCGAGCGTAAGGGAGATATTCCTCGTGTCGCTCATCGCCATGTCTTCTCGTAGGCGCCGCCGGTGACGTTCTGTCCCTCTGTGAGCGGGGCAAGCGTGTCGAGAGGCAGCGGACGCGTCGTTGCGAGCGCATCCACCGACTTGCGGAACGCGCTGACGACGGCCTTGATGTAGGCGCGGCTGCGTTGGCGCCCTTCGATCTTGATTGCCGTCACGCCCGCCGCGGCGAGGGAGGGGAGAAGCGTTCTCACGTCGAGGCTGACCGGCTCCTCGAACAGGTGACCCTCTCCGATTTCGGTCTTGAAGCGACCCTTGCAGAGGGTCGGATAGCCGACGGGCTGATCCGGGGCGGAACGATCGATGGTGAAATCGCCGAGCCGAGATACGAGCGTGCCGTCGTCGTTGCGATAGCTTACATGGCTTGCGGGCGAGCAGACGCCGTTCATGTTCGGCGACTTGCCCGTTGCATAGGACGACAGCGAGCAGCGGCCTTCCGTCATCACACAGAGACCGCCGAACGCGAACGTCTCGGTTTCGCAGTGGGCGCGTCGCGTGACGGATGCAATCTCGTCGACGGTGAGCACGCGGGGCAGCACGGCGCGTTTCACGCCGAAGGCCTCGACGTAAAAGTTTATGGCCTCGGCGCTGGCGGCGGCGGCCTGGACGGAGAGATGCAGCCGAAGGTCCGGATGGCGCCTGGCGGCATAATCCAGAAGCCCGAGGTCGGCGAGGATCACCGCGTGTGCCCCAAGCGCTGCGGCATCGTCTATGGCTTGGCGCCAGGGCGCGGGATCGCCCGCGCGCGCATACGTGTTGATGGCGACAAGCACCTTCGCGCCGTGCGTGCGCGCATAAGAGATCGCGGAACCCAATTCCTCACGGCTGAAGTTGAGGCCGGGAAAGTTCCGCGCATTCGTCTCGTCGCGAAAGCCGCAGTAGACGGCATCGGCGCCGGCATCGACGGCGGTGCGCAAGGCGGCCGGCGTCCCGGCGGGACAGACGAGTTCCAATAGCTTTCTTTCTGTCGCCGTCACCGTGCTTCCTCCCCGCGTTCCATCGGCCTCTGTCCGATCACTCGGGCGAAAGCGATTGCGAGGCGACGGCCTGCGCGCGCGACCGGGACGGCAGGCCGGCCCAGCGATGCGGCGGCTTCACTCAAGAGATCGATGTCGGCGTCGTCGATGGCGTTGCGGAGCGCAAGGACGGCCTCCATGTCTCCCTCAACCGAAATATCGCGCGAGAAGAACAGCGCGTCGCCGTCGAATTCGCCATCGACCAACCCCATCAGTGCGAATAGCGGGCCGGAGATGGTGGCATCGACGGACGCGAGATTTCCTTTTCGCTCGATCTTGAGTGCGATGTCGGCGTTTCCCGTCTGCAGGACGACGACGAAGGGAAGGTCGCTCGGAGCGATGGCGATGCGGCGGGGCTTGTCGGCGGCCAGCCTCTCGACCAGCGTCGGATGACGGGCGAGAATGCCTGCGAGCAGGTGCCTCAGGCCGATTTCCAAAGGTGCAACCGGCAAAGGAGAGAGAAGGCGGGCGACCGGGCCGGGTATGCGGAGGATGTGTTGCGACGCAGCCGGTGCCATGGCTTCCTCTCTTCGGCCATTTTCCATTGTGGAGTCGCGAGGACGGTTGGCCGTCGTCGGGTGCTTGTCGCGCGGGGCGCGGTTCTTCCGAACATCCGAGGGAAACCCGCCTCCCTGGCGTCCCACGGTTTGCGATCTCTTCGAGACCAGCGCGACAAGCGTTGCGAGTCTAACTCCGTCTCGAAGGCGGATCTTGACCGAGGTTAAGTTGTTCTCCGACGCCGGCGCTTAGTGCATCATGCATGCGGGACCTGCCGACATTTCGCGATCTGCGCGCGTTTCTTCGTCATCTCGAATCGGAGGGCTTGCTCGCGCGCGTCAGCGCACCGGTTTCGCTCGTGCACGAGATGACAGAGATCCATAGGCGCGTGCTTGCGCAGGGTGGACCGGCCCTCCTGTTCGAACAGCCGGTGCATGAGGACGGCACGCCGTCGCCGATCCCCGTGCTGGCCAACTTATTTGGAACGGGCCTGCGCGTCTCGTCGGGGCTCGGTGTCGCGCACCATCGCACTTCCGAGCTCGGCGAATTGCTCGCCTCATTGCGCGAGCCGGAGCCGGTGAATGGCATTCGCGACGTGCTGGAGCGCTGGCCGCTCGTCAAAGCAGCGCTGAACATGGCGCCCCTGCTCGTAAGACGGCCGCCTGTGCAGCAATGCGTGTTGACCGGCGCGGAGATTGCGCTCGACCGGCTGCCCGTTCAGACGTGCTGGTCCGGCGAGCCCGCCCCACTCATGACGTGGCCGCTGGTGCTCACACGCCCACCGGACGACGACGCCATGTCCCGCTACAATATGGGTGTCTACCGCATGCAGGTGCTGGGCCGGGATCGCGCCATCATGCGGTGGCTCGCGCATCGGGGCGGCGCGGCGCACCATCGTGCGTGGATGGACCTGGAACGCGACATGCCGGTCGCGGTGGTGATCGGCGCCGATCCGGCAACGATCCTGTCGGCGGTGCTCCCCTTGCCGGAAAATCTTTCGGAGCTGCGCTTCTCCGGGCTCCTTCGGGGCGAACGGCCGAGGCTGGCTCGCTGCGTGAGCGTGCCGCTGGTGGTTCCAGCCGATGCGGAGATCGTCATCGAGGGAACCGTCTCGGCCCGCGAGACCGCGCCTGAAGGCCCGTTCGGCGATCACACAGGCTATTACAACGCGGTGGAGCGTTTCCCGGTGCTTCGCGTCACGGCCGTCACCACTCGCGCCGATCCGATCTATCTCTCCACCTACACGGGACGCCCGCCCGATGAGCCATCGGTGATCGGCGAGGTCCTCAACACGCTTTTCATCCCGATCCTGAGGCGGGAGATCCCGGAGGTGGTCGATTGCTGGCTGCCGCCCGAGGCGTGCTCGTACCGCATGGCGGTCGTTTCGATCCGGAAGCGCTATCCGGGACAGGCGCGGCGCGTGATGATGGCTCTGTGGGGGATGCTGGCGCAGTTCTCCTATACGAAGATCGTCATCGTCGTCGACGACGATATCGACGTGAGAAGCTGGGCCGATATTGCCTGGGCGCTCTCGACGCGCATGGATCCTTCCCGCGATCTGATGACGGTCGATCGGACGCCGATCGACTACCTGGACTTTGCGTCGCCTGTATCGGGGCTCGGCGGCAAGGTCGGCATCGATGCGACGACGAAGATCGGAACCGAGACGGATCGGGAATGGGGGCGCGTGCTGGCCATGGATCCCGAAGTCGTTGCGCGCGTGGATGCGCTATGGCCGACGCTCGGGCTCGGAGGGCTCATGCCGGGAGCGGGAGCGTG
Source organism: Hyphomicrobium sp. (assembly GCA_035445405.1). Taxonomy (GTDB): domain Bacteria; phylum Pseudomonadota; class Alphaproteobacteria; order Rhizobiales; family Hyphomicrobiaceae; genus Hyphomicrobium_C. Next base: position 64,199 of record DAOMQQ010000003.1, read on the forward strand.
CCCATGACGATCCCTAAGCGAATCGTTCTCGGTATCAGCGGCGCATCCGGGGGCGCTATCGCGCTCAACATCGCCGCGCTTCTCGCAGCCAAGCCGGATGTGGAACTGCATCTCGTGATCTCCGCGGCGGCCGAGCGCACGCTGTCCCATGAGGTCGGGCCGAATGCGATCGGTGCGCTCGAGGCGCTGGCGGCGCATCGCCATCCGGTGGGCGACATCGGAGCGGCGATTGCCAGCGGCTCGTTCGAGACGGCGGGCATGATCATCGCGCCGTGCTCCATGCGGACGACATCTGCGATCGCGGCCGGGCTTTCCGACACGCTTCTGACGCGGGCGGCGGATGTCCACCTCAAAGAGCGGCGCAGGCTCGTGCTCGTCGTGCGGGAGAGCCCGCTGCATCTCGGGCACTTGCGCGCGATGGCTGCGGTGACGGAGTATGGGGCCATCGTCGCGCCAGCCGTCCCCGCGTTCTACCTCGGGGCCGTATCGATGGCCGACGTCGTCGAGCAGATCGCGCGGCGGGCGATCGATCTCCTGGCGCTCTGCGGTCCGGCTCAGGCGGCTTCGTGGACGGGATTGCCGCGCTGATAGGCGCCTTCAAGGGAATGCAGTCCGCCATCGCGGGCCGTGGCGTCACGGAGCGGACACGGCGGGTGTGCGCTTCACCCAGTAGCCCGCGCCTCCAGCAATCTGATGGGCCGCGAGTGTGGTGCGGACGCGCCCCAGGCGTTCGGTTTCGCCGCGCCACCAGCGTCCGAGCTGGCGCACGAGGTCGCCTGGCATGTCGAAGTTCCGCCAGGATTGGCTTTCGGAGAGCGCCGCAGAGATGTGGGCCCACGTGAACTTGTACTCGACGAAATAAGACACATTGCCCGTGCGGAATTCGACGCCGGCGAGCAGCTGTGCGGCGGGGCCGGCGAACTGATACTCGTTCGTACGGCGGCTCTCCTCCTCGCCCGGGAACCAAACTTCGACGTGGGGCAGTGCGAAGCCGGCCCCGATTCCGACGTAGGGCCGGATCCGTGGCGTGATGGCGGCCAGTCGCATGATCGGCGTGAAGAGCAGGACGTTGTGTCCGTGCGTGAACTCGAGGCGGGTGAAGACGTCGGTGAGCTTGGCGCGGGGCGGCGCTTCGGCGCCCTTGATCGTTCCTTCGAGATCGACCTCGTCGATCACGGGGTTCGGAATCCGGCGGCCGTGCGCGCCTCTGCCAAGCCGGGAGACGGCTTTGTTGTGCAAGAAATCGATCATGAACCCGAACGTGTGGGGTCCCGTGACGGCGCGCACGCCGCCGTCGATGGGAAACTTGAGTGCGTCGCCGTCCCAGCCCAGGCCCTTGGCCATCAGGTTCGTGCCGTCAGGCCGGGTGAGGTGAACGTCGCTGCGGTGATAGAAGGGCTGGGCGAGGTAGCCGGCGATCAGCGTCTCGCGCTCGGCTTGCCGGCCATGCGTGGAATTGGACGATAAGGCGCTCCCGTGCGCTTGCTCCTCTCGGGCGTCGCTCTGATCCGGTGCCGCAGACAAGACGCTGCCCACCGCCATGGCGGCGAGGATGGCGGCTGTCGCGAGCGATGCGACCCGCTCCAGGGCGCCGCGTTTTGCCGGGAGCGACAGGCCCCCCTCGGGTGCTCGGTTGGGCTGGAGCGTGTGGGCGCGCATTGGTCGGCAATCCTCCGCCTGACGGGTGCAGGAGCGACGGATGCCGCTTATGCCCGCACACGTCATATCGGGCGATCCGATGTGGTGCCGTGGGGGCGCCCCGATATCTCTCTTGCGTGACGAGGCGCCTGGGCGCCGCGTTCGAATATGCGCGGCGATCGCCATTCCGATCTTGAGCGATGTCAAGGGCCGCCTGTTCAGCGTTCTCCCGGGTCTCGCGACCCGATTCGGGCTCTTGACCGGGGTCAAGCAGGGGCTATTGATGTCGTCTCGCGGTTTTCCCCGTGCGCGTCCGCAGCGGAGCGCACCCTGCCTCCGGAAACGACAATGGATCCTTCAGACTGGCGGATCGTGCGTTCGACGCCTCTTCTCGGCGCCGTGTCGCAGGATGTCGCGCAATCTCTCATCGGCAACCAGCCGATCACCGTCTACCGGAAGGGGCACACGCTGTTTCAGCAGGGCGAAGCGGCGGACGCCTTTTTCGTCGTGCTCGGCGGCTGGGTGAAGCTCTACCGCGTCACGCCCGACGGCAACGAGGCGGTCGTCGGCGTCTATCGTAGGGGAGAGACGTTCGCGGAGGCTGCGATGTTTCTCGGTGGGCGCTATCCGGTGAGCGCGGAGGTCGTGACGGATGCGCGTCTCGTCCGGGTGGACGGGCAGCGGCTGCGCCAGCGTATTCTCGACCAGCCGGAGCTCGCTCTCTCGATGCTGGCTTCGGCGTCCTATCACCTGAAGGCTCTGGTCGAGCAGATCGAGCATATCAAGCTGCTCTCCGCGCCGCAGCGCGTGGCGGAGTTCCTCGTGCGTCTCTCGCCGGTGCGGGAAGGCGGGGCTACGATCGACTTGCCGTACGAGAAGGCATTGCTCGCCAACCGGCTCGGCATGAAGCCGGAAAGCCTGTCGCGGGCGCTCGCGAAACTGCGTCCGCTGGGCGTCAGCGTCGACCGCGAGCAGGTCTCGATTGTGGACGTCGCCCTGCTCGCGAAGTTCGTCGAATCGAGCGATCGCGGCGAGGAAGGCTTCTGAGAAGACGTCTTCCGATAAGATGGGCGACGCATGCCATGCATCCGGGTTGACCGCGGTTAAGCGGCGCCGTTCCCGCAAGATCTAGACTGCGACATATTGGACCCGCGAGATCAGGGAGACGCGCGGCGAGCTGTCCTTTGGGCGGCGACATGTGCGCGAACAGATCATGGCATCCTCCATCCGCTATTCCACGTCCGTCCTGCCGCCGCCTGAGGCTCGCCCCAGCTTCGATGCATTCTTTTCCTACGGTTTCAGGCCGTTTTTTCTCGGCGCTGCCGCCTATGCCGTGTTTGCGATGCTGCTGTGGATCGGCTGGATCGCGTCGGTCGCGGGGGGGTTGCCGCAGAACTGGCTCCCCGTCGCAGGATCGCCGTTCACTTGGCACGCCCACGAGATCGTGTTCGGCTTTGCGGCGGCTGCGATCGGCGGCTTTCTTCTGACGGCGGTGCCGAACTGGACCGGTGCGCTTCCGCTCTCCGGTCCGCCCCTCGTCGTGCTGTTTGCCGTGTGGGTGGCGGGGCGCATCGCGATGGGCCTTTCGGGCCTCGTCCCCTATACGTTGGTGATGATCGTGGACGGCGCCTTCCTTCCGCTTCTCGGCGCCTTCGCCGCGGTCCAATTGTTCACCCGGCCTGCGGCCCGTAATCTCGTCTTCCTCGCCATGATCGTGGCGATGATGGTGAGCAACATCTTTTCCCACCTTGGGAATGCCGGCTATCTCAACGTCGATCCCATGGCCGCCATCCGGGCCGCCATGCTGATCGTGATCGTGATGATCGCCGTTATCGGCGGGCGCATCATTCCGGCCTTCACTCACAACTGGCTGAACGGGCAGCGGCCGCCCGTGCCGATGCCGCGCCGCGTCTTCTGGCTGGATATGACCGCGCTCATTTCTCTGGTCGTCTTCGTTCTCTTCGATGCCATCGGCGCGGGTTGGGTTCTCGTCGGTACTGCGGCATCGGTCGCCGCCATCGCCAACGGTGCGCGGCTCGTCCTTTGGCGAGGGTTCGCGACCCGTGCCGAGCCCATCGTGTGGGTGCTTCATGTGGGGTATGGCTGGATCGTGATCGGGCTCGTGTTGGCCGCGCTGTCGGCGTTCACGAACGACGTTCCGGCCGCTGTCGTCTCGCATGCGTTCGGAACGGGCGCGATCGGGACGATGATCCTGGCGGTGATGAGCCGGGCGTCGCTGGGCCATACCGGCCGGAGGCTCGTTGCGCCGCGCGCGATCGTCGCGACCTATTATCTCGTCACGCTCGCGGCCGTGCTACGCGTTGTCGCGCCTCTGCTTCCCTCCGAGCTTTACTCGCCGATGCTTTTGGCTGCAGGTCTGGCGTGGGCCGCCTCTTTCCTCGCCTTTACGCTCGTTTATGCGCCGATCCTCACGACGCCGCGCGTGCACATGAAACTGTCTTCCCGCTGACAATTATCCCGGCGCTCCTCCGCGTCCGCCCGGAAATGCCCAGTGCTCTTGACGAAAGGCAAGAGGGCTCCGGCGGCTTGACGCCAAAGTTCGTCATCCATGTCCCTCGGTGGGAGGCACGCAGACATGCGCGAAGTTATGACGAAAACGATGGCCCGCAATATTTTCTATGGCGGGTCTCTGTTCTTTATTCTGATCTTCTTGGGTCTTACGGCCCATAGTCACTATTACATCGTAACCCAATCGACTGCAGCGATGCCGCTGACGGATTCCGTCGCGCGCGGCAAGCGCGTGTGGGAGATCAACGCCTGCATCAACTGCCATACGCTTCACGGCGAAGGCGCTTACTTCGCGCCGGAGGTCGGGAACGTCATGACGCGCTGGGGCGTGCTCGATTCACCCGACGACGCCTTCCAGGCGCTCAAGGGATGGATGGAAGCACAGCCCACGGGCATTCCGGGCCGCCGGCAGATGCCGCGCTTCCACCTCTCTGACGAGGATATCCGGGCGCTCTCCGATTTTCTGATCTGGGCAGACAAGACCGACAGGCAGGGCTGGCCCCCGAACGACGCCGGCTGATCGCGGACGCACGGAGAATACGACGATGAAATATCAAACACAGAAGATCGCCTACGCCTATTTCCTCGCGGCTATCGCGCTGTTTATCGTGCAAGTCTCGGGCGGGCTCCTGGCGGGCTGGATTTACATTTCTCCGAACACGCTGTCGGAGCTGCTGCCGTTCAACATCGTTCGCATGTTGCACACCAACGCGCTGATCGTGTGGCTTCTGCTCGGCTTCTTCGGCGCGGCCTACTTTATCATTCCGGAAGAGTCCGAGCGTGAGATCCATTCGCCAAAGATCGCCTACTGGCAGCTCGCGATCCTTCTGATCGGAACGCTCGGTGCGGTCATCACCTATGTGTTCGACCTGTTCCACGGCAACCTTCTGCTCGGCAAGGACGGCCGCGAGTTCCTGGAGCAGCCGCTCTGGGTCAAGTTCGGCATCGTCGTGGCCGCGCTGATGTTCCTCTACAATATCTCGATGACGGTGCTCGCCGGCAAGAAGACGGCGATTTCCAGCGTGCTCATCATCGGCCTCTGGGGACTTGCGCTGCTCTTCCTCTTCGCCTTCTACAACCCGCACAATCTCAGCCTCGACAAGATGTACTGGTGGTACGTCGTGCATCTCTGGGTCGAGGGCGTGTGGGAGCTGATCATGGCCTCCATCCTCGCCTATCTCATGCTGAAGCTCACGGGCGTCGATCGCGAGATCGTGGAGAAGTGGCTTTACGTGATCGTCGGCACGGCGCTCTTCTCGGGCATTCTCGGCACGGGTCACCATTACTACTGGATCGGCGCGCCGGCTTACTGGCAGTGGATCGGCTCGATCTTCTCGTCGTTCGAGGTCGTTCCGTTCTTCCTGATGGTTGTGTTCGCCTTCGTCATGGTGTGGAAGGGTCGGCGTGAGCATCCCAACAAGGCGGCGCTCCTGTGGTCGCTCGGCTGTGCGGTGCTCGCTTTCTTCGGTGCCGGCGTGTGGGGCTTCCTGCACACGCTGCATGGCGTCAACTTCTACACGCACGGCACGCAGATCACGGCGGCACACGGGCATCTGGCATTCTTCGGCGCCTACGTTGCGCTCAACCTTGCCATCTTCACCT
>DAOMQQ010000004.1:0-65225 GCA_035445405.1 Hyphomicrobium sp.
CGGTGAGGGTGTCACCGTACCGGTTGGCCAGATAGCGGCGCTGCGGCGCCGCCCCCTTAATAGCCCTAGGATTATGATTTCGACAAGAGGCTAGGAGTGCAGGGGAGTCGCACGCGGATGAATGAGGCGATCGGCGAAAAGCGTTGCCACCACAAAGTCGGCCGTGGTGCCGGGGTTTAGGCCGCGTGCCTTGAGGGAACGGTCGAGATCGAGAAGGGCGCCCCACGTCTCCTGGCGCGGTGCTGGTGCCCAAAGCGGGCGGAGCGCCTGGGCCTCTTTCTGCACGGCCGCCGCAGCGGCAGGCCCATGCTTGCGCGAGATGTGGCTGTCCGGAAAGGCCGCGAGCAGGCTCATATGCAGGGCGGTCACGGCCATGGCGTCATCTTGGGCAACGCGGCGGGCTGCATAAAGTTCAGGCAAAGCAAAGGAAAAGATGTCGTCGAAGCCGGTGACGTAGGCGCGTGCGATTCGGTCCCGATCCGCCGCAAGCGCCATCGCGGCGCGGAATGTCATCGTGGGCGGTTGCGAGACGTCTCCATCCTGCGCCCCGCCGAGACCCGCCGGGTTTGCGAGCACGATGGCGCGAAATGCCTGATCTGCGTCAGCGAGATCCAGCGCATCGAGCACCGGCACGAGGCGGGCCCTGAGATCGTCCGGCCCCTCGGGCGCCCCGGCCGCGACGGCAAGCGGCACGGTGAGCAGAACGATACCGAGATTGGTATTACAACCTGCTGCCGCCATGCTGGCCGAGACGGCGCCGAGAATTCGCGCGCCCACGCCGTGCGCCGGATCGGCAATGAACGGGGCCGCGGCGGCCGCGGCTCGCTCGAAATGGGAGATGTCCATGTCATGGCCGGCGCCGTGGATGTGCACGTTGCCGGGCTTCAGCGCCTGAAGCTCCGCGTGGCAGGCGGCGACGAACGCGGCTTCGATGGCGTCTCGCGAGAGCGGATAGCTCATTGCGCCGGTGCCTTGGCGACGGCCGCCAGAAAATCGCCGGCCAGCACATCGGCGATGTCGATGTCGGTGACCGCCTGCAGCCCCTTCCATGCGGGGTTCGAGTTGATCTCGAGCAGCATCAGCTGTCCGCTGTCGTCCCGGATCACGTCGACACCGGCATAGTCGGCGCCGATGGCTGCAAGCGCTCCGAGCGCGAGGTCGCGCATCTCGTCGCACGGCGTGTGCGCGATCGCCTCTGCGCCCTGGTGCACGTTCGTAAGCCAGGTTTTTCCGCGCCGGATCATGGTCGAGAGCACGCGCCCCTGCGAGACGAACACGCGCCAGTCTTCGAAGGTCGTCGCGTCCGGCGCACGCAGGTAGTGCTGCATGTAGTAGACGTTATTGACGTCTTCCGGGGGAGGAAGGTGCTCGGGGCCACTCACGCGGCGCACGCCGTTGCCCTGGCTTCCGAACAGCGGCTTGAGCACGAACGGCCGCGCATGCACCGAGAGGTGCGCATACGCGCGCTCGCGCATCTCGACCACGCGTGTCGGCGGCGTCGGCAGGCCGGCCTTGCGGAACAGGAACGTCGCGGTTGATTTGTCGACGCATCGCTCGATGGCGCGCGCGTCGTTCCACACGCGCACCCCGCTTTCGCGCAGCGCATGCAGGATGCCGAGCCGGAACGTGATCTGTTCCAGCGTGCCCGTCGAGACGGACCGCACGAAAGCGCCATCCGGCAGCATTCCCTCGAAGCCCGGGATCTCCAGTCCGCTCGGAGACGACGTATCGAACGCGCACGCCGAGAGCGTGGTGGTGACCACGGTCGCGCCGCGCGCCTCCATGGCGCGCTTGAGACGGCGCGCATGCCAGTCGCCCGATCCGTCCTCGACGAACAACGCGATCCGCGGCCCCGTGGGGCGCGCGTCGTCCAAGTCCGTCGATGTCACCGGTCGGTTCATGAGAGGCCTTTCCCCCCTCCGCGTCGGGGTGTCGTGCAGGACGAGCCGCGATGGGAGGGGGAACGCGTAGGTTACCTGAAGCTCGCGTCCACGATGTCGGGCGCGAGGCGGCCGGCGTGGAAGGACGAGCCCGTATCGAGGTTGGAGACCGTCACGACCGCGGGGCTGAAGAGCGAGGCGTCGATCTTGTAGAAGTCGCCCTCGACCTCCGCGAAGATGTCGGCGAACGGCTTGCCGTAGGCCGAGCACGTGTTGGAGGGCAGCGCGTTGGCGAGCTTTTCCGCGTCCGCATCCGTGCCGCGCACGAAGAGCTGGATGCGCCCGCCGTAGATGATCGCGTCGTTGGTGCGGCCCATGGCCTTGACGAAGTCGGGGATCGGCGGCGCGATCGGCGCGGCGCCGTAGCCGTCGACGATATTGTTGAGATCGAAATGCAGCGAGTGCGCCTTGTGGAGCGCGACTTCGAGCACGCGTGCCGCGATCTGCACGGTGCCGGCGAGGCTTCCCGTCGGCGCGTAGAGCACGGTGAGATCGCTGGTCTTCACGCCGCAATCGCTTGCAACCTTGGTTGCGACGGCCGGCGGCGGGGGTGTCTCGCCTTCGATGACGATGGCGGCTTTGTTGTGATGATCGACGTAGCCGAGCTCCTTGTAGAGCTCCTCGACGCGCGAGAGCGCGCGCGCAGGTCCCGAGCCGAGCGCGAAGAAGCCCGCGTCGTCCGTGATCGTCCAGCCCGCGTACTGGCTGCCGAGGCACGCGACGACCGGGTTCGACGAATGCACCATCACGCCGAGCGGCCAGCGATCGAGCGGAGACGACGAGGTGATCGCGACGGTGCCGAGGCCGCCCATACAGATCTCGCCGAGACGGCGGCCGGCTTCGAGCCCGCCCGGGACATTCGCGCCGAGGTCGATGCACCGCTCGCCGGCGGCCCCGGTCGTGACGGAGACGCGGAGTGCAGCCGCGTTACGTGCGAGGTCGTCGACCAGTTGCCCCGCCAGCGCGTTGACGCTCGGTGCCGGCCCCTGACTGCTGCTCATCGATGAGCTCCTTTTTCTTCGTTTGAATTGTCATATAGCAAAGCGTTGAGCTCCCCCAAGCGCTCTCGGCAGGTGGCCTGAACGGCATCGAGATCGTCGCCCTCGGCCATGACGGTCGCGAGCGGCTGCCCGCGCCCGATGGTCGTGCCGGGCACCGGCCGGTCGGCAGCCCACGCCGGCCAGTCGACGGTGCCGACGTCGAGCGGCCCGCGGTCCGCATAAAGAATGGAGACGGCGCGCGCAATCGGCGGATGCCAGCCCTCGGAGAGAATAGCCGCGGGATCTCCGCCCTGCGCCGCTTCCATGTGGGCCTTGAAGAGCGTGCCCGACACGTCGTCGAATACGTCGAGCGAGGCACCGGGCCGCGGGTTGATTTCGGTGAGCGAAGGCTCGCCCTCGTGCACGAGATAGTCGAACGACACGATCCCCGAGAGCGAAAGCGCTTCCGAGACGGCGAGGCTCATCTCGATCATGCGCGCTTCGAGGTCGGCATCGAGCAGGAGCGATCCGGCCGCGCCGCCGTAACGGAACGGACGGCGTGGAAGCGGGCTCGTCCACTGCCGGCTGACCGCGAAGGCCGCACTCTTCTCGGAGACGAGCCCGAGCAGCGAGATCGGCTCGCCTTCGATGCGCCGCTGGAAGTAGCGCCGCTTGTCGGGGTGTGGCGTTTTCGGACAGACGTGAATGTGCAGGCCGCCGCTGCCGCCGATGCGCTTCATCAGCCATCCGTCCGTGTTGGCCGGAGCCTCGATCTGCGTGGCCGGATGAGGAACGCCGAGATCGTCGAGCACCTTGAAGAGGGACACGGGGTCCTTCGTGCGCCGGATCGTCTCGGCATCGTTGCCGATCAATCGGAAGCGTTCGCCAAGGCGATGGACGAGGCGTGGATTGCATTCGAAGCCGGCGCCGAGCACCAGCCCGACCGGCGGCGAAGCCGCGTTGGCGGAAAGCTCTTCGAGGGCCGCGATCAGCGGCCGGGGGGTGAAGCCGACCTGCACGCGCGCGGGAAGACAGATGGACGCTTCGGCAAGGGAGAGGGTGTCTGTGTCGCCGAAGCAGTCGACGGTGAGCGGCCGGTAACCGGCGCGCCGCGCGGACGCAGCGAGCGCCCGCGCGGAGAAAGCAGCGATAAGGACGGTCTCGCCGGTCAAGCCACGAGCTGGCGGGCCAGCGCGAAGGCGTGGCGGAAGTCGAGCGTGAGCGCTTCCTTCGACTCGAGCATCTGCTTGAAGAGGCCGGATTCCGTCTTGTACTTGATGTCGCCGATGGCGAGCGGGCCGACGCCGAGCGCTTCAGAGTCGGGCAGCTGCGCGCCGTCCATGAACAGCTCCATGCCGTCGACGCCCGGGGGCGGCACGGCGTTGACGTCGGCGACGACCATGAGCTTCTTCGCGATGGCCTTGTCTTCCTTCGAGATCACCTGCACGCCGGCGGCTGCGGCGGCGAAGATGACCTCGGCGTTGGCGATGATCTCGCGCTTCTGCTCGGGTGTCTCGCCCGATACGGCTTCGAGATCGACGCCGAAGCGTTCCTTGGAAACCGCCGCCGACTTGATGACGCGATCGACGCCGCGATGCGCGACGAGTTGCACGTCCGCGCCTTCAAGGGCTGCGATGATCGACGATGCGAATCCGACGACGCCCGTCGCGCCGAACACGGCAACCTTGACGCCCTTCCAGTCGCGGCCGAACTTGTTCTTTAGAACCCGCTCGACGCAGGCGACCATGGCGGCCGCGGTGGTGAACGAGCCGGCCGGGTCGGCAACGACCGAGAGCTGGAACGGCGGAACCTGCGCCTTGCGCGCCGCTTCCAGCATGTCGAGCGAGAGGATGGCGTCCTTGCCGCCGATGAACACGCCCGTGCGTGTGCCGTAGTCCGGCGGACGCGAGAAGATCGCATCCTGCACGAGCGGCGTCACCTCTTCGAGCGTCACGTTGATGTAGGGAACGATGACCTTGTAGCCGGCGTCGGCGGCCATGTTCACGTCGAACGGGCTCATGTGCTTCTGCGGCGAAAGCATGTGCAGAATTGGGGTGGCATCACTCATCAGGGCGTCTCCCGTTCACGTGGTGTGGCGCGGTGTGTGGGCGCGGTGGGTTGTGTCTAGGATCGGACAGGGGTCTGCCGACCGTCCACGACCGTCGCGCCAGAGTTGCGTCCGCGCGCGATCATGATTTCGAGGCCAATCGCTTTAGCGTCTTCGACTAAAGAATGATAGAGGCGGTCTGCCACATGCTGGGAGGGAACGAAGCCGAAACCTGTCGGCCCCCACGAGGTCTGGCCGATGCCTGTCGCACCCTGCTCTGCGGCGCGTTTGAGGAGCGCGCCGACGGCCGGCGAGGTCCACGGACTGCCCCCTTGTGCGGCCGCGAAATGGCTGCCGACGATGGCCTGGATCTGGGTTAACGCGCTGCCGAACGCTGCGATGTCTTCCTCTTTGAGGCCCGGCACGAGTTGCATGAGGACGAGCCGGCAAAGACGGTCTGCGAGCGCTTCGGGAAAGGGGGGGAGGGCCGCGAACGCACTCGTCTCCCGGTCGCCGTGTGCGCCCTGTGCGCCGCGGTCGAACACGAGAAGCACGCGCCAGTCTTCCGGAAACGGCATCTGGATCAGCACCGGCGGCGGCTGGTCGATGGCCCCCCGCCCGCCGTCCACGATAAAACCGCCGGCTTCGAACGCCGCCATGCCGATCGCCGAGCGCGCGCCGCGCCCCGCGAGATCGCCGAGCTGCTGGGGCGAGAGCGAGAGCCCTTCAAGACGCATCAGGGCGGCCCCGATGGCAAGGGCAAGCTGCGTTCCCGAGCCGAGCCCTGCGTGCGCCGGAATTGCGGAGGACACCTCCACCCGGTAGCTGCCGGACAGGCCGAGCGCTTGCCGGCACCGTTCGAGCACGGTGAGCACGCGGTCCTGCTCGGGGCCGGCCGCGGACATGGTCTCGGAACGAGAGAGATGGATCTCCGTTTTCGGTTCGTCGACCGCAAGCCCGATCGAGCCGTAGCGTCGGCCGAGGCTGCCGTTGAGGTCGACGAAGCCGAGATGAAGTCTGGCCGGCGCCGAAACGCTCAATCCGTTGGCCAGTTTCGGGTCGTGCATCGCGAAACGCGTCCTTGGCGGTGAGAGGTGGCTCGCCGATTGCGTAGGCTGGAGGCGAGGACTAGGCTTTGCGCCGAAGCGCAGAAAAGGTATTGGCGCATTTGTCCACCAAAGGCCAGGAGAGAGCAATATGACGAGCCCCCGCGAGACGGCACTTTCCGAGGCCGAGGTGACGCAATGGCTGTCCGAAAACCTTCCGCAATGGCGTCTGGAAGACGGGTGGATTCGCCGCACATACAAGACGGCAAGCTGGAAGAGCACATTGATGGTGATCACGACCGTCGGCCACCTGGCCGAGGCCGCCTGGCATCATCCGGATATCACGGCCTCTTACGCCTGGGTCGAGGTCCGTCTCGTCACCCATTCCGCAAAGGGCATCACGCGGAAGGATCTCGAGCTCGCGAAGAAGATCGAAGAGGTCGTAGCCTGGCAGCCCGCGAAGGATGGCGTGTTCGAGGGGACGCCCTCCGACCAGCGCTTCGCCTACGTCAAATACGACTGATACGGGCGAGACGGTCCTGTGGCGGATGCGGCGGCGAGGTCCGATTTTGACGCGCTCATCGGGCTCGGCTCGAACATGGGCGACAAGGCAGCGAATATCCGCCATGCGATCGGTCTTCTGACTGACGCGGGCGATATCCGGCTCGTTCGTGCTTCGCGCCTTTATCGCACCCCGCCCTGGGGCGTCCTCGATCAGGATTGGTTCGTGAATGCCTGCGTTGCGGTTGCGACCGATCTCGGGCCGCATGAGCTGCTCGCGCGGTGTCTCGGTGTTGAAGACACCATGAAGCGCGTGCGCCAGGAGCGCTGGGGGCCGCGTGTCATCGACGTCGATGTCCTGACCTATCGCAACGTTTCGCTCGACGATCCGGAGTTGATCCTCCCGCACCCGCGCATCGTGGAACGCGCCTTCGTGCTGCTGCCGCTCAGGGATGTCGCGCCGGATCTCATGATCGCGGGGCACGGATTGGATCGCTGGATCGCCGCGCTCGATACGGCCGGCGTCGAGCCGATCGAGACAGCCGAATAGAAAACGCCGCGGACGATCCTCATCCGCGGCGTTCCGATTTTCAAAGATCGCGAGCGCTTACTCTTTGCACTGCGACTTGACGAAGGCGAGGAGATCCGCGCGGTCATCTTCGTTCTTGATGCCGGCCGGGAAGATCATCTTGTTGCCCTTGATGACCTTGTCGTCGGCTTCGAACCAAGCGAGCAGGTTCTCGTCCGTCCACTCAATGCCGGAGTTCTTCACAGCGTCCGAGTAGTTGAAGCCCTCGACGTGGCCAGCCGGCTTGCCGGCGATGCAGTCGAGATGCGGACCGAGACCGTTCTTCGCACCTTCGCCGATCTGGTGGCACGCGGCGCAGCGCTTGAAGATGTTCGCGCCGTTCTCGGCATCCTGTGCCGACACGATTCCAGGCACGGCGACCAGAGCGGCAGCCGCAATAATCCAATTGCGCATGTGACGTTTCCTCCGAATTTTTCCCGCAGTCGGCCCATTGGACCTTGCTCGCATTCTGGCAATTTTTTGCTGAATGCGGTGTGAACAAGATGCCGCACCTAGCCGATATGCCTTGTCTACTTGAGCGGAGGAATGAGCTCAAGATGCGTTGTGCGTGATCTTCGGCTTTGCTGCACCGCCCACGCGCCGGTAAATGAACTCCGGGGGCTCGCTGTGGCTCTCCACCTCCGCCACGGCCTGCCACTGGGCATGCAGCGGCGAGAGCGAGCAGGCAGGGTCGGTGTTGGCGGCATCGCCCGTCAGCGCAAACGCCTGGCAGCGGCAGCCGCCGTAGTCGATTTCCTTGCGCGGACAGCTCCGGCAGGGCTCCTTCATCCACTCCGTGCCGCGATAGGCCTGGAACGCTTCGCCGTTGAGCCAGATGTCGGCGAGCTTACGCTCCTTGATGTTGTCGAAGCTGAGCGTCTTGATCGACTCGGCCGCGTGGCAAGGCAGCACCCGCCCCGACGGGGTGACGTTGACGATGCCGCGCGCCCACCCGCCCATGCAGGGCTTCGGGAATTTGGCGTAGTAGTCGGGCACGATGGCGTCGATCACGATCACGCCCTTGTACTTCTCGCGCGCCTCCTCGACCTGCTTCGCCGCCGTCATGAAGGCTTCCTTGGTCGGCATCAGCGACGCGCGGTTGACGAGCGCCCAGGCGTAGTACTGGACGTGCGCGATCTCGACGCGGCCGGCGCCCATCTCGACCGCGAAGTCGATCATGCGCGGCACGTTGTGGATGTTCTGGCGGTGGATCGGGCAGTTGATCGTGAGCGGCAGCCCCGCCTCGCGCACCCACTTGGCGACCTGGATCTTCTTGGCCATGCCGCCCTTGTACTGCGCGATGCGGTCGGCGTTCTCGGGATCGACGTCCTGCACCGAGAGCTGCACGTGATCGAGGCCCACGTCGACGAGGCGGCGCAGACGCTCTTCCGTGAGCGTCACGCCGGCGGTGATGAGGTTGGTGTAAAGCCCGACCTCCGCCGCCACCTGGACGATCTCTTCGAGATCCTTTCGCGCCGTCGGCTCGCCGCCGGAAAGATGGATCTGCAGCACGCCGAGCGCCGCGGCCTGGCGCATCGTGTCCTGCCACTCCGCCGTCGTGAGCTCCGTGTTTGCGCGCTCGAGTTCGACCGGGTTCGAACAGTACGGGCACTGAAGCGGGCAGCGATGGGTCAGCTCGCAGAGCATCCCGATCGGCGCGCGCGCGCAAAGAGCCGGATCCTGACCTGGATCAGACGCGGGCGCGTCGTCGGTCGTGCGCGCGCAAACCGGCATTCCGGTCTCTTTGACGTGGTTCGGTACGATCTCATTCATGGGCTCGTCCTCCCTAGGCCTGCACCAGCACGCCTTTGTCCGTAAGGTCCTGGAGCATGACCACGATGTCGTCTGTTACGACTTCAAGTGGTGCGTCGTACTCCTGAGACAAGGTTTCCGCGATCTCGCTCACGGAACGTTGTCCGTCGAGGCGTTGCAGCACGACGACCGCGATCTCGTCCGGGTTGAACACCCGCTCGGGCGCGAGAATGATCCAGCGCCCGCGACCCGCGTCGTGGCGCAGCTTGATGTGGCGCGGCATCGCCAGCTTGGTGTCCGCCGTGACGATGAGCCGGGTCGGAACCGGCTTCGCCTCCGAATTCGCGTCCGGCGTCTCGGGTTCAGCCATTGAGCGTCTCCGGGTTGAAGGCGCCGGGCGGAATCCAGCCGGGCGAGACGTAAGCATGGTGCAGCGCGTCGAGCTGCGCCCAGAGCACGTTGCATTTGAAGCGCACGGCGGCGACGCAGGCTTCCTGTTCCGCGCGCGTCTCCGCGTGCGCCTTGATGAAGTCGAGCGCGAAACCGGCGTCGTTCGGCGCCTGTACGAGACGCTTCTTGAAGTAGGCCATCACGTCGTCGTCGATGAAGTCGTAGTTTTCGAGCATGCCCGCGATCCGCTCTTTGTGAATCTTGGGCGCGAAGAGCTCGGTCAGCGACGAGGCGACGGCGACGACGAGCGGCTCCTCGCGCACGAAGCGCACATAGGCTTCGACGGCGAAGCGCGTTGCGGGCAGCGCGCCCTCCATGCTCTGCACGTAATCGCGGTCGAGGCCGAGGCCGTCCGTCAAAACGAGCCAGCGCTCGATGCCGCCCGGATCGTCTCCGTGCCCGTCGTGCTCCAGCACGCGGTGGATCCAGTCGCGGCGGAGCTGCCGGTCGAGGACGCGGCTGACGAAGGCGGCGTCCTTGCGCGGAACGGCCGACTGGTAGCAGTAGCGGTTGAGCGCCCATGCCGCGACCTGCCCCTTGTCGAGCTTGCCGCCGTGCAGGAGCTTATGGAACGGGTGCAGGTCGTGATAGCGCTCCGCGCCGACAGCGCGGATGGCCGCCTCGAACTCTTCGGGCGTCCAAAGTGTCGTCGCGTCGCCGGATGCGCGCCGCTCGCTCATAGGTCGATCTCCATTCCGTCGAATCCGACCTCCCAGCCGGAGGCCTCCGTCGCGCGGCGCTCTGCCGAGTTGTCGTCGAGCACCGGGTTGGAATTGTTGATGTGCACGTAAATTCTGCGGGCCACATCGAGCGGCGCGAAGGCCGCGATGGACCCTTGCTCGCCAGAGATGCTCATGTGTCCCATGCGCTGGCCGGTTTTCTGCATCAGGCCCTGCTTCAGCATTTCGTCGTCGGTGTAGAGCGTGCCGTCGAAGAACACGAGCGGCGCACCCTTGAGCCGCCCTGCCAGTTCCTCGTCCACCTCGGCGCAGCCCGGCACATAGAAGAAGTGCTTGCCGGACCTGGGCGACGAGACCTTGAGGCCGATGGCATCGCCCTCGCGGCTTCCGTAGTTGTTCGTCGCGGCGCCGCTCTCGAGGTAGAGCGCGATCTTGCCGGGTACGGCGAACGCCTCGATCACGAGGCCCGTATCGACACCCGGCCCCTCGATCGGCGTCGGCGTGTCGAGCGCAAGCTCCATCCGAGGCACGTAGTCGGCATTCAGGACGTTGAACACCGAGTTGTCCTCGAGCGTCGCCAGCACCCGCGACGAGCCGTAGACGGCGAAGGGCTGCAACTCGCGCAGGTTGAGCAACCCCGCGATGAAATCCACGTCGCCGCCGGTCAGCACGGCTGCCTTGATCGGGCTATTGCGGAGCGGCCCGTCGGCTTGCGCGCCGAGTTCCGGCGTCTCGTTGATCTGCTGGCGCAGGTCGGGCGCCGTATTGAGCAGCACCCAGTCGCGCCCATTGTCGGAGACGGCCAGTGAGCACTGGGTGCGCGGGCGATAGCCCGGCGTCCCGGCCCTGGCGTTGGCGCAGTTCAGGCAATTGCAGTTCCACTGCGGGAAGCCGCCGCCGGCAGCTGCCCCCAGGATACGGATGCGCATGGAATAGGTTCGCTTTTAACCGACGCGCGCTTCGCCGAAAGCTGCGCCGCAAACAGCAGGTTGACCCGAAGGTCGAGAACACGGGCAGCATCCGGTCCATGCAAGGGGCAAGGGCCGAAAACAGCGACGGCGGCCGAAGCTCTCGACCGCCGCGCCGAAACTGCTCGTTTACGTGCGAGCGGATCGATCAGATGATGTCGATCTCGGCCGGCAGGTACGAGGTAACCTCGAGGCCGACTTCCTGCTCACGCACTGCGGGCTTGGTCCAGGTCTTCATGGGTAGTTTCCTCCTTGAAACGGCAAGCTGTCCTACGGAGCACCCCGCCAAGGGCCCCCACTGAAGTCGCCAGCCATTATTAGCGACGTCAGTCTGCGGATCGAGCCTCGCTTGTCAAGCGCGACCGCTTGGCAAGAGATAAACCACAAAGCGCGGCTGCGGCAAAGTAACAGTCCGTCACGACTTCGTGTGGGATCGCCGTCGGGGCGGGGAAAGGGAGGCCGCGTGGAACGGGATTACCCCCGTACGCCGCCGACTTCGCCGCCTGCAGGATTTTAGACAAGCGTCCGCAATCATTGTCTACACCTTAAGTCCTATAGGGAATAGAATTGCGAACTTGCTGCTGCGGCCTTAAAGGCATAGAAAATTATTCTATCTTGTTGTATGCCGACCAAGCGGCGGCCTGTGGATGTAGGACGCATTTTACGAAAGACTGCTAGAGATCTGGCCGGTGGGACTATAGACGGCCGGCACGAGGCTGTGCGGTGCGACGCCATTCGGCGCACGAGACTGAAGGAATGAGGGAGGAGATGCGGGTGCCCGCGGTGCCATTCTTGCCGAAAAACGCGCCGTTCACGGCCGAAGAAATCGACGTGCTGAACGGTCTCGTTCAGCGCTCGACGCCGTTGCAGCGCAGCTGGCTCTCGGGGTTTCTCGCCGGGCTCGACGCCGCTCAGGGCCAGGGTGCCGGAGCCGTCGCGGCGGCCCCCGCCCCGCGCGCCCGCGCGCCGCTGACGATCCTCTACGGCAGCGAATCCGGCAATGCCGAAACCCTCGCGCTCAAGGCGAAGAAGCTGGCTGCCAAGCAGAACTTCGACGCCAAGGTCGTCGACATGGCCGATGCCGATCTTGCGGCGCTGAGCAAGGTGAAAAACCTCGTCGTCTACATCTCGACATGGGGTGAGGGCGACCCGCCGCAGCGTGCCGAGGACTTTTATAAGGCGCTGATGGCCGAAGATGCGCCCCGCTTCGAGGGCGTGCGCTTTGCCGTGCTCGCGCTCGGCGATACGGCCTACGTGAATTTCTGCCAGACGGGCCGCGAGATCGATACGCGCCTTGAAGCGCTGGGTGGCAACCGCGTCCATGCCCGTCAGGACCTCGACCTCGACTTCCAGAAGCAGGCCGCGGCCTGGACGGACAAGGCCCTCGAGGTGCTGGCCCCCGCCGAGCCTGCGACGACGGTCGTCCATGTCGACTTCAAAGGCCCCGGCGCCGAGGACGACGAGGAGCGTTTCACGGCCGAAAACCCGATCGAGGCGGAGATCACGGCCCTGATCAATCTCAACGGCACGGGGTCGAGCCGCGAGACGTGGCACGCCGAGTTCGCCGTCGAGGATCCGGCTTTCGTCTACAAGCCGGGCGATGCGATCGGCCTTTATCCTGAGAACGATCCCGAGCTGGCGGACGAGCTGCTCGACGCCGTCGGCCTCGCGGGAGACGCCGCGCTCAAGCAAAAGCTCGTCCAGAGCCTCGACATCACGACCGTGTCGCGCCCGATGGTGGATGCCTACGCCAAGCTCACGGGCCGCGCCGACGTGGCCGGGCTGCTGGAGGGCGACACGCTGGCCCGCTTTACGGCCGACCGTCAGCTCGTCGACATGTTCGCCGCCTACCCGGAGAAGCTGACGGCCGACCAGCTCGCGGGCCTTCTGCGCCCGCTCCCCGGCCGGCTCTACTCGGTCGCATCGAGCCTCAAGGCGCACCCCGGCGAGGCGCACCTGTGCGTCGGCGCCGTCCGCTGGTCGTCTCATGGCCGCACCCGCAAGGGCGTGACCTCGACCTATCTGGCCGACCGCCGCAAGGTGGGCGACAAGGCGCGCATCTATATCAAGCCGAACCGGCACTTCGGTTTGCCGGCCGACGGCAACACGCCGATCGTCATGATCGGCGCGGGGACCGGTGTCGCTCCCTATCGCGGCTTCGTCGAGGAGCGCGCCGAGAACGGCGACACCGGCAAGAGCTGGCTCTTTTTCGGCGAGCGCAACTTCTCCAACGACTTCCTCTACCAGCTCGAATGGCAGGATCATCTGGCCTCGGGCGCGCTCTCGCGCATCGACGTCGCCTTCTCGCGCGATCAGCCGGAGAAGATCTACGTCCAGCATCGTCTCTGGGAGCGCCGTGACGAAATCCAGGGCTGGATCGCGGACGGCGCCCACGTCTACGTCTGCGGCGACGAGAAGGGCATGGCGAAGGACGTGGACGCGACGCTGGTCAAAATCCTCGCCGAGAGCGTCAAAGGCGACGACGAGGCGGGCCGCGCCAAGCTCAAGGAGCTGACCAAGGCCGGGCGCTATCAGCGCGACGTATACTAGGATCAGGACGGCATCAGCTATTCGCCATCGCAACCGGGGCGGCTTGCCCCGACGAGCCGATGGCATCAGACCGCAATTCGAGAACTGCCATGACCGACAAGACCGATAAGCGCTCCCGCAACGAGTTCCTCAAGGAAGAGAGCCACTTCCTGCGGGGCACCATCGCCGACGGCCTCTCGCACGTCGAGACCGGCGCCATCTCCGACGACGACACGCAGCTCATCAAGTTCCACGGCTCCTACATGCAGGACGACCGGGACGTGCGCGGCGAGCGCTCGAAGAAGAAGCTTGAGAAGGCCTTCAGCTTCATGATCCGCCTGCGCCTTCCGGGCGGGCTCGTCTCACCCGAGCAGTGGCTCAAGCTCGACAACATCGCGGGCACCTACGCCAACGGCTCGCTGCGCCTCACGACGCGCGCCACGTTCCAGTATCACGGCGTGATCAAGTCCAACCTGCGACGCACGATGCAAGCCATCAACGATGCCTGCCTCGACACCATCGCAGCCTGCGGCGACGTCAACCGCAACGTGATGTGCGTGGCGAACCCGTTCTTCTCGCCCGTCCACGCCGCAGCCGGTGAGTTCGCGCGCAAGGTGAGCGATCATCTGCTGCCGCGCACCAGCGCCTACCACGAGATCTGGATCGAGGGCGACAAGGTCGAGGACATGTCGCGTACGGCCGTGGTCGACACCGAGCCGCTCTATGGCACGCACTACCTGCCGCGCAAGTTCAAGATCGTGATCGCCGTGCCGCCCCACAACGACGGTGACGTGTTCGCGCACGATCTCGGCTTCATCGCCATCACCAATGCCAAGGGCGAGCTCGAGGGGTGGAACGTCTCGATCGGCGGCGGCATGGGCATGACACACGGCGACACGGCGACCTTCCCTCGCACCGGCGACGTGATCGGTTTCTGCACGCCCGAGCAGGCGGTTGATGTGGCCGAGAAGGTGATGCTCGTGCAGCGCGACTGGGGCAACCGCGAGAACCGCGCCAACGCGCGCCTGAAGTACACCGTCGAGCGCTTCGGCACCGACAAGTACAGGGAAGAGGTCGAGAACCGCCTCGGTTACAAGCTCGGCGAAGCGCGCCCCTTCAAGTTTACCTCCATGGGCGATCCCATCGGCTGGTATCAGGGCCCCGACAAGAAATGGCACCTCGGCCTCTTTATCGAGGCGGGACGCATCCGGGACTTCCCGGGGCGTCACCTGCGCACGGCCATCCGGGAGATCGCCGAGGCCGGCGGCATCACGTTCTCGGTGACGGGCAACCAGAACGTCATCATCTGCAACGCGTCCGCGAAGCAGAAGGCCAAGATCGACGCGATCCTCAAGTCGCACGGCATCGACATCGCGACAACGTCGGGCCTGCGCCGCAACTCGATCACGTGCGTCGCGTTGCCGACCTGCGCTCTCGCCCTTGCCGAGAGCGAGCGTTTCCTGCCGGAGCTGATCACGACGTTGGAAGACAGCCTCGATAAGGCGGGCCTGCGCAACGACGACATCGTCATCCGCATGACCGGCTGCCCGAACGGCTGCGGCCGGCCCTACATGGCGGAGATCGGCTTCGTCGGGCGCTCGCCTGGCCTTTACAACCTCTATCTCGGCGCGGCCCACGAGGGCACGCGGCTCAACAAGCTCTATGCGCAGGATGTCGGCAAGGCGCGCATCGTCGAGCTCCTGGAGCCGCTGTTCCTGCGCTACGCCAAGGAGCGCGACGAGGGCGAGCGCTTCGGCGACTTCGTGATCCGCGCCGGGGTGGTGAAGCCGACGCTCGGCGGCAACACCTTCCACGACGACGTCACGCTCGCCTGAGCATAAATGTGCGCCCTGCGAAAAGCTGAGCCGCTCCCGCACTCGATGCGGCGAGCGGCTACGCCTTTGCGTGAAGCTGATACGCCGCGAAGACGAGAATGACGGCGAGGGCGGAGCGCAGCAGCCAATCCGGCAGAATGCCCGTCAGCCGCGATCCGAGCGCGATGCCCGGCAGCGACCCCAAAAGCAACAGACCGAGAAGCGCGAAGTCCGCGTTTCCCATGCCCAGATGTCCGAGGCCCGACACCAGGGTCAGCGGAACGGCGTGCACGATGTCGGTGCCGATCAGATAGCGCGGACGCAAAGCCGGATAGAGCAGCGTTAGCACGACGACGCCGATGGCGCCGGCGCCGACCGACGTCAGCGTCACCACCGATCCGAGAAGGAGGCCGAGCAGCATCGTCGGAAAGGGGCGGGCGGGCGTCTCGTCGGCTTTGCCAGCACTGTCGCGAAACGACGTCCGCTTCATGAAAGGATAAACGACAAGCGCAAGCGAGCTCACGATCAACGCGATGGAAAGGCACGTCTTGATCACGCTCGCCATCGTCGCGAGGTCGGGTTCGAGAAACTTGATCAACGCCAGCATCGCGACGGAGCCTGGAACGCTGCCTGTGGCCAGCCAGCGCACGATGCGCCAGTTCACGTGGCCGAACGTGTGATGAGGCGCGACGGCGGAAGCCTTGGTGATGGCGGCGAACAGGAGATCCGTGCCGACGGCGATGGCAGGCGAGATGCCGACCTTCGTGATCAGAAACGGCGTCATCAGAGAGCCTGCGCCGACGCCCGTCATGCCGACGAGAAACCCGACCACGAGCCCCCCGGTAACGATCTGCGGCCACAATGAAAGAACGGACATGTCGAACATGCGTGAGAAGCCGCCTAAATGAACACGCGATAAATCGTGTGCATGCTAAGAAGAACGACCACGCAGCCGACCGCGAGCATCAGCAGTTTTGCCGGGATGTGTTTCGCAGCGAACGCTGCAAACGGTGCGGCGATCACACCGCCGATGATGAGTCCCAGAATGATCGGCCACAGGCTGAGCCCGATCGTCACGAAGAACGTTGCCGAGATCGTCAGCGTGACGAAAAACTCCGCGAGATTGACGGAGCCGATTGCGTAGCGCGGCGTCGCGCCCTGTCCGAGCAGGCTCGACGTTACGATCGGTCCCCAGCCACCGCCGCCGATGGCATCGAGCAGTCCGCCGAAAAAGCCGAGCGGCGCAACGGTGCGCGGTTGCACCCCTTCCCGATGACGGGCGCCGATGGCCTTCCAGATGATGACGAGACCGAGCACCAGCAGATACGCGGCGATGAACGGCTTCAGCGTATCGCCGGGAAATTCCGAGAGGACGTACGCGCCGATCGCGCCGCCGATGGCGCCCGGGACCGCGAGACGCCACAGCAGCTTGCGGTCGACGTTGCCGAGCTTCCAGTGCGCGGCGCCCGATGCGCCCGTCGTGAAGGTCTCCGCCGCATGGACGCACGCGCTTGCCGTGGCCGGCGGCACGCCTGCGCTGAGAAGGACGGACGTCGCCGTCACTCCGTAGGCCATGCCGATAGCGCCGTCGATCATTTGGGCGAGAAACCCAACGATGACGTAGAAGAGAATGTCGTCCATGATGACCGGCAGCGTTTCCGTTTTTGTCATCATTCAATACCAGACAACACGCGCCGAGCGATACAGATTTGTTCGTTCTAGGCCATTGAAGACGCGATTAAATTTGGCGTCGAGCCGCTGTCGTGGTCGGGCCTTGAGCACGCCGAAAGCCCGCCTCTTGAACACGAGAGGCGGGCTCCGATTTTTGCTTCGGGAATGCGCGAGCGAGACGCTTAGACCATGATCGCTTCAGGCCCTATCAGCCTGAAGCGTGAATCATCGGTCTCACCAAAGAGATAGAGCGTGATCCCGATTCAATCGAAAATGATCACGCTCTAGATCGAATAGTCCGGCGCGTTCTCGATCTCGACGTTGATGCCGGCCGCGCGCAGGATCAGCGCCACCTCGTTGGCGCGCCGGCGGAACTCCGCTTCCGATTGCGCGCTGTCGCCGAGGTCCGCGTTGAGCCCGCGCTCGAGCATCGCGCGTGTCAGAACGAAGGTGTTCTCGTCGGCTTCGGCGGCTTCCGCTTTCGCAGCCGTGATGACGCCGCCGGCGACCGAGCCGCCCGTGATGGCGTCGACCAGCACGAAGCTTCCCGTTTCCGGCGCCTCGGTGAAGGTGTCGATCGCGGCCGTCCGCCCGAGCGCGATCGTGCCGATGGCAATGTCGTTCGTCGCGCACGCGTCCGCTTGGTGCGTCTCGAGCGTTTCGAGGTCGAGCAGCGCGCTGATTTTGAGATTGGAGACCGGCGTGAGGTCGGTCGCGGTGCGCAGCAGGTAGGAGCCGCGCGGGTCGTACGCCGTCTCGCTGAGCCACACCATGCGGGCTTCGAGAACGCGCGCCGCGAGCGGAGGCATGTCGCCTTTGGAGAGCACCGCGCCGCGCGCCACGTCGATATCCGTATCGAGCTGGATCGCGACGGCTTGCCCCTGCGAGGCCGTTTCGAGATCGCCGTCCATGGTCGAGATGCGCAGGATCTTGGCCTTGCGCTGCGACAGGGCGTCGACGACCGTCTCGCCCACGCGGACGCTGCCGCCGCTGACGGTTCCCGCGAGGCCGCGGAAGTCGTTGCGGCTGTCGCGCAGCACCGTTTGCACGGGGAAACGGAACGGGCCGGTCGGCTCCGTCACGCGGCTCGGCAGGCTTTCGAGGTGTTCGAGCAGCGTCGGGCCGGAGTACCATGGCATGTGCCCCGACGGGCTCGCGACGTTGTCGCCCGAGACCGCGGCCGTCGGGATCACGGTCGTCTCCCAGAAGCCGAACCGCCAGGAGAAGGTCTCGAAGTCGGCCTCGATCTTGCGGAACGTCGATTCCGACCAATCGACGAGGTCCATCTTGTTGACGACCAGGATCACGCGTTTCACGCCGACGAGGTCGAGGATCGCTGCGTGGCGGCGCGTCTGCTTCTTGATGCCGTGGCGGGCATCGATGAGCAGGATCGCGACGTCGGCGTGCGATGCGCCCGACGCCATGTTGCGCGTGTATTGCTCATGGCCGGGGCTGTCGATGACGACGATGCGCCGTGTCGCGGTGTCGAAGTAGCGCCACGCGATGTCGATGGTGATGCCCTGTTCGCGCTCGGCCACGAGGCCGTCCATGAGCAGGCTGAAATCCGGATTGCCGCCGTCGACGGTCTTGCCGCGGCGCAGCGTTTCGCGCTGGTCGTCGTAGAGGTCGGTCGCATCCCAGAGCAGGCGTCCGATGAGCGTGGACTTGCCGTCGTCTACCGACCCGCAGGTGAGCACGCGCAAGAGACCCGAAAGCTCGGGCGCGATCTCGTCGATGCTGGCGATGGACGGCGAGGCGGATGTCTGGTCGGACACCACCGTGAGCGGCGCTTTCGAGACGCTGGCCTGGGACTTCTGCAGCGCGGTAGGCTGTGCGGACATCTTTAGAAGTACCCTTCCTGCTTCTTCTTTTCCATGGCGCCGACCTGATCGTGATCGATGAGGCGGCCCTGCCGCTCGGAGGTGCGCGCGCCGAGCGTTTCGGCGACGACGCTTTCCATGTCGGCGGCGTCGGATTCGACGGCCGCCGTCAGCGGGTAGCAGCCGAGCGTGCGGAAGCGCACGCGCCGGTTCACGACCTCCTCGCCGGGCTTCAGCGTCAAGCGGTCGTCGTCCTGCATGATGAGCTGGCCGCCGCGCACGATGGTCGGGCGCTCGGCCGCGAAATAGAGCGGCACCACGTCGAGCTTCTCGCGCAGGATGTAGCGCCACACGTCACGCTCGGTCCAATTCGAGAGCGGAAACACGCGCACCGTCTCGCCGGCGCCGAGGCGGCCGTTGAGAAGCCGCCACATCTCGGGCCGTTGTCGGCGCGGATCCCAGCGGTGGCCCTCGGCGCGGAACGAGAACACGCGCTCCTTGGCGCGGCTCGCTTCCTCGTCGCGGCGCGCGCCGCCGAAGGCGGCATCGAACGCATACTTGTCGAGCGCCTGCTTGAGCGGCACCGTCTTCATGACGTCGGTGTAGATCGACGGCGAGTAGTCGAGCGGGTTGATGCCCTTCGCCGCGCCGTCCTCGTTGGTGTGCACGAGGAGATCGAGGTCGAAATCGCGCGCCGTCTTGTCGCGAAACGCGATCATGTCGCGGAACTTCCAGCCCGTATCGATGTGAAGCAGCGGAAACGGCAGCCGCGCCGGCCAGAACGCCTTGCGCGCGAGGTGGAGCAGCACCGTCGAATCCTTGCCGATCGAGTAGAGCAGCACCGGTTTGCGGAACTGCGCCGCAGCCTCGCGGAAGATGTGGATGCTCTCGGCCTCCAGAAGATCGAGATGCGAAATGGGTTGCGTCATGCGCGGGCCTCTTTCGGCTTCGGGCGGTTGTGAAGGCCGCACTCCTTGCCGTCCTCGTTCTCCCACCACCAACGGCCGGCGCGGATGTCCTCGCCGGGGCGGATGGCGCGCGTGCACGGCTGGCACCCGATGGACGGGAAGCCACGCGCGTGAAGCGGGTTGATGGGCACTCTATTGGCGACGATGTAGGCTTCGAGCGTCTCGAGGCTCCAATCGGCGATGGGGTTCAGTTTGACGAGGCCCTGCGTGGCGTCCCAGGCCGCGAACGGCACATGCGCGCGCCCTTGGGATTGGTCGCGCCGGAGCCCGGTGATCCAACCTGCCGCGCCCGCGAGCGCTTTGTTGAGGGGGAGCACCTTGCGAACGTGGCAGCACGCCTTGCGCGCCTCGATCGACTGGCGAAAGCCCATGATGCCGTCGCGGGCGACGAGCGCCTCCACGTCGGACGCCTCGGGAAACACGACGCGGACGGCGGGCTTGTAGCGCAGTACGCTGGCTTCGAGCGTTTCGAGCGTCTCGGGGAAATGGCGGCCCGTGTCGAGCGTGAAGACGTCGAACGCCCGGCCCGTCGCGGCGATGGCGTGAAGAACGGCCTGATCCTCGATCCCGAGGCTGGTGGAGAACGCGATCCGCCCCGGAATGGCATCGGAAATGGCGATCAGCCGCGCCTCGATCGAGTCGAGCGCGGCGAGTTCGGCATCGAGAGCGGCCGCAAATGCGTCTCCGCCTTCAGGAAAAGCGGAACGGTCTGCCGGCGCACCGGCGGAGCCTCCGGCGCGCACCTGAATAGTCGATTGGCTCATGAAGTCCTCCGATGACCGGAAGCTAATGAAATGACGTTCCTTAATAAAGGGGTGCAAAGAAATAAAAATAGGATCTCATTCCGAGCGGACGATTGTAGAGAAAAATTGTTCTACATCGGTTGGTTCCGGAACCATTTCTTGCAGAGCAGCATGGCGTCGCGCGACAGCCCGCCGCCCCAGTAGCAGGACGTGCTTCGGCACGGTGAAAAACCGGCCTCCCGGCCCTGCTACCAAGTGCCGGTGTTCTCCATCGACGCCCACGGTTCGGCCTTGGCAAGCGAGGCGCCCTTCTGAAGTAGTTCGATCGAGATGCCGTCCGGCGAGCGGACGAAGGCCATGCGTCCGTCACGCGGCGGCCGGTTGATGACGACCCCGCCCTCCGCGAGCCGGGCGCAGGCCGCGTAGATGTCGTGGACCTCGAACGCGAGGTGGCCGAAGTTCCGGCCGGATCCGTACGGCTCGGGGTCCCAGTTGTGCGTGAGCTCGATGAGGGGTGCTTTCTCGGCTCCGGCGCGGGGTTCGTCGCCGGGCGCGGCCAGGAAGACCAGCGTATAGCGTCCCATCGGGTTCGCGATCCGCCGCGTTTCGACGAGACCCAGCAGCCCGCAATAGAAGGCCAGGCTCTCGTCGAGGTCCGTCACGCGGACCATGGTATGGAGATAGCGCATATCGACCTCCCGCTGTTGCATGCATATCACGGGAAACATCCCGTGAACTCAAGGAGCGGAGACGGCCAACCCGGCGACTTCCCTCAGCTTTCGCCTTCAAACGCCCCCGAAAGACGTTATCCCCAAGCCCTCCACCGGCCTCCGGCGAGCGCGCGAGC
This sequence comes from Hyphomicrobium sp., assembly GCA_035445405.1. Taxonomy (GTDB): domain Bacteria; phylum Pseudomonadota; class Alphaproteobacteria; order Rhizobiales; family Hyphomicrobiaceae; genus Hyphomicrobium_C. The sequence continues at coordinate 21,325 of DAOMQQ010000004.1, forward strand.
CTGCGTCCCGGTCTCCGGGAACGCCGTTAGGATGCCCGTCGCACAAGCGAATCACTTGGCTCTCTTTCGTGCCCTTTCCGATCCGAAAAAGCACCTGATGCACATGCGACCCGGTCCGGACCGGCTCCCGCTCAGAAAATTTCCGGAACATTGGATCGCTAAAAAAGGGTTAATGAACTCAGGGCTTTGCCGTTTCCATCTCATGTGGACATACCCTGAGCGGCCCCGCATCCGATGTGCCGCAAGGGGGCGGGGGGCTGGTCTCGACCCTGCGAGGTGATATTCTCCGCGCATCGCCGAAACGGAAATACAGTCGATGTTGAGGGCAGACACTGTATTGGCGTCGAGGCGGCGCATTAATGTTCAACGTAGGCCAAGTTAGGCGGGGTAAAATTATGGGGGATTCCAAGCTACCTCCGGAGTATCCGGGCGACGGAGTATTGTCTGAAGGCGATCTGGAGCGCCTGGAGGAGGGCGGTCTCGAAGTATTCGAGATCGCGGGCACCATAAAGTGGTTCGATGTGGCGAAGGGATACGGTTTTATTGTCCCTGACAACGGGCTGCAGGATGTTCTCCTCCATGTGACCTGCCTTCGGGCCGGCGGCTATCAGACCGCCTACGAAGGGGCCCGGATTCACTGCCAGGTCCTGAAGCGCCCCAAGGGGATGCAGGCATTCCGCATCCTGTCGATGGACGAATCGACGGCCATCCACCCCTCGCTCCTGCCGCAGCGCACCCACGTTCAGGTGACGCCGGAGAGCGACTGGGAACGCGTGATGGTGAAGTGGTTCAACCGCGTGCGCGGTTTCGGCTTCCTCAGCAAAGGCGAGGGGACGCCCGATATCTTCGTGCACATGGAGACCCTTCGTCGCTTCGGTTTCACCGAGCTGAGGCCCGGTCAGACCGTGCTCGTCCGCTGGGGCATGGGCTCCAAGGGCCACATGGCGGCCGAGCTCCGTCCGGACGGGACGTCGACGGGCATCGCGTCCTCGCACTGACATCATCTGATCGCATCGGGCCATCCGGCCTGATGCGATGACCGTCCGCCAATAGGCCGCGAGCGCCGCCCTATTGATCGGAACGCCGGGTCGTGCTGGTTTCGGCCAGCCGATCGCGGATCGGCGAGGGATTCGATGCCGGGTCGGGTTGCGCGACAGCGCTCCGGCGGCCGAAGCGCCGGGATGCACCGATGAGCGAATTTCGACATGGAAGAAGGGCCGTCGTCGGGGCGGCCCTTTTGGTTGCCGCGGCAGCAGGCGCGGGAGCGTTGCTCTGGCCCGGCCAGCCGCAAAGCGCCGGCGAGACCGCACGCGCGGGCCCGGCCGTCCACGAAGAGCGCCTTGAACTCGTCACCGCGTCGGGCACGCACGCTCTCGACGTCGAGGTCGCGGCCACGCCCGAGCAGCAGGCCCGCGGACTGATGTTCCGCACGGAGCTTGGAGAGAACAAGGGCATGCTCTTCCCGCATCCCACTCCGCGTGAGCTCACCATGTGGATGCGCAACACCTACATCCCGCTCGACATGGTGTTCATCCGCGCCGACGGCACCGTGCACCGGATCGAGGCGCAGACCGTGCCGTTCTCCGAGCGCACCATTGCCTCTCAAGGCCCCGTCAGCGCTGTTCTCGAAATCGCAGGCGGCGTGGCCGCGCGGTTGGGTCTGAAGCCCGGCGACACCGTGCGTCATCCCCACTTCGGGACGGCTCGATAGCACTCTGATTTTGCACGGCCCCGACGGATGGCACGGGGCACGTTCCGTGAAAGCGTCCGCGCCTCGTCCATGCGCGCAAGGATGACGCTGCTGGCGCACTATTTCGCGCGAAGGAAAATTTCGCACCCGTCCAGAAAGAAATCCGTTTGCGATGAAGCGCTTGGAAAGCGTCGCGTAAGCATATCGCGTAATCACGAAAACAAGATATCTGCAGGGTTCGGAAAATCGCCTCAGTGACCGTCTTTAAAGGTCGGGTTGTCTTGGGCGGAGCCTGACGGGGAGGGTCTCCATGATGCGTTTTGCGGTGCTCCTGCACGATTGAGTGCGCAATAGCAGGGTGCAGCCGCGCAAGCATTGGATTGAAAATGTTCCAGCGTGGATCCCACTGGGTTTCGGCCCGGATGAGCGAGGCATTGAAGACGGGTGAGCCGCAACAGGCGGCGTGTGGAGACGTGAGGGAGACGGACCGCGCGACGGCCGCTCCCGACGGTGTCGGAGTGGCCCGGCCCGAGATACAGCAAGACACAGTCTCTCGCCTGCCGGTCGCGGCGGGAGATGCCCACCCGGAAACGGCGTCGCCCGCGGTCCAGCCCGTGGCGCTCGCCGCGAGCATCGCCACGGACGGCGCCACGTCTAAGCCGGCGGCCCCCGACGCGGATGCCCCCCGACCGTCGAGGGTCATGCTTCCGGTGCTGAGCAGCCGGAGCGAAGCCGCGAGCGACGCGTCTCGTACGCAGCGGATACCCCGGGTCTTCTTTGCGGCCGCGACGATCGTGGCCGTTCTCGCGATCGGGCCCGGCGGAATGAGCGTTCCGAACCCGACCGTTCACGGCGCGCGCATGACGGATCTGGCTGAGGACGTGCCCGAGCCGCGCGCGATGCCGGTCGAGGTGGAAATACCGGTTCATACAGCCGACGCGTCGCCGGCCCCGAAAGACGCGCGGCCACTCGAAGAACAACGAGCGCCGACGAACGCGAACGCGAATGAGGAACGCCCATCCGATCCGCTTCGCTTCGCAGACGCGACGTTGTGCACCGACGCCGTATGCAAAACGCTTCTCGTCCATCGCGCGCCCGACAGTCATCGGCCGAGTTTGGAGCCGGTCCTCGGCGCCGCCGTCGGCCTCGTCGCGACCGCCGAAGCGGGGGCTCTGCGCCCCGCAGGCCCGGACACGGCACCGCCGCCGCGCGAGCCGGCCGAAAGCGTGACGCCCGCCCCGGAGACACCGGCCGCGTCCCAAGGCGCGCGCGAGGACGCGGAGAACCGCGAGCGCCCGAACCCGTTGGGTGAGCTTGGCGAGATCGAATTCGTGCTGTTGCCGAAGGACGGACCGGATACTGCGCGCGCCAAGGTGGCGTTGAGGCAGCGCGACGGGCGGGAACTGGCGCAGTTCGACGTCAAAATCGACCACTCGCTGATCGCCGAAGCGCTGCGGGCGCAAGGCGAACGTGACGAGGACGACGAGCCGGAGCGTGACGCAGCGGAAGACGAGATCGATCCGCCTGAAACCGCCGCCGACGCTCCCGCGGTGGCGCCTGCAACAAAAAGGAAGCAGCGCGCGCAACGGCCCAAGGCCGCGCACCAGCGCAAGAGCAAGGCCTCCCAGCCCGCCAAGTCGTCGGCCAGGAAGGCCGGCAATCTCTCGGCGAGAGCAGCGCTGCCGCAGCAGCGCGCGCCGATCGCGCCTCAGCCGCGTGGCCTCTTCACGCTGCAGGCACCTCCGGCTTCGCAGCCCGCCGACGCGTCTCGGCAAGCCGCCGCGGCGGTGCCGAGGAAAAAGGCGGAGGAGGTGTCCTCCAGCGACCTGGCGTCCCAATCGACCCCGCGGACCGCTGGCCGGCCGCCGGGCTTCGAAACGCTGATGAGGCTCGGAGGCGGCTTTTCTCTGGGCTCGCGTGACGCGGAAGAGTGAGGGAGGCGCGGCGAAGGCCCGCAGCGCCGCACACCGCTTTTTTGTCCCGCGCCCGTATGCTAGAAGGCCTCACGCTGCGGCCGTCCAGAATGCGATCCGCAGAAGCATCGCGTCGCGCTTCGGAACCGCGCACAATCGTCGGGGCATAGCTCAGCCTGGTAGAGCACCTGCTTTGGGAGCAGGGGGCCGGGAGTTCGAATCTCTCTGCCCCGACCATTATTTCAACGGCTTAAAGCGATTTCAGTTTGCCTATTGGCCAGGCTGGCAAACATCGGGCTAACATGACAGGCCGTAAGTCTCCGTGATGCCCGCGGTTGTTCCGCGCTCACGCTTCCAAATGAGTTACGGTCTGCTCCGATTGCAAATGGGTCCGTGCCTTGCGCTGTTTGCGCAGTGTTGAGCAGCGCGCCCCGGCTGTCGTGGCGGGGCGTGGCAAGGCGCAACGCCTGCAACTGCGCATTCCTCCCGAGCTCTTGCCGGTCGGGTTTGTTGATGCAATCAACACCTGAAATTTTTTCTGAAATGGGGACAGTGGATGAAGACCATCCTGGCCGCTGTTGATCTTCGAGAGGATACGGGACAGGTCCTTGCTCGTGCAGCCCAACTGTCAATGCAACACACGGCGCAGGTTGTCGTCCAGCATGTCATCGAAGGCACGTGCGATGCGGAGTCTACCGTACACGAGGCGATGGAACAGAAAGCCCGCGGAACGCTGCAGACCGCCGTCGACGCAGCAGGGTTCACGGTCCCATCTACGCTGCAGGTCGAATTCGGTGTTCCGCATGCGTGCGTTACACAGGCAGCCCGTGAGCGGTGCGCAGATATTATCCTTATAGGACCAGGCCAGCCGTCAACGATGGTGGAGCAGGTATTGGGATCGACTGCAGACCGCATCGTACGGACGTCCCCCGATCCGGTTTTGGTCGTGCGCAACAGGAGCGCGCATCCCTATCGCCGGGTGGTGGTTGCCATGGACTTCTCGCCGCAGTCAGAAGCGGCTCTTGAGGCTGCCCGGCGCTTGGCTCCGAACGCGCCGACAGAGCTTGTCCACGCTTTTGAGATACCGCTGCCCTTTGAGCAGGCAATGTTGCGCTCTGGCGCGAGTTCGGAGGATGTGGAACGCTTCCGCCAGGCGAGGATAAACGATTATTACCGCCAGCTCCTTGAGATGGCGCGACGACATGCGTTGCGGGATAGCGTCTCCGTCCTCAGGGGGCTTCCGGGACCGGCGCTGGTCGAGCTGACCAGAAAGTACCGTGTGGACCTTATTGTCCTGGGTTCGCAAGGAAGGAACGCAGTCGTGCAAGCCTTGTTGGGTAGCGTTGCGAAGCGCCTGCTATCGGAGGCGGGATGTGATGTGTTGGTCGTCGGACATGGGCGGGGGTAAGACCGCCGGCGGCATCGGCTGGCAACATGTTGGGAATGAAAGTCGCGAACGACGACAGAGGTGATCCGGCCGGACGGGCTGTCTGTTGAATTACGGCGGAAGATGGAGCGTGCGGGTCATTGCTGCCATGCCGCTGTGACCGGGGGAACCAGTCCATCGCCTGCTTCGCACGCGCTCTGTGTGAACGCCTAAATTGCTTACGCGAAGCGGTCAACCGCGCGGCAGGAGTTTAGTAAACCGCGCTGTGTGGCGAAGTCAGGCATTTCCACCAAGAACCGCCCCCGGATGCCCTCGTGGGATACTCGCCTATAAAACCGTGGCGGCCGACCAGCGGCGACGCGGATATGTTCGGCCGCATCGAGACGAGCAACGCCGCGCGCGAGCTGGTGTCAGCGACGTTGGTGCGGGGCACCACCGAGGACACGCACGCCGTGGCCATTGAAAAGCTGACTTGGAAAACACGATGCGCATCGCGGGGAACGCTCCGGGGCGCGCCCGGTTGCGCCCGCGCGGCGGAAAGCTTCGCACGACACGGCTGGTTTCTAAACCCGGCGCTCAACCACTTTGCGAACCGCGCATACCCCGTCTAGCGCGCGGGCCTACGGCAGCTCCTTCGGCGATTCATTGCGCCATAGGAATGATAGGCCTCGAGGGCCGGCCGCATGGAAACGCCGTTGGCTCGTTTCTCTTGGCGATGAGCCCATCGTGGATGCGGATCGTTTGGCGCACGGAACAATGAAACGGAAGGCGACAGAGATGAGGACGCCCAATTCCGCGCAGCGACCTATGTTGACTTCCGCACACCCAACGGCATGTCACAGCTTCCTACCCTCTTTGCGGCGCGCATGTTTTGGCCCGGGCGGTCGCACGGTGTAATAGCCCGCAAGCTGTCCTTCCCCGGGGGGCGTGCCTCACACAAGACCCTGCCGTATCAAAGGCGGCACCGGACTAACGTCCGTAAGCGTCCGGCCAGCACGCCCGCCGGAATGCGCTTTTGAGGCCGGTCGGCCCGACCTAAATGACGCGCTCCTGCCTCGGCATGACGGCCGGGAGCACCGATACGCGCGCGCCGGTTTCGCTCCTGCGCGTGCGCTCGTCCTCCGGCTCTTCGCGTGATGGACGTCCATTCTCTTTCGCCGCAACGATGGGTAAACAGAGACCGCTTTCCCGCATGGCTGCGTCAATCGCAGAAATTATCGCATCCTTGCAATCCGTTTCATCGACGAAGCTTGGAACCCAATACCTCACCAGATATCTCACCTCTTCAATACCGTACGAAAGAGCGCGAACGTCTGCTTTTTTATCGCGAAGCATGATCATGTTCGCGTTTGCTGCTCGTTTGAGCAGATCCTTGGCTAAGGTGACGGGGATAGCGTGCGGGAGGACAATCTCCAGTTTCGCGCGGTAGTGCTTTTTGGGAGCGCTGAAGTTCGTCACCCGTTTCCTGGAGATCTCGCTGTTGGGCAGGATCATGTAGATATCGTTCCGTGTTTTGACACGGGTGGTGCGCCAGCCGATTTCGATAACCTTCCCACGGACCTCGCCGTCGATCTCGATCCAGTCCCCGATGCGGAAGGGCGCTTCCAATCCTAGGGCGATCCCTCCCAGCACGTCCGCGAGGATGTTGCGGATCGCAAAGCCGAGCACCGCGATGATAAGACCGGAACTTGCGAGCGCGCCGCCCGCCGTCTGTCCGAACCACATGGCGACGGTGCCAACCGTGGCGGCAACGAAACAGGCCACCACGATCATCTCATAGAGAAGCTTCGGAATTCTCTGTCGGCCGTTATCCTTCCGTTGAAGGACGGAGCCGATGAGACGCGCGAGGAGATAGGCGGCCGAGTACCACCCGAAGGCCATCAGGACGTTTTCGAACAGGCGCCGGTCCGCGTCCACGATCCACTGGGGAACGAAGGTGTCCCGAAAGACGTAAGCCACGACTGAGCCGACAAAGGCCATCGCGGCGATGACCAACCTTCGATCCATGAACCGCATTCGATCCTTCTGTGGTGACATTTTGAGCTTCATTTCCTTTTTGGGCGCGACCCGTATGGCGGCGATACGCACAGGTCAGGGGGTTCGAGGAAGAACCCGTTGGCCTGTCCGGAAAGCCGGCCCGGCCGTTCTCGAATTTGGAAAGTCCATCGACAAAAGTCGCGCCGCAGATCTGCGGCGCGTAAGAGGACTTGACGAGTCTCAGGTGGCGCACACCTGCACTTTAGTTCGTTGTGTCGGAAGGGATCACCGTCACGACGCTGAGCCGGTGGGGCCTGGAATCCGGGCCTTCGTACCAGGTTGACTGTCCGGACGACATGCCGATGAGGGCAGCTCCGACCGGCGTCAGGACGGAGAGTCTATTCAGCTCCAAATCAGCCTCGCCGGGATAGACGACCTTCACTGTGCGGCGGGATTGGCCGTTGATCAGATACGTGACGGTGGAGCCCATCCGGACCACGGTGTTCGGCAGGTTGCGGTCCTCGACAACACGCGCCCGTTCGAGTTCAGACAACAGATACCGAGCCGTATTCCGGTCTTTCATGACGGGAATGAACGACAGAATTTTCTGCTCGTCGCGCTCGGTGATGAGAATGTCGGGCATGTATTCGGTAGGGTCGTGATGTTTCATTGCGATTTCCTTTTGTGCAGAGAACGGCGCGTTACGGCATCTGACCGATGGGCAGGCCGGCGCGGCGGATCTGGCCACGCGATGAACCGTCACTCGGCGAAAGCGTGGTCCGCGCCCAAGAGGGACTGGCGGGGATTGTGGTCCGACAGGGCCTCAGCGCGGTCGTGTTCCACGACGGTCAATCGGACCGGGTCACGCCTACGGATGCGATGGGGCAGCAAATTGCTGTCGACTTCCGCAACGGGCTCGCTACATGCAAGTTTTCAGACAGCGCATGTCGAACTCCTCAGCCAAAGCCACGCAAAATCTCCACCGGCGGGGCCGGAGGAGTGAAATTTCGTCGGTTGTGATTTCCCGGCAGGCCGCACGATCCGCCCACCGCCGGGTCAGGCGGGCAGAAGCTCAAAAACAGTTACGGTATGAAAAATCGGCGTCATAATTGCAGATATGGGCATTGCCGCCGGAAATTCAACCCTCGGGTGAACTTCTAGCGAGGTGCCATGTCGGAGGCGGCAGGGATAGGTCTAAGGTGGAGCCATGCAGCGCGAAGTGCCCGATAAGAAGCACGATAAAGCAAAAACTTGGAGCCGTTCCGCGGTTCCACCCAAATCGGAACGGCTCTAGATCTTCACGCGCTCCGGTCGGAAACCGAGACCGATCAATCGTCCGGTTACGTGCGGCAGGATCCTTGAGCGGCCGATGGCACGCAGGAAGGCGGGCGGCCCGCTGCTCTTGGTTTCGTCGCCCGGCTTGCGCTTGCTCCGCATCATGAGCTGAACCTTCTGCGTCGCCTTCGTCGGAAACTCGCGGCGCTTTTGGACGGCTTGCAAGTGTGTATCCGTCAGTCTGCCGCCGAGCAGGGGTGCCGCGAGAATGTTGGCGGCAGCGATCGCATCCTGCACCGCTAGGTTGACGCCGACACCTCCCACCGGAGACATGGCATGTGCCGCGTCCCCGATGCACAGGACGCCGGGCGCCCACCATGTCTTCAGTCGGTCCATGCGGACACTCAAAAGGTGGACCTGATCCCAATCCTTGATCTCGTCGAAACGCGCGCTCGGCAACGGCGACACGGCGGCGAGCCTGGCGCGCAGTGCGGGCAATCCGGCGGCCTTCGTCTCGGAGAAGCCACCCTTTCGGATGACGTACCCGCATTGCCAGAAATCGCCGCGGTCGATCAGGATCAGGCCTTGGTTCGGTCCGCCATGGCTCATGCCTTGGACCGCGTCGTCGGGCGGGCGGGAGAGCCTCATCCACAGCACGTCGACGGAGGCGCCGAGATCTTCGACCTTGAGCCCGATGTCGAGCCGGACACGCGAGTCCCGACCGTCGGCGCCCACGACCAGATTGGCCTCAATGAGGTCCTCCTGACCGGCGCCGTCCACCACACGAACACCCGCGACGCGCTCGCCGCGGCGCACGAGACCCGCGAACGTCGCTCCCATGCGCAACTGAAAGGCCGGAAATTCGTTTGCCTTCTCGGCAAGGAAGCTCAGAAAGTCCCACTGAGGCATGAATGCGATGAACTTGCATCGTGTCGGAAGGCGCGAAAAATCGGCGATCGTCGTCTGTATACCGTTGATCTCGGCATGGAGCTTGGGGGCCTCCTGATGGGGAAGCGCGAGGAATGCCTCGAGCAATCCCAGTTCGTGAAAGGCTTCGAGTGTCGAGGGATGAATGGTATCGCCGCGAAAATCCCGCAGAAAATCGGTGTGCTTCTCGACCACCGTCGTTGGCACGCCTGCACGCGCCAACAGAAAGCCCAGCATCATGCCTGCGGGACCAGCACCGACGATGCAGCATGACTGTGGTGCGCAGGTGTGGGGCACAATAAGTTTCCTTTTTGGTCAGGTACGCCGGTTGGTTTTTTGTAGGCCGCATATGCTGCTGCCGTTGCGCTGCCGGGATGACGGGCTTCCGCACTATATTGGCTGATCGAAGCCACGCGCCGAAAGAGATTGCGTCAAATTGCGTCCGCCGCGATGACGTAATCGTGCCCGTGCGCGAGGCCGCCGTTTCGGTTGCAGACGTCGCTCGCCTTTTGGCGCAGGGACGCCGCCCGTTCGGTGAGCGAGTGCGAGAGATTGGTGTCCAAGATTCGCTCGATAAGCGTCCGGGTATCGGCGAGCTGCCGGTCGACCCAGCTCATGCCGTAAATGTTCGGAAACCGCTTGGCGAAGACGACGCGGAATCGGGCCTGCTCCAACCGGCTCACCACCCATTCGGCGGGATACTCTCTGTATGGCGTCACACCCGCCAGCAACGCGCAGGCATCGCGGAGGCGGCCGATTGCTTGCACGACCGCAGCGGCCTCGCCCTCCGGTTCGCCCACCACGTAAGGATCGATGCCCGTCACGTAAAGTCTGCCGCGTACTATCGGACGCAGGCGTCCGAACAGATCGTGCTGAAAGTAGGGTGCATATCCTTCGATCGCGCCGAGCAGGTAATCCGCGAGAACGGTGTCGTAGGTTTCTCCCTCCAGCAACGCCGAGTTCTTCCAGGTTCCGAGGACAAGACGGTCCTGACACCGCATGGCGGCCCCGACAGCCCGGTGGGTTTCTGCGAGATGGTCGGGATCGGCGCTGACTGCGGTCCAACGGGTGGTGGAAAGCCTCGAAATCCAACGGGCCGATTGCACGCCCGTGCCGGCATCGAGCAGATCGCCCCACGCTGCTGCGCCCTGGACGCGCTCGACGACGTCGAAGAGCGTGAGTTGGGGCTGTGCGGCAGGCATCTCCGTCATGGCATCCGTCCCAGGCGCTTCAGCGGGCTTCGGAAACCGAAAGAAGGACGCTGTGCCGGAAGCCGGCGCAACGCCCTTCTTTATCGCGCAATGTCAGAACTGAGCGCGTGCGGTGAACAACGCCGTCCGGCCGCGACCGGTTTCGCCGGAGAAGCCGGTGGCAGGCGTGGACAAGGCCGGCGTATAGCCGACATCGAACACGTTGGTCACGTTGACGCCCAACTCGACTCCGCTGTCGAACGTGTAGTTCGCGAACAGATCGAGCAAGGCGTAGCCGTCGGTGTACGGGTCGTTCGGATCGCCGTTGATGCTGACGCCGGGGGCAAACAGCGTCGCTGCCTGGTCCGCGCCGTTGTACGCTTCGGATACAAAGGTTCCGCGCGCACCTACAGCAAGCCGTTCCTGCAGCAGGCGGAAACCGCCGGTCAGCGTAAGGACGTGATCCGGCAGGTAGCTCACGGAGCCGAAGCCGTTGACCTGCGTCGGAAGGTCGGACTCGGTATAGGTATAGCCGAGACCCGCGAACACGTAGCCGGCATCGTAGTTGGCTTCCACCTCGACGCCCTGAACCTGAGACGTGCCGGGAATATTGACATAGACGGCTTGAGGAACGAGACGGCCGGCGATGTAGTTTTCGACGTCTTGGTTGTAGTAGTCGGCCTTCAACCGGAAGCGGTCGCCACGGACGAAGAGGCCATCCGTCACCACGTTGGCGCCGAATTCCCAGCCTTTCTGGATTTCGGGCTCCAGGAAGGGATTGGGCGAAAAGCCCACGCCGCCACCCGGGTGGCTGCCGCCGGCCATGGTCTCGTTGATCGTGGGCGCGCGGAAGGCCTCCGCATATTTGACATAGGGCTGGAGCCAAGGCAGCACCTGCGCGGCGAACGTCACCTGGGGATTGAGCCGCCCGTCATCCTGATCGAGAACATAGAGGCCGACCGGCACGCCCATGGGGTTGCCCGGTCTTGCCGTGAACGTTCCGTCGAGCTTGTAATGATCGTAGCGCAGCGCGCCGATCAGGTCGAAAATGCCATAGGAGAACGTCGTCTCGGAAAAGACACCACCGATTTCCGACACGCCGGACGCATTGACGCCGCCTCCCTGCGAAGGTGCGAGCAGGTTGTGGGTATCGACGTCGTTCTTGAAATACTCGTAGCCATAAATCGATCTGACGCCGACGGCGCCAAGCGAGAACACCGAGGTGTTCGACACGTCGAATCCGATGCCTTGATCGTTGATGACACGTCCCGATGTGGACGTCTGGGATCCGGTATACTGATCGCCGTATTCCATGTCCGTCTCGGTAAGGTAGCCATTGATCCTGAGGTTGACGAGATCCGTGGCCACTGGATTGTAGGCATAGTTGACGGTGAACGTCTTGTTGGTCACGGTCTGATCGTAGCTGTTGGCCACGAACTCGTTATCGTAGAGCACGCCGCCGAAGTTGAGCTTGTGCTCGCTCGAGAACCGCACCTCGCCCTTGAACAGGCCGGAGATCAGATCCTGATCGGTGAACGGGACGGTGACGCCGTCGCCGTTCTTATAGTGGCCCTGGTCGCGCTTGCTGACGGCACCGGCGAGGCCGAACGCGCCGCTGCGCGCGCCGGCCGCGACCATCTCGGACCAGCCGACGTTGTTGCTGCCCCACGTCACGCGCCCGAGACCGCCGACGCTCTGCCCAGGACGGACGATGTCGTCGATGCCGAGCGTGCGCAGGTTGGCGGAGCCCGCAAGCGCGCCCGCGCCGCCGGTGGTTGCAACAGCGCCGCGTTGAATGTCGATACCTGCAAGCAGCGCCGGATCGACGTAGGCGAACCCTTGCGCCTCATGGCCCGTAAAGCGGAAGTTCTGGCGCACGCCGTCGATCATCGTGTTGACGCGTCCCGAACCTTCGAAGCCGCGGATGTTGATCGCCACGCCGGGATTGCTGGGGCTTTCGCGCGTGAAAGTGCCGGGGATTGCGCGCACGACGTCGTCGGTATCGATGAGGCCATGGGTCTGAAGATCGCTGTAGCTCACCGAGCTGACGGCGGCGGGCGTGCGGTAGGGCGCATCGCGCCGGGCCTGTTCGGAGGAGGCCATGGGTCTGAAGATCGCTGTAGCTCACCGAGCTGACGGCGGCGGGCGTGCGGTAGGGCGCATCGCGCCGGGCCTGTTCGGAGGAGGCTGTATCCTCGCTGTCCGTGTCCAATTCCTGTGCGGAGGAGGCGCTTGCTCCGCCGACGGTCACGGTGTCGAGCTGTTGCGAGCTCTGGGCGCCGACGGGTCCCCCGAGCATCAGCAGGCTGACGACGCTCGCTCCGAGGAGCAGCCCATTGCGCGATCGCCTGAACGGCGACGAGTTCGAGACCTCGAGAGCGGTGCTCTCAATGACGTATTCCATTTCAACCCCCAAGTGAACAGAACCGATCCAGCCGACTGGCCAAACCGGCAAACGCGCTCTAGGAACGATTGACGAGAGCGCACCCATCCCTCCGAGAGGCCGACGCTATTAAAAGCTGACTGCAAGAGTCAAGAAATAGTGTAGGACTGTGGGGCCTTTGTGACACCGTGGCGCATGATTGCATCACGACCCGGCGAACGCTGCCCGCGGAGCAGCACCGAACAGCTGGAAGGGTTCTCGGTCGTCTGACAGGATATGCTGCGTCGGTGCGGGCGGTTGCATCCACCGCCGAGGAGCTTGTCCAGTCTGTGCGAGACGTTCGTACGTCTCCCCCGAATGACGCCGACGGCAAGAATGACAGGACGTTAAGCGCGCTCAAGCGGGGAGGGTGTCTCTCATTTCAGATAGGGGTAATCGGGGTGGCCAGTAAATCCTCGGCGGGAGCAAGACAAAGACAGGAATTATTGGGCGTTATTTGCACGTCACGATAACGCTCGCTTAGGACAGAACAATTCTACCACTTTTCCCCGAACGGCCGGATGTCCAGTTCAAACGTCCACGCAGAACGGCTTTGCTGCGTGAGATAGAAGACAGTTGCCGCGACATGATCGGGCTGTATGAAAAAGCTCTCCGCTTTGTCTGAAAGCGCTGATCGGCTTCGTGGCTCGTCGATCGCACCATCGACAATCACTAATGAGACGTGGACGCCTAACGGGCCGTAGCTTCGCGCCAAAGATTCCGCGAGGCTTCTCTGCGCAGCTTTTGCGGGAGCAAATGCCGCGGATTTAGGTCCACCTCGACGGGAGGCTGTGGCCCCGACAAAAACGATCTGCCCCGCGCCCCGGCTAATCATGGAATTCAAAACGAACCGGCTTGCAGCAATTGCCCCGAGTGCGTTCACGCGCCAGAGCGCTTCGAAATCCTGATCGGATACTTCCAACACTGATCCCCAGACGGCGTTTCCCGCATTGTAAACCAGGACATCCACCGGCCCCAAGTCGGACTGCACCTTCTCGAGTGCTGCTTTGATATCATCAGGCTGCATGAGGTCGACGACGTAGGCGCGAGCTTGCGGACTTTCCTCCGCGAGCATTCCCATCGTAGCCGGAGATCGGGCGAACATGGCGACGGCATAACCTTCGCTTGCGAAGCGCCGCACCAAAGCCGCCCCGTTCCCCGGACCTACGCCTGCAACGACACACACTTTCGAGCCGCTAACTCCTTCTGTCATAATGACACCTCGTCGCGCTTTAATCAGCGTCCGCAACATTGAACGGCATCATTGGGCAAAATGGAATGGCGCTCAAGGCCGGTTATAGGTTCTCGCCGTGTGGGGCGTTACGCATTCGTCGGCCTTTCTGAACACGCCTATGTTGACTACGACGAGGATAACTCTGACAAGCACGGCCCCAAACTGGTGTGAGGTTCCGGATTGTGATGAACAAGCGCCGGCCATTGGAGAAGCCCTCGAGTAAGCATCCGGGGCACGTCATCTGGAGATGTGGGGCGGCTAAACAGGTAGCCTTGTCCCAAATCGCATTTCAACTTCTGAAGATGCTTTGTCTGTTCGGCTGTTTCAATACCCTCGGCGACGGTCAGGATCCTCATGTTGCGCGCCAGTCCTATGATCGCGCGAACTATTGCTTCGTCGGCAGAGCGTTGTTCCCCTGTTAGAGGGCGGATAAATGACCGATCAATTTTCAGCACGTCGACGGGGAATGAATTGAGGTGCGAAAGTGACGCATAGCCGGTGCCGAAGTCATCGAGCGCAATGGACATGCCGGCTCGATTTAATTCGTTTAGCGTTTCGCTTACGCGTCCGGCATCGCGCCCGAGCAGGACGTTCTCTGTCACTTCCAGTTCCAAGTGATGTGGAGCGACCCCGGAACCATCCAACTTGCTGAGCAGCTTTCTTGAGAAGTCACCCCTGGCAAAATCCGCTGCAGACGCGTTGAATGCGACGCGACCGAAACCAAGTCCGAGATCGAGCCACTTCCGGACATCGGCGAGGAGACAATCAAGAATTCTGTCGGTGATCTTTATCGCCAATTCTGCGTTGTCGAACGCCGCTGCGATCGAAGCGGGCGATTGCAATCCATCCGATGGATGCTGCCAACGCAATAGGGCTTCCATGCCGGCGAGTGTCCCGGTTTTAAGGCATACTTTGGGCTGATAATATGCCGAAATCCTTTCTTCCCGCAGCGCGGATGAAGCCAGTTCGAGCATTGTTGCGCGGGTGTCAGCGGCAGCGCGCATCTCGGGACGAAAGATCCGAAGGCCAGCCAGCTTGTCGGCCTTGCAGGCGTAAAGTGCCAGATCTGCGCACTTGAGAAAATCCTCGGTCGAATGTGCGTGTTGCGGCCAGATCGCAACTCCAGCGCTCACTCTTATGTTGATTGCCTCGTGTTCGATGCAAAATGGGTCAGAGAGGCCCGCAAGTGCGGTAGCCGGATCCTCGTCGAGAAAATGCGGAAGTATAATCGCAAACTCGTCGCCACTGAGACGAGCAACGATTGCGTCATTGTTCACTCCCTGTTGAAGCGTGCGAGCGATCCAGCAGAGAAGCTTGTCGCCGGCATCGTGGCCGTGCGTGTCGTTGAAAAGCTTGAAATCGTCGACATCGAGAAAGAGGAGTCCGACCCGATCGTTCTGGTTCTCTGCTTCAGCGAGGATGGACGTCAACCGCTCGCGAAAAAGGGAGCGGTTTGGCAGGTCCGTCAGGGCATCGTGCTGAGCGGCCCAAAGCAAAGAGAGTTCGGTTTTCTTGAGCTCGGAGATGTCCATCATTGCGCCGATTGATCGAACGGGGCGCCCATGGGGCTCTGTGACGGTATAACCCCGCGAGAGAATATGCGCATACGTTCCGTCCGCTCTTCGGAAGCGGTATTCCCGACTCCAATGACTTTCGTTGCGCGCGAGCGCTTCATTCAAGCTCTGGAGAACGATGTCCCGGTCGTCGGGATGAACGCGATCGACCCACCAGGCGAAGTTCGTGCCTTTGATGGCGTCGGAGTAGCCTAAATTCGAGAATACCGCGCCGCCCCAATGAAGACGGTCCTCTTCGTGGTGCCAGTCCCAAATGACATCGTTGGTGGCTTGGCAGGCCAAGCGATAGCGCTCCTCGCTTTCTCTCAGTGCCTCTTCCGCGAGAACTTGGTCATGGATATCCTCCATGCTTCCGTACCATTTAAGGATCGTGCCGTCGTCTTTGCGGCGTGGTCGGCCGCGATCGCGGAACCATCGGAACGTGCCGTCGCCGCAGCGCATTCGATACCGCGCATCGAAGGGTCGTCCGGAGCCAATCGCTCCGAACCAGCGTGCCTCGGTTGCCGGCAGGTCGTCCGGATGGACAAAGGAGAGCCATCCCACACCAAGCGCAGACTGGGTTTCTAAATTAAAGTATTCCGTCCACTTTGGTCCGATCTCGAGGCAAGACCCGTCAGCGTCGGCAGTCCAGGGTAATTGCGGATTCAGTTCAAGCGCGAAACGATAATTTTCCTCCGACTGGATGAGCGCCTCCACTGTCTCGCTCAAACGCTCCCGGTCTTCCTCGATGGCTGCCGCGCTGTAGTGATCGTATATCGCAAGCGCAAGACCTGCCGCGAGAATGCAAAGGGATGAAGCCAACACCCATCCGCCGACGGTATCGAGGCTGATAGCGCTCGTGGGTATTTCCACGCGCGGATCGGCCACCAGGTTGACCGCTGCCATGGCGATGAGGTGAAGAGTAATGATCCCGGTGGCCAGCGCGATGCTTGCGGAAATCGGAAACCCGGCCGATTTGTGCCGTGCTAGGAGATGGGCGGCGAGCATGCACAAGGGAATGCCCACAATGAGTGACAGGACGACCAGATCCGTTTCGAGGCTGACGTATCCAGGAACCCGCATACCGAAGCTATCGAGGTAATGGGAGCCGGATAGGCCAACTCCGATAAGCGCGCCGCCCACGAGGGGACGGCTTCGCTCGCCTGTGAAGCCCACGGTCCAGCCGGCGATGGAAAAGACAATGGCGCAACCGAGTGCGGCGAACATGTACATTGCGTCGAACCGGATTTCGAACCCGGGAGAGAAGGCCTGCATCGCCGCGAAATGGTTGGTCCATATTCCAACTCCGGTCACGAGGCCGGCGGCCAGGAGCCAGCGGAGGCGGCTGTGATCCCCGGACGCCGTGGCGCGTTTTGCCATGATCACGGAAGTTGATGCAGCAAAGAAGCATAGGAGCAGGGTGAGGATCAGGAGGCGTGGTTCATGCTCCCGGGCCACACAGTCGTATATTCTCAGCATGAAAAACCCTTTTCCTGCGGCCGGTCGCAAGCAGGAGGAAATGGTAGCTTTCGCACGCTTAATGGCGTGTTTATTATTGCCGGAGCTCCCACCGGCATTGCTAACAAACTGCTTAATTCTCGGATGACGTTCTGCGAAAAAGCGGCGGACGGGTGGCACTTGCAACCGCCGAATATCCGCAGTACGGCAAAAGGATCATCCGAGTGCTAGAGTGCTTCCGGAAAAGTGGGAACCGGTTTTCCGATAAGAAGCACGATAACGCAAAAACTTTGAGCAAAGTGACGCCCCGCCTGTTTCGCGCTAAAGAATGGCCGCGTCCTGCAAGGTGCATTACGGGACGGATAAGCGCGATTGGCGTATGCTGACGGCTGGCTAAATCCGTAAGGGTTCAGTGCCGTCTATAGGCTGGACCAACGACCTCATGCTTTATCGGCTCAGTGGCGGTTTTCGCGTTGAGCGCGGTAGACAATCTGTGTTCGACGTCTTTCCTGTGCCAAACCCGGAATCCGCGCTGGCATACGTCTGCTGCCGACACGGGTGGGTTACATTGACCTCGCCGTTTCAGAGCATCCGCTGCAAGAGGCCATCCTTTTTGATGAACGCCATGCTGATATGGCCTGCAATCATCACGAACAGCATCAACGCGATCGGTGAATGCAGGCTTCCAAGGATGGACATCCAGTGAACCTCGTCACCTTTTGCGACGAGTTGAGTGCCGAGAACCGTCCAGCCGTGGCCGCCACCTATTAACACCCAGGGGAGGAGGCAGAAATGGATCGCCTGACAAGCATGGAGGTCTTTGTGCGAGCGGCCTCCGAGGGGAGCCTTTCTAAGGCCGCCCGTCGCATGGGAATGTCGCCGGCGATGGCCACCAAGCACGTCAATGCGCTCGAGAGGCGGTTGGGGATCAAATTATTCCACCGCACGACGCGGCACTTGACCCTGACCGGAGCTGGCAGCGAGTACCTCGAGGCTTGCCAGAGAATTTTGCCGGATATTGCCGATGCTGAAATGGCCATTGCTTCTCAGGGTTTGAAGGCTGCGGGGCTCGTGCGTATGAATTTGCCCCTTTCATTCGGGAGCCGATTTGTTGCGCCGTTGATGCCCGAGTTCAGCCGCCGACATCCTGAGGTATCGGTAGAGCTTGGCCTCAACGATAATCTGGTGGATCTGGTGACCGGCCGATGGGATTTGGCAATCCGGATCGGCCAACTGGTGGACAGTCCGCTGCAGGCGCGCCGCCTGGGAAACAGCGCGATGTTGGTCTGCGCGGCACCCGATTATCTAAATCGGCGCGGTGTTCCCCGTCGTGTTTCCGATCTGGCGCAGCATAACTGTTTGAGCTATTCGCTTTCCGCGATGCAAAATATGAAAGAGTGGGCGTTCGGCCCGAGCGGGGAGGTTCGGGTTGCGGTCAGTGGTGACCTGTTCGCCAATAACGGCGATGCGCTGTTGGCGGCGGCGGTCGGCGGCCAGGGGATAATTTACCAGCCGAATTTTATCGTGGGCGAGGCGCTTAAGCGGGGCGAGTTGGTGGCTTTGAAGCTGGACAAGCCCGCTATCGAACTCGGAGGCATACATGTTCTGTTTCCTCCCGATCGGCGTCCGCCCGCCAAGGTTCGGGTGATGATCGACTACTTGGCGGAAGCGTTAAAGCGTTTCAAAAGCACCAAGTGACGGAGGCCGTTCTGAAGTTCGCCCCGAAGTCCGCTCGCGCAGTAAAGATGCGTGACCGCTTGTTTCAAGAAGCATAGGCTCGCTGGCCCGCACGCGGTCACGCATATAATCCATGCATTCCTTTGGATGCCCGGTCTCAACTGGGTGTGACCGATAGGTGCCCTACGGAGCGTCGTCGGACGCAACTATGCCGCCCTCTCCTTCGAGACGGGCGATTTGGGCGACGTCTTGGCGGGTGAATTTGAGCCTCACGCCAGCCCCCAATCCGTCCGATTCATCGACGACCAAAACACCAAAATGTTTGAAAGCTTCGTGGATGGCTTTAAGTTTTTGTTCCGAGGTGACGAAGGCGCTCCCGGCTGCTTCCAAATCGCGCATCGTGTCGACGGGCAAGCGGGCGGCGGCGGCAAAGTCAGGCAAACTCACCCCGGCCAGGGCTCGAGCTGCAGCAATGAGACGGCCGCTGATGTTATGGCACATGCGAAAATTCTCCAGCGGAACAGATCCTGCGGTCCATCGCGGTACACACACATGCGACCGCCGATGCCTATGAAATGCCATAAGTCCTGTTTCGGCAACCATGAGATGGTACCGGCGAAGTCGCCGAAATGCCCCGGCAGGAAACGAGTACGCAACCTGGAGGACAGCGCAATGGCAGCTCGTTACCTCACCCCTTGGTGAGGTGCCTCGTCTGGAGAGGGTTGCTTTCGCGGAACCGCGAGGATGTCGGTGTCGAGGCTGCGAAGCAATTGCTCCGCAACGCTCCCTAGAAAAACTTCCCAATTCCCGAGCGACCATGTGTACCGGCCACGACGAGATCGAGCTGTTGGGATCGCACGATATTGGCGATGACGGCGGCTGCATCTCCTTCCACGACATGCACGTGACAGCGACCGACATCTAAGGGGAGCCCGCGCGCAAATTCCAAAAGTTCGGACGTCGCTTTCAACTGCTCCTCTTTCACGTAGTCTTCTATTTTCTCTTGAGAGACGTCTGCGATGATCATTTTGGATTCCGCAACCGGATCGAACGCGTGCGCCAGACCCAGGCGTGCATCGCCGAGAAGTCCTAGGGTTATGGCAATTTTCGCGGCTGCCGCGGAGGCCTCCGATAGATCAAGGGCAAAGAGGATGTTGCCATAGGCGGCGGTTGGCTCCTGGTTCACCATGAGGACCGGCCAAGATCCGGTCCGGATCACGCGCTCGATTGTCGTGCCGACAAATACGTCTTTGAGCAGGTTCTTTCGGTGTGCGCCCATGACAATAATATCAGCATGAAGTTGAGCAGCAGCCGTAAGGATGGCGTGATGCGGTGCGCAGTGAGCATCGACCATATCAAGCGGGGCTACTTCTCGGTCAAGGCTCTCAATCCGAACGGCATTGTGCCGTTGGGATCGCTGTGGACGCTTTGATCGCCGCGCGCCGCGGCGAAACAGCCATCCTTACATCCTTTACCCGTGATTTTCCGAAATCGTCAACTCATCAGGCGGGGACTATGGGCCTCGCTTGGAGCAAGCGAATTCTACTGCCGATGGTATTGATGCTCGTGTCGGCGGGAGTTGGGGCATGTTCTTCGCCAAAGGCGGCGTCTCCACAATTTGCGGCGTGGATCGGCTCAGCGGATGAGACTGCGTCGAAGGCCGCAGAAAATGTGGAACGCTATGGCGCCATCCCCGACGACAAGTTTCCGATTGCCGCCGTCGATACATCCCGGCTCGCCGAACACAATCTGCGCCAATACGTAGATTTCGCAACGTCGGAACATCCGGCTACGATCGTCATCGATACTGAAAATCGCTTCCTTTATCTCGTGCAGGATCAAGGAATAGCGATCCGTTACGGGATCGGGGTCGGTGTAGCCGGTTTAGAGTTCGCGGGCAGCGCAATAGTGGGTTACAAGCGCGAATGGCCGCGCTGGACACCAACGGAAAACATGATCCGGCGCAACCCCGCCCTCTACGCAAAGTTGAGAGGCGGTATGGCTGGAGGGCCGTCGAACCCGCTCGGTGCCCGTGCGCTTTATCTGTTCAAAGACGGCAAAGACACGCTGTTCCGCATTCACGGCACGTCCGAGCCCCGTACCATCGGCAAGGCGGTTTCTCCAGGCTGCATTCGGATGCTCATCACGACGTGATCGATCTCCATCGGCGTGTGCCATCCGGATCCAAGGTGGTCGTGCTGAAGGGAATGGTAAAAACTGCCTCCCAAAGGAGCAAGACGGTGTGGCAGCGTCCATGGGCAACCCCGAAACTTGCGGGGTAAGCGTATGCGCATTAGCCGGGATAGAGCGTGTTTGCGCTAAAGAGCACCGTCGCTTCGAGGTGGACGCGAGCGTGGGGCGCAGCGGTTGTCGGCGCAAACTAACGCCCGAAGCGGTGGAGATCCGCTTCGGGCTTCGCGCCCAGCCCGAAAATCTCGGATCCGCCGGGCCGTGCGGCTACCGTTTTGGCTTGAACGGACTGCGGGACCGCAAGCTGATTTTGCGTGAAAGTGCCGCCTACTGCATTGATTGCGGTCAACGGTAGGGTTGGTTCAGTCTGTGAAATGATGGGGGCGCACGTTCTGTCGGCGGGGTGTATCCGCAGGCGAACCGGCGCGCGTCTTCCGCGTGAGCATGGTGAAGGTGAGCGTCGTCAAAGCCGGTAGGAAGGTCAGCGCCACGACAGCACTCCCCAGAATTCCGAACAGGACGATCGCGCCGACGCCGCGATAGAGCTCGGTTCCCTCGCCCGGAATGAACACGAGCGGCGCAAGCCCGAAAATCGTCGTCAGCGTCGTCATTGCGATGGGGCGCAGACGCGTTTCAACCGCCTCGATCACGGCAGCCCGCGGCTTCATCCCCAATTGGCGGATGTTGATGGCCGCGCGGTCGACCACGAGGATGGGGTTGTTCACGACCGTCGCGATCAGGATCAGGAAACCGAGCATCGAGATCATGTCGAACGGCTGATGGAAGCCCGCGAGCCCAACGGACGGAAGAAGCGCGCCGACAACGTTCAAAAGGGTTAATCCCACGATCCCGCTTGCAATGCCGAGCGGGATCGACGCCATGATCAGCAACGGATAGCCCCAGTGGGTGAAAACCGCCACGAGCACCAGATAGATGATCACGACGGCGACGATGTAGTTCCCGAACAAAGCTTCCCGCGTGAGATCGAGCTGGTCGCTCGCGCCCGAGATGTCGAGGCTGATCGCCTGAGGGATAGCGCCCGTGCTGCGCAGATAGTCTACGACGTCCCGCTCGACGATCCCGACAGCTGTTTCGAGTGCGACCGTGCGCGGTGCGATGATGTTGAGCGTCACCGTGCGCTTTCCGTTGATGCGCCGGATGGTGCTGGTGTCGACCGTCTCACGCACGTCGGCCAGCGCAGAGAGGGGAACGATCGTTCCTTGCCGGGTGTAGATCGGAAGCGCGCCCAAGTCGTCGACCTTCACGTTCGACGGATCATGGGCATAGAAGTAGATGTCGATCTTCTCGTCGTCCTGATAGAAATAGCCCGCGAAGGCGCCGTCGGTGAGGGAGGCCACCGAGAATCCGAGCTCGTCGGCCGTGATGCCGAGCTCCGCCGAACGCTCCCAATTCGGGCGAATCTCGACGAGCGGCTGCGACAGCGTCAGGGTCGGCGGATCCGCCTGAATGCGCGGGCCTTCCAGCACGGTTTCCGCGCGGCTGTAGGCGGCACGTGCGACCGCAAAGATCTCCTCGAGACGCGGGCCGGAAATATCGAGGCTCACGCTGCGCGTGCCCCCGTCGTTGCTCGAAATGATGGACCCCCGCGACGCGAATGCCCGCATTCCCGGATATGTCCGGTACTTCGTCATGATCGCGGTCATGAACGCATCGATGTCCGCCGGATCGAGAGTTTCGGAAATGATGCGCAGGCCGTCGGGATCGACCCTCAAGAAGACATACTTGATGGCCGGAAACGCCACTTCGCCGCGCTTGAAGCGCGCGGGATCGTCGTTGACGTACTGCATGAGATCGTCCTGCAGCTCGCGGCCGATGCGCGCCATGGTCTCCAAGTTGTAACCCGGCGGCGCGTTCATGGTGGCGAACACCTTGGGCTCTTCGCCCTCGGGCAGATATTCGGCCGGCGGGAGCAGGTAGACGACGATCAGCGCGCTAAGGCCGACCGTGACGGCGATCGTGCCAAGCGAGCGGCCGGGGTTCCCGACGATCCACGACACCATCGTGCTCACGGCCTCACCACCGGATGATCTCGCGGCCGCCCGCCGCGGGGAGACATCAATGCGTGCGGCCGCCGTCGGCACGACCGTGATCGCCACGAACATGGACGCGAGGATCGACGCGGCGATGGCAATCGCGATGTCGGAATAGAGCTGCCCGGCCTCCTCCTTGATGAACACGATCGGAACGAACACGAGAACGGTCGTCATGGTGGACGCGATCACGGCGGGCCACACCTTGCGCACACCTTCGACGGCCGCCGCGAAGCGTTCGAGGCCTTTCCGCCGCTCGAGTGCGATGCTCTCGAGCACCACGATGGTGTTGTCGATCGTCATGCCGATTGCGAACGCGATGCCTGCGAGAGAAATAACGTTGATCGTGCGCCCGAACAGCAGGAGGCCGAGAAACGCGGCGATGGTGCAGATCGGCATTCCGACCAATCCAATCAGCGTTCCGGTGACCGAGCGGAGAAACAAGAACAGGACGCCTGCTGCCAACACAACGCCGATGGCGAGGTTGGTCCAGACGTTTGCAATCGACGCCTCCACGTAGACCACGTCGTCCGAGGTCAGCTCGAGGATCATGCCGGCCGGATTGAGCACCGAGCGATTGATCGCCTCCATCTCGGCGAGAACGTCGCGCTTGATGTCGATGACGTTCGATCCGGCCTCTCTCTGGATGGAGAGGAAGATGATCGGCTTTCTGTTCACGTACGCGAGCTGCCGGATCTCGAAATGATCGAGCTGCACCCGGGCCACGTCCTTGAGCTTGGTGATCGCGTCGCCGCGGCGGGCAACGATCAGCTCTTCCAGATCCTCGAGATCATCGAACCGGCCGATGGTCCTGAGAAGGTATCGGCGCTTTCCGCTTTCGATCTCGCCGCCCGACGTGTCGCGGTTCCGGGACGCCAAGGCATTTCGGACGTCGGTGAGCGTCAGTCCCCGCTCGGCGAGCGCCGGCGCGTTGATCAGCACCTGCACCTGCTTTTCCGCGCCGCCGCCGATGGTGACGCGGGAGACGTTCGGCACGCTTTCCAGGCGCGCGCGAACGTTGTCGTCCACGAAGTCGCGCATCATGTCCATGTCGAGCTCGTTGGGATTTCCGTCGAGCGGAGAGACGCGGAGATAGATGAACGAGTTGGCGCTGAACGAGCTTGCGAAGATGCGAGGCTGGTCGACGTTCTCCGGATAGGAGGGGACCTGGCTCAACGCGTTGTTGATGCGGATCATCGTTTCTGTGAGATCCACGTCATAGGGAAATTCGAGCTCGATCTCGGCGCTTCCGCTCGATGCGCGCGAGATGATCCGCCGCAAGCTCGGAATGGATCTGAGGTACTCCTCCTGCTCGATGATGATCTCTTTTTCGATGTCTTGCGGCGTCGCACCGGACCAGCTTGTCGACACCGTCACCGTGCGGATATCGACATCGGGGATCATCTGCACGGGAATACGCAGCGTCGCGACCAACCCGACGACGCAGAGGATGAGCGTCGCAACCGTCGTGAGCGTCCCGCGCGTGACCAGAGCCTCGAACACCTATCCGCCTCGCCTCAGGGTTCGCCTCAACTTGCCAGCTCGACCGACTGGCCTTCGGTGAGCGCCTCGTTCCCGCGCACGACGACGCGGTCGCCAAGCTTCAGGCCAGACCGAATTTCCGTCAGCCCATCGAACGACAGGCCGATCTCTACGCGACGCTCGCGCACGCGATGGCCGTCACCATTTTCCTCGACCACCCATGCCGTGATGCGACCGTCCGGCTGGCGCAAGAGCGCGTCGCGGCTGACGACGAGACCTTCCGTCCCCATGCGCAGACTGATGGTCGCGCGTGCCGACATGCCCGGCCCAATCGCGATCTCCGGGTTCATCGGTACGACCCGCAGCGTGAACGTGCGCGCGTTCGGATCGCTCACAGGCACAATGGCATCGATGCGCGCGGGAAACGTCGCTTTCGGCAGTGCATCGAAGGCGACCGAGATATCGACACCCTCTTTGAGGGCGGTGAAGTGCTGCTGGGGAACCGGGAGATCGATCCGGAGCCCGTCCAGTTCGACCAGCTCGGCGACCGCGGTGCCGGGCACGACCCACTGGCCGACCTCGGTCATCTTGCGCGCGATGGCGCCTGCGAAGGGCGCCTTGATCTGGTGGCGGACGAGGCGCTCTTCCGAGGCAAGACGCTGCGCGTTGAGCTGCTCGACGGTCGCGCGGCGGACGGCAATCTCCGTTTTGATGGTGTCGACGGCGTTCTGGGGCCCGTGCGAGCGCTTCGCCAAATCCTCCGCGATGCCGAGCCTGCGATGCGCATCCGCAAGTTGCGCCTCGGCATCGGCGATCTGTGCGATTGTCTGCTGGCGTGCGATCTCCTCCAGCTTGGGATCGAGTTCGACGAGCACCTCACCGGCGGACACTTCGGCACCCGCGTCGTGGTGGACGGCCGCGACCGATCCCGGCACCTCGGCCGACAACTGGGACAGGCGCCGCGGCGTGACCGTGCCGGACAGCTCCAATCGGGAAACGAGCGGCATGCTGCGTACCGTTTCGACGATGACGCGAGGCTCCTGGGCCGGCCGAACGTTCGAGGTGGCGGCGAGCACCCCGATCATCGTCACCGATAATCCAAGAAGCATGGCATGCGGCCGGCGGGGACGCTGTTGCATCGCCTTAAGCACCTTTACTCCCGTTGCTTTTAACCACGTGCTTTCGGATGTCATCCTAGCGCTGCACCGGCGTGTGCGCTATTCGGAACGTGACGCAGTGGTTGAATAGAGACGCATGTCCGGGACTGTGCGCCGACGCTCTACATCGCGAGGGCTGTGACGGGCGGATCGGTTCGGCGTCACGCCTGGAGCCGTTGCAGGAGTGGACTCGCGGAACGATTTTAAGCTTTAGCTTTGTCGGGCGTCTTATCGGGCTCCGGGAACCTATGACTCTGCCATGGCCCCGTCTCCCACTTTTCCGGAAGCGGTCTAGCCGGTCGTCATCTTCACAAGCGTCCTGTCCTTGAGGATACAGTGGTGGTAGAGGGCCGCGGCAGCGTGGCCAAGGATCAGCATCCAGACGACCGTAGCTCCGCCCTGTTTGTGGATGAAGTCCACCGGCACGTCGAATTCCTTGAAGCTCAATCCCATCCACCCTTCGACGAGCGCCTTGAACAGCCACGTGTCTTCGAACTTCGGCAGGTCAAAAAGGAAGAACCATTCCGTGTCGACGCCGGTGCCGAGGTAACCGGTCAGCGGCATGACGATCAGGATTGCGTACAGGGCCAGATGCCCCCAATGTGCAGCCATCTGCGCGAGCCTGCCACCCGGCTCGGGTCGGGGGTGGATATTTATCATACCCCAGACGATGCGCAGCATGACCAACACAGCGATGCTGATCCCGATTGACAAGTGCAGTTGCAACGCAGTCCAGTTTTCCGGTGTGCGTGGCTCGGTGAACCACTGCCGGTAATATACCGTGACGTACGCACCGAGGAACAGAACGGCGGTGAGCCAGTGGATCGTTCGCGCAATTCGTCCGTAGTTGAGCTCGGTGTTCTTCAACATGCGGCGTCCGTTTGGCGTGGATCATATGACGGGGCAGAGATCAGATTACATTTGACAGTATAGCGGCATGCGTTTCGGGGCATACTGGTCGAAACAGAATGACACTTGACACTGTGGGTGGGAGGTGGATGACAGGCCGCCAATATGCATTGGCGCGCGACAACAGAGGCCTATCGCACGCATTATTCCTATATCGGAATAATGCGTGTTTACCCTCAAAAGCACTGTCGCTTTGAAGCGGCCGCAGGCGCGGAGCGCAGTGGTGTCCAATCCCTAATACCCGAGCGCAGCTCCGTCGCCCGGCGGGTCCGCCCCACCTTCCAATAGCCGGGTTGCGTGATCGATGCGGATTGCCTGGGCATGCCGCGCGACATGTTTATCCCGATGGCGGGTGTTGCCGAGTTCACC
The DNA here is from genome assembly GCA_035445405.1 of Hyphomicrobium sp. GTDB lineage: Bacteria > Pseudomonadota > Alphaproteobacteria > Rhizobiales > Hyphomicrobiaceae > Hyphomicrobium_C. The sequence goes on from DAOMQQ010000004.1 coordinate 48,186, forward strand.
ATGGGCTTCGGCCTGCTGTGGACACCCCTGGTGCGCCGCCTGTCGGCGATTGCGCTGTTCGTCATCTTCACGGCGGCGGTCTATCCGTTCGGCCGCATCGACCTGATCGGGCATGCCCTCATTATGGCCGTCATCGTGGCCATTGCCGCCGACCACACGCGGGACGTCCGTCCGCTGCCCCGCCTGAAATCATCGCTTGCCGGTGTACCCGCCGGGCTTGCGTCAGCCTTGCTGGTGATCGGGGGCCTGTATTGGGGATTGCATGGCGCCATCTACAGTGCAGGTTACACCGCAACCACAATGGCCGGCGAACGGTTGACCCATACGCCCAACGCCGAGCATCCGCACGGCATGCACGGCGTGGCGGGGACGGCGGACACGGCCTCGGCCGCCTACGCCATCGCCATGGACAAGATGCACGGGCCGATGATGGAAGGGGTGGCGAACCCGGATCCGGACGAGGCGTTCGTGCTGGGGATGATCCCCCACCACCAAGGCGCCATCGACATGGCGGAAATTGTGCTGCGGTTCGGCAAGGACCATCACAACCATGAGCTTGCGCGCGAAATCATCGCGGCGCAGCAGCGCGAGATCGCGGAAATGAGGGCGTGGCTGCAACAACGCAATATTCCGCAGCCGTAGAAACGACGGGAATCCTGCCATGGAAAGACTTCCGGATGGCCTTATTGCCTATCGCCGTACCCCTGAGTTCAACCAGGACACCGTTCCAGCGGGCCTTCAGAAGGCGCACAGCACCAAGGCGGGAACATGGGCGCTGATCCATGTTCTGGAGGGTGAACTGCTCTACCGGATTTTTGACCCCGCGAGCGAAACGGTTCTCATACCCGGGAAACCCGGCTTGGTGCGGCCGGAACAGCTGCATGAGGTGCAGCCGATGGGGCCGGTCCGGTTTTACGTGGAGTTTCATGCTGCGCGGTGAACTAGGTGAGGGCCTGATTGCGGATGACGCTGCACCGCGGGGACGTGCTTTGCGTCCGGAACAAAAATGCAGCCCCGCCGCCTGGGCCACGGGACTGCAGAACCGAATAGCATGAGACTATTCGGGGGAAGTTCATGGAGATAACGCGCCAGACTAGGGCCGATGAGGATCCACGCGCGTTGATTTCGGTCAATCGGCAAAGGTTGATCGCACGCTTGGCGGTTGTGTATCGGGTGTCGATGTGGGGCTCGGCGATGGATGGCGCGCGAACCGTCAACGTCTGCCGGGCGGCGCGCCCGGAAGCCTAAGCCTCCGAGCGCAGCCCTTCAGACGGTGACAACGATCTTGCCGACCTGCTTATTCGATTCCATGAACCGATAGGCATCGACGATCTCGTCGAGCTTGAACGTTTTAGCGATAGCGGGCTTCAAAGCCCCTGAAGCGAGGCCGTCTACAACGAACCGTTTGGCCTTTTCGAGCCGCTTCATGTCCTGGGTGATCTCGAAGAGCTGATAGCCGCGAATTGTCAGGTCCTTGCCCAGCAGGGCCAGCACCGGGGCTTGCACATTGCTGGTGTCGAGCGCGCCGTACTGGAAGAAGATTCCCAAGAACGACAACGCCTCAAGAATCTTTGGAACCTCCGGCCCACCGACTGGGTCGAAGGCAATGCGTGCCCCCTTCCCGTTGGTGATCTTTTTCACCTCGGAAACGAGATTCTGACTGGGCGTCCCCGCCTTGTGGAGCTGATATGAACCGCTTCCAAATCGTAATAAATGGCCTTGTGGTGGAGGCACTCGAAACTCATGGTTTGTAATAATGGATCGCCTCGCCAGCATGGAGGTCTTTGCAAAGGTCGCAGAGACAGGATCGTTTGCCGCGGCGGCCGACGCGCTCGACATCTCGGGGCAGATGGTCGGGCAAGCACATCCGGACGCTGGAAGATCATCTTGGCGTGCGCCTGCTCAATCGCACCACTCTCCGTCAGAGTCTGACGGATGCCGGAAAGGATTTCCTCGAGCGCACACGCATCGTGCTTGCAGAACTCGAAGCGGCCGAGGCGATTGCCGCCGAGAGCAGGGCCAAGCCGCGCGGCGAGTTACGGGTGAACGCTCCCGTCACGTTCGGGGCCCACAGCCTCGCGCCGCTGCTATCTCTATTTATGAAAGAGAATCCGGAAGTCACTGTTCGCTTGACGCTGACCGACCGTGTCGTCGACCTGATCGATGAAGGCTATGACTGCGTTTTCCGTGCGGGGCCTCTGCTGCTCTCTCATCGCACGCGGCCTGCGTCCGATGGAAATCATCGCCTGCGCGGCACCGGCGTATCTAAAAGCCCGGGGAACACCCGCCGTGCCGGGTGACCTGAAGGGGCATGAATGCCTGGGTTTTTCCGGAACGGCAATCGGGCAGCGATGGGAATTCAGCGGGCTGGACGGGAAGGTTACGGTCACCACGAAGTCACGTTTCTCGGCGAACAGCGGACAGGCATTGAGACAAGCGGCTCTGGCGGGCCTCGGGGTTATTTTTCAGCAAGCAGAACTGACGCAAGAAGATCTGAAACGCGGACGATTGGTCCGCATTCTTCCGGGCTGGCGATCACACCGGCCGATGCATTCACTTTTCGCGCCCGACCGCAGGCTAACGCCGAAGCTCCGTTCCTTCATTGAATTCTCGGCAGCCCAGTTTGCATGAGTTCCGCTCCTGGCCCATCGCGTCGGTTAGCTGATTGTGTGAGCTCGTGCGAACCTGAAGGTGGGGCAGACACGCGGGGGCTGACCATCATTTGTCGATTTTTGACCCAGAGCGGACCCCAGGCGGTCGCGTGATCCGCCAGGCGCTTGCCGCCACCCAGCACGATGGGTGAAAGCAGAAACGATACTCGTCCACAAGACCAAGCTCGTATCAGTCCGGCTTCCCCTCGGCGAGCCGCGAGAGACCCACGACGTCGCGGACGATGATTTTCTGTCGCCCGACCTCGACCAGCCCTTGAGAGTTCCAGGCGCTGAGAATGCGCGAGACGGTGTGGAGCGTCGTGCCCGTCATCTCGGCGATGTCGCGACGGGAGATCGGGAAACCGATCTGGATGCCGGCCTCTTCCTTGCGGCCGGCCTTCCCGGACAGACGCAGGATCGCATGGGCCACCCGGCGCTCCGATTCCTGCGTCGACATTTCCCGGATACGAGTGTGCGCTTCGTCGAGCTGCCGCCCGAGGGTCTGCATGGTCCGGGCGGCGAGAAGAGGTGTGCGGCCGATGAAATCGGACCAGAGGTCGCTCGGCCAGGCGAGGGTCATGCTGTCGGTGACGGCTGTCGCAGTTCCCGGATAATCGGGCCGTGCGAGCGCCTTCGCGAATCCGAAGAGCTCGCCGGGATGCACGACGCGAACGATGATCTGCTGACCGTCGCCCGTCACCTGGGTCACCTTCAGCCGGCCGCTGAGCAAGAGAAAGAAGCTTGTCGCCGTTTCCCCTTGCTTGAAGACGACCTCGCCTTGCAGCACGCGCCGTGGCGTCGCCTGCGCCAGCAGCTTGTCCAATTCGGCATCGCTCATCGTCTCGAAGAGGGGAAGCGATTTGATGACGGTGCGGTGCATCTTCACGGATGGGCGCCTCACCTCGAAAGGTCACGTGGTTCTTCGGCCGAAGCGATCAGGAGAATGGCTCGAGCGTCCATCATCCGTGGCGACCCGGGAAAAGTCTTTGTTGCAGATCAAGAGCGGTGCCGGCCGGTGCGGGCGGGCCGAGGAGAGGCGCGACGCGTCGCAGGGACCGGCGCGCCGTGCAGATGCGGTACGTGCAGGGTAGACAACAGTGGGCGGCGGCGGTTCTGCGCCGGCCTAGAGTGCTTCCGGAAAAGTGGGAGCCGGGTCATGGCGAAGCCGTGCTCTCACGAAGTCCGATAAGAAGCACGATAAAGCAAAAACTTAGAGCCGTATGCCTAAGGAGCGCACGGCAACGAGCAGCGGCTCGTACCACGTCGTCTCCTTCACGAGACGGAAGCCGAGATTGTCGGGCGGCGCACCGACGGCGCATCCCCCGCCTTTCGGGTTGCGCACGAAGAAGACCATCGCCGCACGGTGCTGCCCTGCCGCCCAATAGATGCCGCAAGAGGAGGGCGCGAGGCTTGCCGTCGGGCCGCGATCGAGATCCGTGCGTTGCCGGCAGGTGGTGCTCCACTCCCAGACGTTGCCGGCAAAATCCGAGACGCCGAGCTCGTTCTCGCCGAAATGCCCGAGCGGCTTCGGCACGCCGTCGCGGTTGGCGCTGCGCTCCGCATCCTTGCGATAATTGGCGAGCCAGCGGTCGGCGGGATTGCTGCTCGAGCCGAGCGCATCGTCGGGAAAGCGCGATCCGGCAGCGAAAGCGAGTTCCTCGTCGGTCGGGAGCCTCCAGAATTCGCCGGTTTGCCCGCTGAGCCAGGACGCATAGGCCTCCGCATCCGTATAGCTCACGCCCGTCACGGGAACGTCGATGTCTCCGGTCACGCGGAACTCCGGCTCGGCTGCCCCACAGGCGCCGTCGGCCACGCAGCGGGCATAGTCCGCCCGGGACACTTGATATTTCATGATGGTGAGCGGCGCGCTGACCGAGACGGTGCGCATCGGCGCGTCCACCTCGTAGCCGTTCTCATAGTACTCTCCGGCTGCGCGATAGGTGAACGTGCGCGGTGCAACGGTCACGACGCGCGGCGCATCGGCAAGGGCGATGGCGGACGGCTCGCTGGCGATAAAGGTCGTCTTGATCAGGAGGGCGCCTGCCACCACGGCCACGAAGATCGACGATCCGACGAGCGCGGCGTGAAGGATGTCGTCCTTGATGGAAAGAGCGGTCATGACGGCCTCCGTGCCAAAGTCCGCACGTCCGAAACCGGCACCTAGGGAGAGAGGCGGTGAACCGCCGCCGGTTCCGGACGTGGAAAGGAAGAGGAGAGGGAAGGCGAGAGGCTTAAGCCGCCCGCCTTCCGGGAGAGCATCAGCTTGCCGACGGTGCCACGACCGTGGTCATCAGGTCGTCGTTCCAGTCGCCCGTGACGGTGAAGTGGGCGGCCGCACCAAGCTCGAAGGCCTCGATCAGATTGTGGTTCACGTAGGCGTAAATGCCGGGCTGCTCGAAGGTGTAGAGCGCGGCGCCCGCAGTGCCGCCGGGGATGAACCAAGTCTCCTGATCGAGATCAGGCGGGTTGCGGAACTTGCCCGTTGCCCAGACGTAGTCGCCGTGGCCACCGATGAGGTGCGGGCGCGTATCGCGGTTCGCCTGCGAGTGGATGATGAGAACCGTTTCGCCGACGGCCGCCTTGAGCGCGTTGTCCCCGGTGAGGGCGCCGACCGCACCGTTGAACACGATGTGGCTGGGGACCAGCGTGCGCATGGTCTGGACCGTGTCGAAGTAGGAGTCGTTGATGGTCTCGTACTTCTTGTAGTCGCCCTTCTCGTCGCGCGGCACGTAGAAGTCCTGCTCGCCCACGTAGTAGATGCGGTCGTAGGAAAGCTCCTTGCCGTTGCCGTCGGTCAGGCCCTCGCGCGGCAGCACCATGATGGCGCCGTTCATGCCGGCGGTGACGTGCCAGGGGACCATGCCCGGAGGCGCGCAGTGATAGACGAAGACGCCAGCCTTGGTGGCCTTCCAGCGCAGCACCGTCTGCTCGCCGGGATTGACGAGCGTCAGTCCGGCGCCGCCCAACGCACCCGTTGCGGAGTGGAAGTCGATGTTGTGCGGCATGCTGCTGGTCGGCGGATTGATGAGCGTCAGCTCGACGTAATCGCCTTGGTGCACGACCATGAGCGGACCGGGAACGGACCCGTCGAAGGTCATGGCGTGAACTTCCGTGCCTTGGTCGTCGACGATGATCTTCTTCTCTTCGATCGTCATCGTGAACTCGACGATCTTGGGTCCGCCGTCGGCCTTCTGGGTATGCGCGTGGACGAAGGGCGGCTTCACGAGCTCGACCTTCACGCGAGGCAGAGAGGCGATGTCGGCAGGCGCATTGGGAGCGGGCTCGCGCGCCTGTGCGGGGCGTCCGCTCACGACGGGAGCCAGCGCGCCGGCAATCGCCGCACCGGCCATCATCGTGCGCCGTGTCATTTGCAAATGATTAGCCATCGGTCGTCTCCTTTTCGGTACGGATGGAGCGGGCATCGCCCGTTTCTTCCTTTGTAGGAGCATTCGCGTTGCGCTCTTTGCTGTGGAGCAAAGAAGCCCGTCGCGCCGATGCGGCACTTTAGCAGCTCTCTGACAGTATGAGACGGAGGCCGAGCGGGCGATGAATGGATCGCGCCGGCCCTTTGATTGCTTGCACTTGACCCCGGTCAAGAAGCCCGGCTCAGTGGCGCGCAACGGGAAGCATTGTTCCGGACGGCATCATGGCCGGCTGTTCGGGAGAGGAGAGCCCGAGATGAACATTGCTGCGATTGTTTACCAAGGCGATCAGGGACCGACGGTCGACACGCTGCTCGCGACCATCGCCTATGATTTGCGTTCGACCGGCTGGAAGCTCGCAGGCGCCGTGCAATCGCCGGGCGCGCCGCGCAACAGCCGCTGCGAGATGACGCTCGAGGATCTCGCGACAGGCGCGTGCATCGAGATGTCGGACGAGCTCGGCCCGACGGCGTCGGGATGCCGGCTCGACACCCAGGCGCTGGAGGATTCGGTTGGCCTCGCCGCCTCCTCGCTCGATCCCGCAACGAGGCTCGTGGTGATCAACCGTTTCGGCAAGCGCGAAACCGACGGTCGCGGATTCCGCTCGATGATCGAAAGCGCGGTTGTGATGGATGTGCCGGTTCTCGTCGGCGTGAAGCAGATGCATTTCGACGCTTGGAGACGCTTCATCGGCGACGAGCCGCACGTGCTGCCGCACGATCGCGACGAGATCCTGGCCTGGTGCGAGGCGGCGAGCGAAGAGCGGCGTTGACGCGCTCAGCGCGAACTCCCCTGCGAAGCGCTGAGCGCATCGGCGGCGGAAGGGTCGTCCGCGCAAACACGAGCACAAAAAAGTTAGGCGGCTTGCGCCGCCTAACGTCACCGTGTGTCAACGTCGGTGTGTCGACATTGTCATTTGTTCGCTTGAACAGGTTCCGGCATGGCCTCGGCTGTCGCGACGGGCACAGATGCCGCGCGGCCGAACATCATCCCGGTCCACAGCGACGACCAGAGATAGGCCGCAAAGAACGGATGCATGGCGTCACCTAGACCGCGCCGAAAATCATCAGCAACAGAACGACGCTGAGCGGAACGCCGAGAATCCAGAGAAGAACGGGCATTGGTTAGACCTCTTGTTCGTTGGACTGACTGTGTAACGTGCAGCACGGAAGGACGGTTCCGGCCCCTCGCAACGAAAGAGGCGGCACGATGGCCGCCTCCTCGAACTTGCAGAGCGCGTTCTGCAACGTCAGTTGCCGCGTGAGATCAGCGGCGTGATGCGCCGCACGGCAACGCGCCGATTCTGCCGCTCTGCCGCTTGCGTATCGATCTTGAGATAGTGCTCGCCGTAGCCCTGCGTGGCGAGGTTCTCCGGCGGCACGCCGAACTCCTCGGTCAGGATGATGGCGACGGTCTCCGCGCGCCGGTCCGACAGGCTGAGGTTGTCCTCGTCCGATCCGACCGCATCGGTGTGCCCCTCGACCAGAAACATCTCGTCGGGATTGCGGTCGATGACGCGGTTCATCGCGTCCGCAATGCGTTCGAGGGCCGGATACTGGCTCGGCGCGACGCCCCAAGCGCCGAAATCGAAGTTGATGACGTCGAGATCGATCCTCCGCATCCGCGCGCGCAGGCTCGGCGACCGCCGCACCTCCTCGAGCGAATACGTGCGTTCGAGACGCTCGATGGGCGGCGCGGCAAGCGCATCGTAAACATCCTCGTCGCTCGCATCCTCGTAGTCGACGACGTACGAGCGGCGCGGGATCGTCACGCGAGGCGGAGGAAGATCGACGATGGCATCCGTGAACGAGCCGCCGCGGTGGCGGCGATAGTAATCGCGGTTGTCGAACAGGATGACTTCGCGGCCCTCGCGGTCGCGCCGATAGCGACGAAGCGGCCGGCCGCGGTCGTCGTTCTCGGTGAAGATCTCGATGCCGCCGGGACGAACGCTGATCGTGACGTCGAGCCCGTCGCGCTTTTCGCGGCGCTGCTGTCCGCCGAGCCGCCGGAAGCGTTCGCCTTCATCCGCGCGGATGATGGAGCGTCCGCCTTCCCGCACGATCACGCGGTTGTCCGGCTCTTCGATCACGATGCGCTTGCCGCCATCTTCGGAGCGCTCCTTGCGCTCCTCTCGGAGCTCCTTGAGGTCTTTGACTTCGGGCGGCGCGGCCGCGGGGGCACGGCCTTCTCGCGGCTCCCGGTCGGGGCGCGGGCGCACGCCCTCGTCGGGAGCGGCCTTTGGCGCCGGTTGCCCGTCGGGCTGCGGGCGAGAGGGTACGGGCTGGACGGCAGGCGGCGTCTCCCCTTGGGGTTCGGGATCGGGTGCGGGCCCAGGCGCAGGCGCAGGCGGTGCATCTGGCGCAGGCGGCGGAGCGTCGGGGACGGATGGCACCGCTTCGGAAGGGGGCGCCTCAGCGGGCGGCGCAGGTGCTTCGGCCGGCGGCGCGGGGGGAGCAGGTTCCGGCTCGGGCTGAGGCGCGGGCTCGGGCGCCTCGTCAGCTGCAGGAGGCGGCGGCTCGGGTTCGGCCGGCGGTGGAGGTGGAGGCTCCGCCTCCGGCGGCGGTGCTTCGTCTTGAGCGCTCTCGTTTGGCGGCGGAGACGGTGGCGCTTCGGGCGCCTCCGCGCCGTCTTCGCCGAGCCCGGTTGGGGTCTCGTCCGACTGTTCGCCGTCGGCCTGTGCAAGCTGAACATGCGGCGGAGGGTCGAAAGCAGACGCTGAAGGGGCGCCCAACAGGATGGCAGCCAGGGCAAGCGACGAAAGACTGGAAGACGATGGTGTCACGCGATGGTTCTCCCGAGCGAGAGGCTGAAGCGCGGCATGCGCACCAAGCACAACGCGCGCGAGCCGAATTTGGCTCCCGCGCGTGACGCGCCGCAAGGATGGCGCAAGACTTTGCGTGTGTCTCGGGGGAGGCCGCGGTTGCAGAGTATGCGGCCCGTGTTTGGAGAATCTGTGTTCGCAGAGGAGTGCGACGTCGATCAGGGTACGATCAGCCGAGGTCGCGAGAGGCGCCGGGACGGATCACGCGTCCCGGCGGCGTGTGCGCTTTTTCGTCGGCTTTGCGGCCACAGGAGTTTTGTCGCGCGCCAGCAGCAGGCCTTGGTTCTCGAGCCGGCGCCGCCGATACGCTTCGAGACGCGCACGCTTCAGCAGGATCGCGTCGTAGTTGGGGTGGCTCGGGTCGAGGGTGGTCAGCGCGGACGGGCGCGAGGCGTCGGGCTTGCTGTTCTTCATGGAGTCCTGAGAATGCGAAGCAGAGAAGGGAATAATGTAACCTTGTTATAGGGAATTTTTCCCGATTCAACACCCCTAAATGGGCGCCTTTTCCGCGTAGCGATGAGCCGAGCCGCGTAATATTATTAAAAACAATAAGTTAGGCCGGGAGTGAGATGTGACGGCGGACCACGCACGACGCCGAAGATCCGTTGAGTTCTAATCCGTGGCCTTTGCGTGAAGTCCGCGGCGTCCAATCACAGCCACTCCGACGAGGGTAGAGATGACTTTTGCGCTGGCCTTTCTCGCGCTCTTCATCGAAGCGCTCGCGGGCTATCCGGACAAGCTGGTCGCGAAGATCGGGCACCCCGTCGGATGGATGAGTGCGTTGGTCCGGCGGGCCGCCGCCGCCTGGAACGATCGCTCGCTCCCGCTTTCGCGCCGCCGCCTGAGAGGTGTGCTGGCGCTCGCGACCGTTCTCCTGGTGAGCGTATCCTGCGTGCTTTTGCTCGATCGAACGCTGGATCTCCTTCTGCCCGTGGCGCTGGCGGTGATCGCAAAAGCCGTCCTTGCGAGCAGTTTGATTGCCGGACGCAGTCTCGACGAGCGCGTCTCGGCGGTTGCCGATGCCCTGGAGCAACGCGGCGTGGATGCCGGCCGTGCCGCGCTCGCGCCGATCGTCGATCGCGATACGGCGTCGCTCGACGAAGCCGGTGTGTCGCGTGCCGCCATCGAAAGCCTTGCGGGAGGGTTCTCCGAAGGCGTGGTGGCGCCGTTGATGTGGCTTTCCGTATTCGGATTGCCGGGCTGTGCGCTCTACAAGACGGTGAGCACCGTGGGCGGTATGGCCTCCCATCCGTCCGATCCCGATGCGCACGGGTCCTACGGCTGGGCCGCGGTGCGCCTGGACGAGGCCGTCAACATCCCGTCCGCGCGTCTCGCGGCCCTTTGGCTGGCGGCCGCAGCGTGGGCCATGCCGGGCGCCGATTGGCGCAGCGCGCTCTTGTCCGCGGTCCGCGACGGCCCGCGCCATCGTGTGCGCAACGCCGGCTGGCCGGAGGCCGCCATGGCCGGAGCGCTGGGGGTGACGCTCGCAGGGCCGATCGACCTCGGAGGCCGCAGGATCGACAATTCGTGGATGGGGTCCGGCCGGCGCGCCTTGACGGCAGCCGATATTCACCGCGCACTCCGCCTTTATCGGATCGCCTATGTGTTTCAGGCGGCGGCGATTGGGCTCATTGCCCTGATCTTTCTGATGGTTTTCTAAAGGGGCGTTTTTCGTTTGAATTGCCGGGCCGCAAGGACTTAGCTCGTGCGCGAGCGCGCTTGGTCCTTGTCCGCGCCCGATCCCATCCCACGACCTCATCCGAGCGCCCATGCCGTTTTCCTCCGACATCTTTCCGCCGTTCCCCGAAATGGCGCCCGGCGAGGTCTGGCTTGTGGGGGCGGGACCGGGCGACCCTCGCCTGCTCACCGTCATGGCCGTCCATGCTCTGCGCCAAGCCAACACGATCGTGCACGACGCACTGGTCGATCCTCGGATTCTTCGTCTCGCATCCGACGACGCGGAAATCCATTTCGCGGGAAAGCGCGGCGGGCGGCCCTCGTCGCAACAGCGCGACATCAACGAGCTGATCGTTGCCGAGGCGAAAAAGGGGCGGCGTGTGCTGCGGCTCAAGGGCGGCGATCCGTTCGTGTTCGGGCGAGGAGGCGAGGAGGCGCGCGCACTCGTCGAGGCTGGCGTACCCTACCGCGTCGTGCCGGGCCTCACCGCGGGCCTTGCCGCACCCGCGCTCGTCGGCATTCCGGCCACGAGCCGCGACACCAACCACGCCGTGATCCTCGCGGCCGGCCACCGCGCCTCCGGCGACGAGGGCGCGGCGGACTGGGAGGCCCTGGCGGCCACCGGCCAGCCGATCGTCCTCTACATGGCGTTGGCGCAACTGCCCGAGATCGTGGCGGCGTTCGAGCGCGGCGGGCTTCCGCCCGATACGCCCGCCACCATCATTTCCAATGCGACCGGCGGCGAGGAGCGCATTCTCGAAACGCGCCTTGGCCGGCTCGTGTCGGATGTGAAAGTCAGTGGAATCGAGCCGCCTGCGATCATCGTGGTCGGGGCGAACGCCGCTCTGCGCGCCGTGCTTGCTCCTGGCATGGTTCGCCCATGAGGAAGAGGAGCCCAAAGATCGGCGCGAGCTGCGAAGGAGGAAGACCGTCTGCCCTCTCGTGCGCGCACCATAGGGCGGCGTGACGCGATGGCGGATCGGAGCGAGACCGCCGTGCCGCCGGTGTTCGCACCCGAGTTCGCCGATCGGTTCCGCGATCTGGTCTTGTGGCGCCGGGACGTGCGGCGCTTCCGCACCGACGCTTTGCCGGAAGGCGCCGTGGAGCGGCTGATCGAGCTTGCCTGTCACGCGCCGTCCGTCGGGAATTGCCAACCCTGGCGTTTCGTTTTTGTGGATGCCCCCGAGCGCCGCCACCTGGTGAGAGGCGCGTTCGAACGCGCGAACGAGCGCGCGCTCGCCGGCTATGAAGGCGAGCGGCGCGCGCTCTATGCGACCCTCAAACTGGAAGGGCTCGATTGCGCACCCGTTCATCTTGCCGTCTTTGCCGACGAGGCGACGGATGACGGGGCCGGGCTCGGCCGCCAGACCATGCCGGAGACGCTGCATTATTCGGTCGTGGGCGCCGTCCACACCCTGTGGCTGGCAGCGCGGGCGGAAGGGATCGGCGTCGGCTGGGTTTCGATCCTCGATCCCGACGACGTCACGCGCGCGCTGGAGATCCCCGGGAGCTGGAAGCTCATCGCCTATCTCTGTCTCGGCTGGCCGGTGGAAGAGCACCTGGACCCCGAGCTGGAACGTGCGGGCTGGCAGGGCCGCGCAGAATCGGCGGGCCTGGTGGTGCGCCGCTGAGCCGCTTGCACACCGTCGCCTGGGCGCTTGCCGGCCGCCGCCGACAGCGCTAAGGACAGAACAGTGACGAATGACAGAGCGAGGCCATTCCGTGACGGCACGCATCTACAAGCCGGCCAAGACCGCCATGCAGTCTGGCCTGGGCCGGACCAAGAACTGGGTTCTCGAGCATGAGCCGGCGGTTCCGCGCAAGATCGACCCGCTGATGGGCTGGACGAGCTCCGCAGATATGCGCGCGCAGGTTCGCCTGTCGTTCGAGACCAGGGAAGAAGCGATCGCCTACGCCGAGCGCAACGGGATTCCCTACCGTCTCGAAGAGCCGAAGCCGCGCCATCTCATCCGCAAGTCCTACGCCGACAACTTCAAGTTCGGGCGTCTCGGAGCCTGGACCCACTGAGCCGCGCGATCCTCCGGGCAAGATACGGCACGGGGGTGGGGTGTGCGCAGGCGGATCTCTTTGATATAGAAGGGCCACGATGACGGCGCGCGCCGCGCACTCGGGTGCGGGGTGGCGCCACGTGAGGCACGATCCCGTAGCTCAGTCGGATAGAGCATCTGCCTTCTAAGCAGAGGGTCGCAGGTTCGAATCCTGCCGGGATCGCCAACAGCTCCAATGCGGTGCGTTACAAAGCGGCTGCTCGACCATGTCGCGGGTCTGCTGCCCGGCGGGGGCAGCTTGGCAGGGCAAGCCACGTTGCGGATCGCAACAGCGTCCTTCAGCAATCACTCGGCGCGGGCTTGCCGTCGAAACGATCCAGCATCCACCGGACCGCCGCGCCGGCACTGTCGCGTCCCGCGAACATGTGCGTGCCGCCTTCGAGAACGTGTAGCGTCACCTTCGTCCCCTGACGGCACGAGGCCCGCATGAATGTCCGCGTGTTGTGAGGCCCGACGACCTCGTCAGCCGTCCCTTGCGCCAGAAAGAGGGGTGCGGACGACGCGGATTGACCCGGGGTGTTGCGATCCATGATGGCACGCCACGCTGGCAGAGTTGTCGGGTCCGCTAGGAGAAAGGCATGTCTCGCGAGGCGTGTCTCGTCGTCGTCTTCCTTGAGGAAATCCTCGATCGATTCGATGCAATCGCTTGCCAGCGCCTGAAATGCGCGGAAAGCGCCCGGCGCCACGACGCCCTCCAGCGGTAGCTTGAAGAACGCGGACCAGGAGTGAAGCGCCATTGCGGACAAGCTGCGCCCGCTCGACGTATTTTTGTCGGCCTCAAAGAGAGCCGCGAGATATGTCGCCGGGGCTGCCGCCGCAACGCCGACGAGTTTGAGCTCAGGGGCATATTCCCGCACGTGCTCTCCGGTAAAAAGCGCCGCGTGCCCGCCTTGGGAATGCCCCCAAACGGCGAACCGTGTTCCAGCTCCGCTGTCTTTGAGATGGCGCACGGCACGCACGGAATCGATCACGGCCCGCGCCGCGCTTACGCCAACGAGATACGGATGAGTGTCTTTTGTGCCGAGCCCGACATAGTCGGTGGCCACGACGACGAGGTTCGCATCCAGCATGTCATCGATGCCTTGGATGGTGCCGGCAATATCTGGCATCAATGTCGGTGCGCAGCGGGAGACGACACCCGAGGTTGGATGCGCCCACGCGATGACGTTACGCGGGGCTGCCGGTTTTTCCCCGTCGGGGAATATCGCGGCTCCGGTGACCGCAATCGGCTCGCCGTTCAGTCCGACGGACCGATAGAGGATGCGATAGGCCTTGGCGTTGTCGGGCGCGCCGCCTTCGAGTGGCCAGACTCTGAGGATGGCGCCCGGGGCGCTCTTCGCAAGATGCGCCTCCGAAACGTCAGCGGCAGCCGTTGCGATGTCCGCAGCCAGGAAGAGCAGGATAGCGCTTGTGGCAGTCGCGAGCTGGCGAATGGGCGAAGAGCGATAGAGCACGGAGTCACTCCCAAATATTCTGGAACGGCGTTATTTTTCGCAACGACACTAGACGGCGGCGTGAGCGGCCTTCCGCGATCGAGAGATGGTAGCCCGTTCCAAGGAGATGAGTGCATCGCGCTCGGTCGTTACGCACGTCGATCTGCGTGGTGACTCAGACTTGCGGTGTCGCAGGACACTTTTTGCGCAGAGCAATCCAACTCAAAAATTTACTGACGGTTCAACGTACAGCATGCGGAGCATGTGGCATTGTCGCAACGGAGCAAACCAAAAACACTGCTTTAATTTTGAGTTCATTTGATACGCGGTCGGACTTATGCCCAACTGCATCGCGTGTGGATAAGTCTGTGGACAAAAATGTAGAAGCGGCAAATAAAACACTGAAATAAAAGAGTATTTATCTGAACCTTGAAATGCCGCCGCAAGCGTATTGAAACCGAAAAGTACAAGTGTATGTCAGCGTTTAGGAGTTGCGTACCATGTTGCAGGGGGATGGGGGGTCGGCTTCCGGCCGACAGAATAAGCGCGACGTAAGACGTTTGCTTTTGACGGTCAGTGCAGCCGCGATAGCGAGTGCGCTGAGCATGGCCGCCATGCCGAATGCGGCGATGGCGGCGAATTGCGGCGCCGGCACCAACAACATTACCGGCACAAACTCGGGAAACACGAACGCCGGATTGATCGCGGGACTGACGTGCGCTCAGAATAACGTCGTGGGGGACGAAGCGCTCAGGTTTAACGGTGTCAGCGTCTTCGGGGTGGGATCCGGCACCGCCAATATTCAAAACAATCAGGTCTTCGGCGACGGCTCGCTCTGGGGAAACGGCGCCAGCGTAGGTGCTGGTCCGAGCACCGCGACCATCCTGAACAATTCGATCATTGGCGTAAACTCGGGCAGAGCCAATGGGAGCAGCCTGGCCGGCGGCAACACGAGCGCCGACATCCAGAACAACTTCGTCGGTGGCAACGACTCGCTGACGAACAACGGCTCCACGGGAGGCGGTGACGCGTTTGCAACCGTTCACGACAACTTCGTCGGCGGCAACGGCTCGTTGTCGGGTAACGGCGCGGCCTTTATCGGCTCTGGCAGTGCTGAGCTGATCAACAACGTCGTCATCGGAAACGAGTCGGGCAGCAACAACGGCGGCAGCGGCCTCGGCGCCGGCAACGCCATCCTGAGAAACAACGTCATTCTCGGCAACGACTCCGGAAGCGGCAACGGTTTCAGTGTTCTCGGCGCCGGCGGCGCCCTCATGGAAAACAACGTCATCGTCGGCAACGGGTCGGGCAGCGGAAACGGCGTTGACCTTGTCGGCGGTGGCACGGTCGTCGTCTCCGAAAACATCATTCTCGGAGATCTTTCAGGCAGCGGAAACGGCGGCAATGTCGTCGGCAATACGATCTTCGGCAATGGGTCCGGCAGTGCCAACCTATTCGGAGACGTCACCGACAATACGATCATCGGCGACGCATCCGGCAGCCTGAACTTCGGATCGGTCACCAACAATACGATCATCGGGAACTTCTCGGGAATTCTCAATCAGGATGGGTTCTCCGACAACACCATCATCGGCAACGCGTCGGGCTCCGGCAACGGTGTGGATTTCAACAACAACACCATTTTCGGCAACGGTTCGGGCAACCTCGCGGGCGACGACGTCAACAACAACACGATCAACGGCGACTTGTCCGGCAACGGCTACGGCGACGGGGCGAGCTTCAACAGCGTGTTTGGCAATTTCTCCGGCAACCTCGTCAACGGCAGCTTCAACAATGTCGTCGGCAGCGGCTCGGGGAACGCCGTCGAAGGCAACGGCAACAACGTGTTCGGCAATCTGTCGGGCAACGATGTCGAGGGCGACTTCAACACCGCTATCGGCTTCGGCTCCGGCAACCTCGTCGGCAGCAGCAACAACATCGCTATCGGCGTGCTCAGCGGCAACGTGGTGAGCGGCGACAACAACCTCGCCTTCGGCACACTGTCCGGCAATCTCGTCACCGGCGACAGCAACGCCGCCACGGGCCTCGTCGTCGGTAATCTCGTCGAGGGCTCGAACAACCAGGCGAGCGGAGCGCTCTCCGGAAACGCCGTCACAGGCGACAACAATCAGGCGAGCGGCGTGGCCTCGGGCAACCTCGTCGGCCTGCCTGGCAGCGACAGCAACAACAACATCGTCATCGGCAACTTTTCCGGCAATGCCATCTTCGGCGATAGCAACAAGGCCATCGGCGACGGCTCCGGCAACCTCGTGATCGGGAGCAACAACAAGGTCTTCGGCGACCTTTCCGGCAACGTCGTGGAGGGCGACAGGAACAGCGCCAACTCGTTCCTGAGCGGCAACTTCGTGACAGGCAGCGACAACAACGCCACCGGCACACTGTCGGGCAATGTCGTCGTAGGTGACCGCAACACCGCGAACGGTGACGGCTCCGGCAACGCCGTCTTTGGCGACGACAACCAGGCCCATGGCACCGGCACCGGCAACTTTGTCCTGGGCGGAAACCGCAACGTTGCGACTGGCACCTTCTCGGGTAACGTCGTCACGGGAGACGACAACCAGGCCTCGGGGACTGGCACGGGCAACCTCGTCGGTGGCAGCCGCAACGTTGCTGCCGGCGTCGCGACTGGCAACATCGTCACGGGTGACGACAACAACGCCACCGGAACGGGGACGGGTAACATCGTGCTCGGCGATCGGAACTCGGCGCAGGGCGTCGGATCCGGCAATGTCGTGCTCGGCGATGACAATCAGGCATCGGGCACCGCTACCGGCAACCTCGTCGGCGGCAGCCGCAACGTTGCTGCCGGCGTCGCGACCGGCAACATCGTCACGGGTGACGACAACAACGCCACCGGAACGGGAACGGGCAACATCGTGCTCGGCGATCGCAACTCGGCGCAGGGTGTCGGCTCCGGCAATGCCGTGCTCGGCGACGACAACCAGG